>JAKFCL010000033.1:0-6581 GCA_036676665.1 Arenimonas sp. | reverse complement strand
AGCACCAGCAGGATCGCGATGACCAGGACCATGCCCTGCAGGATCCAGCCCGCCATCGGGATCGGCACGGTGCGGGCGATCAGCACGAAGCCCAGGTCCTGCGCGACCAGGCCGAGCACCGACAGGATCAGCAGCGGTGTCGCCCAGCGGCGCCTGAGCACCAGCCCGAGGCTGCCGAGGGCGCCGGCGGCGACACCGACCACCGAGCCGATCACCATCCACAGTTCGCGACCGGCATTCACCGCCTGCATGTCGGGCGGCAGCCTGGCGATGTCCTCGGGCGTCAGCATGACGTCCTGCGCGATCATGAAACAGCCCAGCAGGTTCCACAGCAGCGCCAGCACGGCGACGGGCATGAACCACTTCGGTGTCGTCTGCATCGTCGGACCCTCCCCGGTCGAGATCGTGGGGCGAGTCTAGCCAATGGGCCGGGCGGCAGCCACGCGGCCGCCCGCAGCCCGGTTCAGGCGCTGGACGAGTCCTTGCCGCCGTGTTCGACGCGCTTTTCCGGGAGCGGCGCCTCGCCGTCGCCGGTGTCCGGGTCCGGGCCGGCCGCCGCCGCTTCGGCGTCCGTGCGCAGGTCGATCCGCTCGCCGTCGCCCTGCGGCACCAGCGTCAGCACCTCGAACGTCCAGCGGCCGGTGGACTTGCGCGCCTCGACGTACAGCGTGCCGGCGCCGCGCGGGCCCGACACCGGCACCGAGTAGTTCGCCTCGCCGACGGCGCCGTCCTCGTGGACGTTGCCGGAAATCATCCAGCTCGCCTCGATCGGTTCGCCGAGCAGCGCGATCGCGTCCGGGTTCGACTTCACCCGCTCGATCGCCTGCTCGTAGGCGCCGGTGTTCTTCATCATGCCGACCGCGGTGGTCATCAGCGCGACGCAGCCGCCGAAGGCCAGCAGCACCACGAGCAGGCAGCCGCTCGGCGCGGCCCACTTCCAGTTGCGTTTCCACCAGCCGGGCTGATCGGGTTGCATGGTCGTCTCCTGGAGCGGGCGGTTGCCGGATCTTACTTGAGCGCCTTGTAGCGCAGGCGATGCGGTCGCGCGCCTTCCTCGCCGAGGCGGCGCTTCTTGTCTTCCTCGTACTCGCGGTAGTTGCCCTGGTAGAACTCCACGTGCGAGTCGCCCTCGAAGGCGATGATGTGCGTGGCGATGCGATCCAGGAACCAGCGGTCGTGCGAGATGACCAGCGCGCAGCCCGGGAACTCCAGCAGCGCGTCCTCGAGCGCACGCAGCGTCTCGATGTCCAGGTCGTTGGACGGTTCGTCGAGCAGCAGCACGTTGCCGCCCTGCAGCAGCGTCTTGGCCATGTGCAGGCGGCCGCGTTCGCCGCCCGACAGCGTGCCGACGAGCTTCTGCTGGTCGCTGCCCTTGAAGTTGAAGCGGCCGATGTAGGCGCGCGACTGGATCTCGACCTTGCCGATCGTGATGATGTCGCTGCCGCCGGACACCGCCTGCCAGACGTTCTTGTCGGCTTCCAGCGCATCGCGGCTCTGGTCGACGTAGGCGATTTTCACCGTATGACCGACATTCACCTCGCCCTTGTCGGGCTTCTCGGCGCCGGTGATCATCTTGAACAGCGTCGACTTGCCGGCGCCGTTGGGGCCGATGATGCCGACGATCGCGCCCGGCGGGATCACGATGTTCAGGTCGTCGATCAGCAGGCGGTCGCCGAACGACTTCGAGACGTTCTTGAACTCGATCACCTTGTCGCCCAGGCGCTCGCCCGGCGGGATGAACAGCTCGTTGGTCTCGTTGCGGCGCTGGTATTCGACCGACTGCAGGTCTTCCAGGCGCTGCAGGCGGGCCTTGCCCTTGCTGCGGCCGCCCTTGGCGTTCTGCCGCGACCACTCCAGTTCCTTCTGCAGCGCCTTCTGCCGGCCCTTCTCCTGCGACTCTTCCTGCTTCAGGCGCTCGGTCTTCTGGGTCAGCCAGTCGCTGTAGTTGCCCTTCCACGGGATGCCGCGGCCGCGGTCGAGCTCGAGGATCCACTCGGCGGCGTTGTCGAGGAAGTAGCGGTCATGGGTGACGGCGACGACGGTGCCCGGGAAGCGCGTCAGGAACTGCTCCAGCCACTCGACCGACTCGGCGTCGAGGTGGTTGGTGGGTTCGTCGAGCAGCAGCATGTCGGGCTTGCTCAGCAGCAGCCGGCACAGCGCCACGCGGCGCTTCTCGCCGCCCGACAGCTGGCCGCAGATCGCCTCCCACGGCGGCAGGCGCAGCGCGTCGGCGGCGATTTCCAGCTGCAGTTCCAGCGTCGCGGCGTCGCCGGTGGCCAGGATCGCCTCCAGGCGCTGCTGCTCGGACGCGAGCTTCTCGAAATCGGCGTCTTCCTCGGCGTAGGCGGCGTAGACCTGGTCGAGCAGTTCCTGCGCGTGCAGCAGGTCGCCGACGCCTTCCTCGACGGCCTGGCGGACGGTGTGCTCGGGGTTCAGGCGCGGCTCCTGCTCGAGGTAGCCGACCTTGATGCCCGGCTGCGGGCGCGCTTCGCCGGTGAAGTCCTGGTCGACGCCGGCCATGATCCGCAGCACGGTCGACTTGCCCGAGCCGTTGAGGCCGAGCAGGCCGATCTTCGCGCCCGGAAAGAACGACAGCGAGATGTCCTTGATGATCTGGCGCTTCGGCGGCACGGTCTTGCTGACGCCGATCATGGTGTAGATGTATTGCGACATTGCTCGTTCTCTTGGCGCAGGGCGCGGCGGCGCGGGGAACGGCGCGGCCGGGCAGGGGTGGGGCCGCGCGCGCGGGGCGGCGACCGGTCCGGAATCGGAGGGTGGCGGGATTATAAGGGCTTCGCCCTGAATCCCCACGTCCCGCACGGTCGCCGGCCCGGTTTGCCCGGCGATCGCCACAAACCTGCCCCGCGATGGCCTTTCGTGGGGTATTTCATTGACGCTGCCGCAGTGGGCGGCCTTCACGGAGTGACCCCATGCGCATCGGCCTGAAACTCGCCCTGGTCGGCTTCCTGCTGCTGCTGTTGATGGTGCCGCTGCTGATGCTCGGCGGCCTGGTGCAGGAGCGGCAGCAGCGCGGCCGGGAAGTGGCCGCGGAAATCGCCGCCTCGTCCGCCGGCGCCCAGCAGCTGGTCGGGCCGCTGCTGCTGGTGGAGGCGCGCCGCGACGTGCCCCGGCGCAAGCTCGTGATCCGCGACGGCCAGCAGGTGGAGGAGGCCGAGACGGTCTCGGAGGTCGTGCACTACCTCGTGCCGCCGGAAAAGCTGGCGATCACCAGCGACCTGCGCACCGAGCGGCGTGGCCGCAGCCTGTTCGAGGTGCTGCTGTTCCACGCCGACCTGCGCCTGGCCGGCGAAGTGCGGCACCGGCTGCCGGTGGTCGAAGGCGCCACCACCGTGCCGCTGCGGGCGTGGCTGGTGCTGGGCCTGGGCGACAACCGCGGACTGCGCTCGCTGAAGCTGGGCCTGAACGGGCAGCCGGCGACCGCCGAGCCCGGCACCCGCATCGGATTCCTGCCCGAGGGCCTGCACGTGCCGGTGCCGCTGGCGGCGCTGGACCGGCCGGTGACCTTCGACTGGGCGATCGACCTGACCGGCACCGACCGCCTGGACTGGCTGCCGGTGGCCGGCGAGACCACCGTCGCGACCTCCGGCGACTGGCCGCACCCGGGCTTCGAGGGCCGGCACCTGCCGCAGGCGCCGCGCATCGGGGCCGCCGGCTTCGAGGCGACCTGGGCGGTGTCGCGGCTGTCGAGCCGCGTGCAGCAGGCACTGGCGGCGTGTTCGCCGCTCGAATCGGCCTGCGACGGGCTGCTCGACGGCGGCTTCGGCGTGCGCCTGGTCGACCCGGTCGACCGCTACCTGATGACCGAGCGGGCGATGAAATACGCGCTGCTGTTCCTCGGCCTGGTGTTCGGCGCGGTGTTCCTGGTCGAGGCGCTGGCCGCGCGGCCGGTGCATTTCGTCCAGTACGGGCTCACCGGGCTCGGGCTGGCGATGTTCTACCTGCTGCTGCTGTCGCTGTCGGAGCACATCGGCTTCGGGCCCGCGTATGCGGTCGCGGCGACGGCCTGCTCGGCGCTGCTGGCGTACTACCTCGCCGGCGTGCTCGGCGGCGGCCGGCGCGGGCTGGCGTTCGGGCTCGGTCTGGGCGCGCTGTACGGCGTGCTGTACGCGCTGCTGAAGTCCGAGGACTACGCGCTGCTGGTCGGCAGCGGCCTGCTGTTCGCCCTGCTCGCCACCGTGATGGTGCTGACCCGGCGGCTGGACTGGACCCGGCTTAACGCACCGGCCCCGCCTCCGTATTCCGGCTGAGGCCCCGGAGGGGGCGTTTCCCGCGGTCGCGCTTGACGGGAAACGCCCGATTTGGTCGGGCCGCGGGCGGGGGCTACAATTTCACGCCTTCCACGCCCCCGGGACCGACCTCCGATGTTCAGCAAGCAGATGCAGATTGCCGGTTACGACGATGTCCTGGCCCAGGCGATCGCCCACGAGCTGCAGCGGCAGGAGGACCACGTCGAGCTGATCGCCTCGGAGAACTACGCCAGCCCGCGCGTGCTCGAGGCCCAGGGCACCGTGCTGACCAACAAGTACGCCGAGGGTTACCCGGGCAAGCGCTATTACGGCGGCTGCGAATTCGTCGACGTCGCCGAGAAGCTGGCGATCGAGCGCGTCAAGCAGCTGTTCGGCGCCTGGTACGCCAACGTGCAGCCGCATTCGGGCTCGCAGGCCAACGCTGCCGTCTACCTGGCGCTGCTGCAGCCGGGCGACACGATCCTGGGCATGAGCCTCGCCCACGGCGGCCACCTGACCCACGGCGCCAAGGTCAACTTCAGCGGCAAGCTCTTCAACGCGGTGCAGTACGGCGTCGACGAAAACGGCATGATCGACTACGACGAGGTGCAGCGCCTCGCGACCGAACACAAGCCGAAGATGCTGGTGGCCGGCTTCAGCGCCTACTCGCAGATCGTCGACTGGGAGCGCATGGCGCAGATCGCGAAGTCGGTGGGCGCGTGGTTCTTCGTCGACATGGCGCACGTCGCCGGCCTGGTCGCCGCCGGCGTCTACCCGAACCCGGTGCCGCACGCCGACGTCGTCACCTCCACCACGCACAAGACGCTGCGCGGACCGCGCGGCGGCATCATCCTGGCCAAGGCCAACGAGGAACTGGAGAAGAAATTCCAGTCGATGGTGTTCCCCGGCACGCAGGGCGGCCCGCTGATGCACGTGATCGCCGCCAAGGCCGTCGCGTTCAAGGAAGCGCTGGAGCCGGAGTTCAAGGACTACCAGGCGCAGGTCGTGAAGAACGCCAAGGCGATGGCGAAGACGCTGATGGGCCGCGGCTACAAGGTCGTGTCCGGCGGTACCGAGAACCACCTGATGCTGGTCGACCTGATCGGCCGCGAGGTGACCGGCAAGGACGCCGAGGCGGCGCTGGGCGCCGCCCACATCACCGTCAACAAGAACGCCGTGCCCGGCGACCCGCGCTCGCCGTTCGTCACCTCCGGCCTGCGCATCGGCACCCCGGCCGTCACCACGCGCGGCTACAAGGAACCCGATTGCGTCGCGCTGGCGGAGTGGATCTGCGATGTGCTCGACAACCCGACCGACGAGAACGTCATTGCCGGCGTGCGCGACAATGTCACCAAGCAATGCCGCGCGTTTCCGGTCTACGGCTGACCCCGTCCTTCCTATCACGTAGATCCTAGATCCCATATCCCGCCCTTCGAATGCACTGCCCCTTCTGCCAGCACGAAGACACCCGCGTGATCGACTCGCGCGTGTCCGAGGACGGCACGACGATCCGGCGCCGGCGCGAGTGCGAGGCGTGCAACGAGCGCTTCAACACCTTCGAGATGGCCGAGCTGAAACTGCCGGCGATCGTCAAGAGCGACGGGCGCCGCGAGAACTTCGACGAGCGCAAGCTGCGCACCAGTTTCGACCGCGCGCTGCAGAAGCGGCCGGTGTCGTCCGAGCAGATCGATGCCGCCGTGCGGTCGGTCGTGCACTCGCTGCGGCTGAGCGGCGAACGCGAGCTGCCGTCGCTGCGCGTCGGCGAGTTCGTGATGGCCGAGCTCAAGAAGCTCGACCAGGTCGCCTACGTGCGCTTCGCTTCGGTGTACCGAAAGTTCGAGGACGTGCAGGCGTTCCGCGAGGAGATCGAGCGGCTCGAGCGCGACCTGCCGGGCCTGGAAAGCCTGCAGCTGCCGCTGCTCGGCGGCCTGCCCGAAAAGGCAAAACGCTGACCGCCGTGGACGTCCGCCTGCTGGCCGACCATCCCGGCCATGTCGACACCCTGGCGGCCTGGCACCACGCGCAGTGGGGACATCTTTACGACGACTGGTCGCTCGCCGCCGCCACCGCCGAACTGCGCGACCACGCCTCGCGCCGCGACCGCCCGACCACGCTGGTGCTGCTCGACGATGCCGGCACGCTGCTCGGTTCGGTCAGCCTCGTCGACGAGGACGCGCCGGAACTGGCCGATCGCGGCGACGCCTGGCTCGCCAGCCTGTACGTGGTGCCGCAGGCGCGCGGGAGGGGCCTGGGCGCGATGCTGGTGCGGGCGCTGGTCGCGCACGCGTCCGCGCAGGGCATCGCGCATCTGTGGCTGTTCACGCCGGAACACGC
>JAKFCL010000032.1:0-6317 GCA_036676665.1 Arenimonas sp. | reverse complement strand
TTGGGTCGCCAGCACATGTCCGACCTCGCTGCTGCCGATGCCGAACGCCAGCGCGCCGAACGCCCCGTGCGTGCTGGTGTGGCTGTCGCCGCAGACGATGCTCATGCCCGGCTGCGTCAGCCCGAGTTCGGGCGCGATCACGTGCACGATGCCGCGCTCGGCCGAACCGAGGTCGAAGATCTCGATGCCGTGCGCGGCGCAGTTCTCCCGCAGCGTCTGCACCTGCTGCCTCGCCTCGGGCGTGTGGAAGGGCGGCTCGCCGTGCGCATCCGCCGGCAGCGTCGGCGTCGAGTGGTCGAGCGTGGCCTTGGTCAGGTCCGGCCGGCGCGGCGCCAGGCCGCGGCGGGCCAGTTCGGTGAATCCCTGCGGCGAGGTCACCTCGTGGATCAGGTGCAGGTCGATGTGGAACACGGCCGGTGCGGCCGCCGTTTCGGGCACCACCACGTGGGCGTCCCAGAGTTTGTCGAGCAGGGTGCGGGGCATCGTCATGGTGGCCTCAGGCGGTGGCGGCAAGCGGGGCGGTGGCGACGTCGCGCTGGCGCAGCACGCGGTTGGCGACGTCGAGCCAGGCCAGCGCGCTGGCTTCGATGATGTCGCGGCTGGTACCCAGGCCGGTGTATTCGACGCCGTCGCAGCGCACGCTCAGGTTGGCTTCGCCGCGCGCGTCGGCGCCGATGCCGATGCTGTGCACCTGGTAGCTCTCCAGCTGCATCGGCACGCCGGTGGCGCGGATCATCGCGTCGAACAGCGCCGCCACCGGGCCGTCGGCCTCGGCGATCTCGGTGACGACGTGGCCGTCGGGATCGGACAGCTCGACGTGCGCGCGGGCGCGCCGGCCGCTGTCGCTCACCGACAGCGCCGCCAGGCGGTAGCCGCGGCCTTCGCTGCCCGCCTCGCCCGTCACCAGCACCTGCAGGTCGGCGTCGCGCACCAGGCGCTGGTGGTCGCACAGCTTCTTGAAACGCGCGAACACCTGCTCGAACTCGAACTCCTCCAGCGGAAAACCGAGCGCGCGCAGGCGGTCGTTCACCGCGTGGCGGCCGCTGTGCCGGCCCAGCACCATCTGCGACGCCGGCCAGCCGACGTCCTCGGGCCGCATGATTTCGTAGGTGTTGCGGTTGCGCAGCATGCCGTGCTGGTGGATGCCGGCCTCGTGCGCGAACGCGTTGGCGCCGACCACGGCCTTGTTGCGCTGAACGGCCATGCCGGTGAGCCGCGACAGCAGCCGCGACGCCGGCAGCAGCGCGCGGCTGTCGATGCCGGTGCCGACGCCGTAGCGGGCGCCGCGCACCTTCAATGCCATCACGATCTCCTCCAGCGCGGCGTTGCCGGCGCGTTCGCCGATGCCGTTGATGGTGCACTCGACCTGGCGCGCGCCGCCCTCGACCGCGGCCAGCGAGTTGGCCACGGCCAGGCCGAGGTCGTCGTGGCAGTGGGCGCTGAACACGGCATTGTCCGCGCCCGGCGTACGCGCGATCAGGCGCTGGAACAGGCCGCGGATCTCCTCGGGCGTGGTGTAGCCGACGGTGTCGGGCACGTTGATCGTGCGCGCGCCGGCGGCGATCGCCGCGCCGAACACCTCCACCAGGAAGTCCTCCTCGGTGCGCAGCGCGTCCTCGGCCGAGAACTCGACGTCGTCGACGAATCGCCGCGCCAGCCGCACGCCCTCGACCGCACGCTCGAGCACCTGTTCGCGGCTCAGGCCGAGCTTGTGCTCGCGATGCAGCGGGCTGGTGGAGATGAAGACGTGGATGCGCGGCCGGCGCGCGTGCTCCAGCGCCTTCGCCGCGGCCTCGATGTCGCCCGGCGTGCAGCGCGACAGGCCGCACAGCGTCGCCTCGCGCACTTCGGCGGCGATCAGGCTCGTCGCTTCCATGTCGCTGACAGAACTGGCGGGGAAACCGGTTTCGATCACGTCCACGCCCAGTTCGGCGAGCGCACGCGCCATCACCAGCTTCTGCGCCGGCCGCAGGCTGCAGCCGGGCGACTGCTCGCCGTCGCGCAGGGTGGTGTCGAAGATGCGGATGCGGTCGGCGGTCACGGGGCGAACTCCTGTTCCAGTACGGGTGCGGCGGTCTCGATGCGGTGGGGGAGGTTCGGGGCGAGGGCTCGTAGCGGCCGCGCCTCGGCGCGGCGGCGCGGCTTGCGCGGCGCGCGGGGCCGCACGTCGGACAACAGGCCGGCCAGCACGGTCGCGTCGATGTTGCCGCCCGACACCACCGCGCACTTGTTGCGGCCGGCGACGCGGCGGCCGGCGGCCAGCGCCAGCGCGCCGGCGCCTTCGGCGATCACGTGCTCCTCGAGCGCCAGCCGCACCAGCGTCTCGCGCAGTTCGGCCTCGCGCACGATCACCAGGTCGTCGAGCAGGCCTGCCAGCAGACGGCGGGTGATCCGGCCCGGCTCGCGCACGCGCACGCCATCGGCCAGCGTGGCGCCGGGCAGCGGCGCGCTGTGGTCGCCGCGCAGCACGCGTGCCATGTTGTCCACGCCCTCGGGCTGGGCGCCGACGATGCGCACGCCCTGCGATTTCAAGGCCAGCGCGACGCCGGCCGCCAGGCCGCCACCGCCGATCGGCACGATCACGACGTCGGGCGCATGCGCCGCCAGTTCCAGGCCCACGGTGCCCTGGCCGGCGATGACGTCCGGGTCGTCGAACGCCGACAGGAAGCGGTAGCCGTGCAGCGCCGCCAGATCGATCGCGAACGCCCGCGCCTCGTCGAAGCTGCTCCCGTGCATGCGCACCGTCGCGCCCCAGTGCGCGACGCCCGCGACCTTGGTCGCCGGGGCGCCGGCCGGCATCACCGTGATTGCCTGCATGCCCAGCCGATGCGCGGCCCAGGCCAGGCCCTGCGCGTGGTTGCCGGCCGAGGCGGCGATCACCGGCCGGCGGTCACCGCGCTCGCGCGCCACCAGCAGTGCGTTCAGCGCGCCGCGCACCTTGTACGATCCGGTGCGCTGCAGGTTCTCCAGCTTGAGCCAGGTGCCGAAACGCTCGGCGTAATGCAGCGGCGTCGCCGGCAGGAAGCGGCGCAGGCGGGCGTGCGCCGCCAGCACGTCGGCGACGCCGACATCGTCCTCCGGCGGCGGCGCGCGTTCAGCCATGCGCGGCCCGCGGGTGGAGAAGAAGCGACCTCCGGCCGGCGCGGCGGGCGCGCGGGCAGGCGACGGCCGGGGCGGCGGCGCGGCTCATACCGCGGTCAGCCAGTGCGTGTGCGCCGGCGAACCGCCGCGCACGATGCGCAGGTATCGCGCGCGCAGCCCGTCGGCCACCGGCGTCGCGCCGTAGTCGCGCCGGTCCAGCGCCGCCACCGGCACCACCTCGGCCGACGTGCCGGTCAGGAAGACCTCGTCGGCCTCCAGCAGTTCCTCCAGCGTCACCGGCCGCGACACCGCGCCGGCCAGTTCGGCGATCGTGTCGCGGGTGATGCCGGGCAGCGCATCGGGGTGTTCCACCGCGACCACCTTTCCGGCGGCCACCATGAACACGTTGACGCCGGTGCACTCGCAGACGAAACCGGCGTCGTCGACGAACAGCGCGTCGTCGTAGCCGCGCGATCCCGCCTCGCGCTTGGCCAGGATCGAATTGACGTAGGCGCCGCTGAGCTTCAGCGGCGGCATCGCCTCGGCGCGGTTGCGGCGGAACGGCGACACCGTCAGCCGCACCGGCTTCTCGCCCAGGTGCGGCTTCCACGGCATCGACGCCACCATCAGGTGCCGCGTCAGCGGCGCGACGTCCAGGCCCAGCGAGCCGGTGCCGTACCACAGCAGCGGGCGGATGTAGGCGTCGCGGTGGTGGTTGGCGCGCAGCACGGCGATCACCGCCGCCGCGGCTTCCTCGACGTCGAACGCCGCGCCGAAGGCCTCGGCACCGCGGCGCATCCGCAGCAGGTGCTCGGGCAGGCGGAACACCGCCGCGCCGTCGGGCGTGGCGTAGCTGCGGATGCCCTCGAACACCGCGGTGCCGTAATGCATCGCATGCGTGGTCAGCGGCGCCGACAGGCGGTCCTGCGGGCCGAGGCGGCCGTCGAACCAGAGGCTCAGGGACATGAGGCGATCTCCACGGAAAGGCAGTCGTACAACTGTTCGATCTGGCGGCGCAGCGGTTCGGGCGGGCGCGGGCCGTGCACGGTCAGCTGCACGCGCCAGTCGCCGCCGTCGGGCGGGCGGTCGCCGGCAATCGCCAGCGGCGTGAAACCGCGGCGCTCGGCGGTGCCCAGCACGCGCAGCAGCGCGCCTTCGGCGGGGCGCAGCACCAGGTCAAGCCGGTATCGCATCGCTGCGCTCCGGTGCGGGCCCGGCGGCGGTTTCGGCGAGCGGCGCGGCGAAAGCCCCGGATTCGGTGGCGGGCGCACGTGCGTCGGCGGTCGCTTCCGCGACCTCGTCGCCGTCGAGCATCGTCGCGTTGCTGTGGTTGGGCGGCACCAGCGGCCAGACGTTGCTGCGCGCGTCGATGCCGACGTGCAGGAACGCCGGGCCGGGCGTCGCCATCAGCGCGTGCAGCGCGTCCTCGACGTCCTCGCGCCGGTCCACGTGCACGGCCGGGATGCCGAACACCCGCGCAAGCGCGGCGAAATCGGGGTTGTCGCTCAGGTCGACTTCGCTGAAGTTCTTCTCGAAGAACAGCTCCTGCCACTGCCGCACCATGCCCAGGGCCTGGTTGTCGAGCAGCACCATCTTGATCGGCAGCCGGCAGCGGGCGACGGTCGCCAGTTCCTGCAGGTTCATCATGAAACTGCCGTCGCCGCTGACCAGCACCACGCAGCGGTTCGGGCAGGCGAACTGGGCGCCGATCGCCGCCGGCAGGCCGAAGCCCATCGTGCCCAGCGCACCGCTGGTCAGGTGGTTGCGCGGATGGCTGAACTTCCAGTGCTGCGCGACCCACATCTGGTGCTGGCCGACGTCGCAGGCCACGATCGCGTCGCGCGGCGCCAGCTCCGACAGCCGCCGCAGCAGCGCCGGCGCGTACACGTCGGTGCCCGGCGCGTCGTAGCGCGACGCATGCCGTTCGCGCTGGCGCAGGCACTGTTCGCGCCACGGCGTGCAGTCCGGGCGCACGCCGGTCAGCGACTTCAGCGCGGCGGCGACGTCGCCCGGCACGCCGACGTCGGCGTGGCGCAGCTTGCCGATCTCGCGGGTGTCGGCGTCCAGGTGCACGACGCGCGCGCGCGGCGCGAACTCGGCCAGCTTGCCGGTGGCGCGGTCGTCGAAGCGGGCACCGACGCAGACCAGCAGGTCGGCCTCCTGCACGGCGATGTTGGCGGCGCGGCTGCCGTGCATGCCCAGCATGCCCAGCAGCAGCGGGTGCGTCGTCGGCAGCGCGCCCAGGCCGCGCAGCGTCAGCACGGTCGGGATGCCGCTGGAATCGACGAAACCGCGGAACGCGTTCACCGCGTCGGCCAGCGCGATGCCGCCGCCGCCGTAGATGACCGGGCGTTCGGCGTCGGCGATCGCGGCGATCGCCCGCGCCAGCGATTCCCGCGACGGCGGCGGGGGAGGCGCCGCCGCCGCGGGAACCCGGGGAACCAGGTGGCTGGCGTCGGCCAGCTGCACGTCCTTGGGCAGGTCGATCAGCACCGGACCGGGGCGGCCTTCGCGGGCGATGCGGAACGCCTCGTGCACGACACCGGGCAGCTCGTCGACGTGCCGCACCAGGAAGCTGTGCTTCACGATCGGCAGCGTCATGCCGTACACGTCCAGTTCCTGGAACGCGTCGGTGCCCATCAGCGCCGTCGACACCTGGCCGGTGATCACCACCATCGGCGCCGAATCCAGGAACGCATCGGCGATGCCGGTCACCAGGTTGGACGCGCCCGGGCCCGACGTCGCGACGCAGACGCCGACGCGGCCGCTGGCGCGCGCGTAGCCGTTGGCGGCCAGCGCCGCGCCCTGTTCGTGCCGGACGAGGATGTGTCTGAGCTTCGAGCCGACCAGCGCGTCGTAGAACGGCATGATCGCGCCGCCCGGATAACCGAACAGCAGGTCGACGCCCTCGGCCTCGAGCGCGCGGGCGAGCAGCTTCGCGCCGTTCTGCCGGGCGTTCATGCGGCCGCCGCCTCGGGCCGGGGCGCGGGCGGCGTCGCCGGCGCGGCCGGCTGGACATTGCCGTCGGCGCCGATCCAGCTCATCGCCGCGCGCAGCTTGCGGCCGGTGGCCTCGATCGGGTGCTCCAGGTCGGCCTGCTTCAGGGCCTTGTAGTTCGGATTGCCGGCCGCGTATTCGGCGATCCACTGGCGCGCGAACGTGCCGTCCTGGATCTCGGCCAGGATCTTCTTCATCTGCGCGCGGGCGTGCGCGTCGATGATGTAGGGGCCGCGGGT
>JAKFCL010000031.1:0-2815 GCA_036676665.1 Arenimonas sp. | reverse complement strand
GTCGCCGAGGGCGACGGGATGGCGCCGTTCAGCTATTCGGTCGGCATGAATGCGTCGATGAAGGTGCCCGACCTGGCGGTGATCGGCCTGAAGAAGGACGTCGCCGAAGCGGCGATCCGGCGATATCGCGACGGGCTGCTGGCGAAACGCGCCTTCCGCGTCGGCGAGCGGGTGCCCGACCTGTTCGAGGGCAGCGAGGGCGAACTGCGGGCGATCCATCCGTCGCACTTCCGCGACTGGTTCGGCTGGAACGTCGCGCTGTACGGCGGCACCGGTTTCCGCATGTTGCAGCTGGTCTACCCGTCCACCGACGGCAGCTGGCCGTGGGAGCCGCAGGCCAGCGCCTGGTTCAAGCGCTGGCAGCCGGTGCTCGACACGCCATCGCTGCAGGAAGGCTGACGCCGGCGGCACCGGTGCGCGGCGGCGGCGCCCGGGCGGCGCACGAAGCCTTATAGTCGCGGCGACTCCCCGCGACAGGTGCCCCCCGATGTCCCGATCCCCCTGGGCGTTCGCGCTGCTGCTGGCCTTCGCCGGCGCCGCCCACGCCGACCCGCTGGCACCGGAAGCGATGCAGGCGGCGGAAGCCGATTACCAGCGCTACTGCGCGCTGTGCCACCGCGCCGACCGTGCCGGCCACGCCAACGACGATGCGCCGTCGCTGAAGTCGAAGTCCCTGCTCGAATCCGGCTACCCGACGGTGCTGCGCGAGGCGATCGCCTACGGCCGCCCGGGCACGCCGATGGGCGGCTATCTCGACGAGGTCGGCGGGCCGCTCGACCGCGACACCGTCCGCCGGTTGGTGGACTGGCTGGTCCAGGTCGAAGACGTGACGCCGCTGGCGATGCCGCCGGAGCCGGTGGCCGGCGACATCGCCCTGGGCGGCGAAACCTACGCGAAGGAGTGCGCCGGCTGCCACGGCGCCGACGGCGAAGGCGGCGTCGGCACCGCGCTGGCGAATGCGGCGATGCTGGCGCTGACCCCGGATTCGTTCCTGCGCCACGCGATCGTCCACGGCCGTGACGGCACGCCGATGCCGGCGTTCGGGGAAGTGCTCGACGCGGCGCAGGTCGACGGCGTCACCGCGTTCCTGCGCAGCCGCGGCAGTGACTGGAAGGTCGCCGACGTCGTGCTGGCGAAGCCGCCGGCGATCGGCGCGTGGATCCTGAATCCGGACGCGCCGCCGCCGCAGTTCGACCTCGCCGACGGCCTGCACGTCAGCGCCGCCCAGCTCGACCGCGAACTGCGCGCCGGCAAGCGCATGGTGCTGCTCGACACCCGCGTGACGTCGATGTGGCAGCGCGGCCACCTGGCCGGCGCCGCGCCGCTGCCCTACTACAGCAGTCCGTCCGAGGTGATCGCCGGCCTGCCGCGCGACGGCACCTGGATCGTCGCGTACTGCGAATGCCCGCGCGCCGCCGCCGAGTCGGTCGTCGAACGCCTGCGCGGCCACGGCTTCGCCAACACGGCGGTGCTGTACGAGGGCATCCAGGGCTGGGTCGCGCTCGGTTATCCGGTGGTCGGCGGCCGCGCCGAATGAACACCGTCGCGGCACCGCCGCGTGGCAAGGGCTTCTGGCTGTGGCAGGTGTTGCCACCGTTCGCGCTGCTGGCGTGCTTCGTGTCGACGTACGGCCCGACCGTCTATTTCTCGTTGAGCTTCGGCGTCCTGGTCGTGCTGTGGAGTCTCGGCTCGCTGGTCGTGCGGCTGGTCCGGCTGGTTTTCCGGCGCGGCGACCCGCGCCGCCTCGTGCGGCCGGTGCTGGCGATCGTCCTGGTGATGGCGCCCTTCGCGTATGTGCAGGAGTCGCTCCGGCAGGCGCGGGACGTCGTCACCCGCGAAGCGCAGCGCATCCAGGCCGACTGCGAGCGCGCCGGCCGGTGTCCGGACGGGCTGGCGATCGGTACCGGCGAGGACGGCACGCGGCGCGTGGTGGCGACGCCGTCGACACATCTGCGCTGGCCGCTGACCTACCGGTCGCACGAGGACGAAACCTTCGCGATCTACCTGCACGAGGGCATCGACACGAGCCGGGTGTGGAGCGGCGGAACGGACGCGACGCTGACCTATATGCGCGTCGACGACGGCCGGGAGACGCCGCTGCCGCTCGGAGGCGATGGCCCGGCGGTCTTTCCCGACGAGTGACGGCCCGGAAGCCTGCCGCGCGATCGGCCCCGGCGACCGTCGGGATCCGCGGGTCGTATAGTGGCCGCGACCTCCCTCCCGGTGTTCCCTCATGACCACCCTGCTCGGCATTTCCGGCAGCCTGCGCGCCGGCTCGTTCAATACCTCGCTGCTGCGTGCGGCGCAGCCGCTGGCCGGCGCCGGCGTGCGGCTGGACATCGCCACGCTGCACGGCATCCCGCTGTACGACGGCGACGCCGAGGCCCGCGACGGCCTGCCGCCCGCCGTGGTCGCGCTCAAGGCGCAGGTCATCGCCGCCGACGGTGTGCTGCTGGCGACGCCCGAATACAACAACGGCATCCCCGGCGTGTTCAAGAACGCCATCGACTGGCTGTCGCGCCCGAGCGACGACATCGCCCGGGTGTTCGGCGGCCGCCCGTTTGCGGTGATCGGCGCCTCGCCGGGCGGGTTCGGCACGATCCTGTCGCAGAATGCCTGGCAGCCGGTGCTGCGCACGCTCGGCGTCGACGTCTGGTGGGGCGCGAAGCTGCTGGTGTCGCGCGCCGGCCAGGCGTTCGACGGCGACGGTGTGCTGGTCGACGAGAAGGTGCGCGCGCAGCTGAAGCAGTTCCTCGACGGGTTCGCCGGATTCGCGGCGCGTTGAGTCCCGCGGCCCGGCCGCGCGTGTCGCCTG
>JAKFCL010000030.1:0-21470 GCA_036676665.1 Arenimonas sp. | reverse complement strand
TCGAAATGCGGCGCCATCATCTGGCACGGGCCGCACCAGGGCGCCCAGAAGTCCACCAGCAGCGGCAGCGTGCTGCGATCGGCATGCGCGCCGAAATGATCCACGCCCAGGGCGACCGGCTTGCCGGTGAACAGCGGCTTGTGGCAATGGCCGCACGCCGGCGCCGCACCGAGGCGAGCGGCGGGAACGCGGTTGCGGCCATGGCAATGCGGGCAGGCGAGCAGCAGCGGGTCGGCGGTCATGCGGTGGCCTCGCTCCGGCGCTGGCGCCGGCTGAGCAGGACGTAGTACAGCAAGGGGATCACCACCAGCGTCAACACCGTGGAAACGAGGATGCCGAAGATCAGGGCGATCGCCAGCCCGTTGAAGATCGGATCGTCGAGGATGAAGAAGGCGCCGGCCATCGCCGCCGCGCCGGTCAGCACGATCGGCTGCGCCCGCACCGCGCAGGCCTCGACCACCGCGTCGGCGAGCTTCGCGCCCTCGGCGATCGACTGGTTGATGAAGTCCACCAGCAGGATCGAGTTGCGGACGATGATGCCGGCCAGCGCGATCATGCCGATCATGCTGGTGGCGGTGAACTGCGCGCCGAGCAGCGCGTGGCCCGGCATCACGCCGATCACCGTCAGCGGGATCGGCGCCATGATCACCAGCGGCACGAGGTAATCGCGGAACTGCGCGACGACGAGCAGGTAGATCAGCAGCAGGCCGACCGAATACGCCAGGCCCATGTCGCGGAACGTCTCGTAGGTGATCTGCCACTCGCCGTCCCACTTGATCGCGTAGCCGGCGGTGTCGGCCGGTGCCGACAGGAACCGCTGCGACACCTGCGCGCCGGCCAGCGGTTCGTCGCCGACCTGCCCGACCAGGTCGAACATGCCGTACAGCGGGCTGTCGAGCTCGCCCGCCTCGTCGCCGGTCACGTAGACCACCGGCAGCAGGTCCTTGCGGTGGATCGTCGCTTCCCAGGGTTCGCGCACCACGTCCACGAGTTCCGACAGCGGCACGAGGCGGTCGTCGCCGGCGCGCACCCGCAGCGTCAGCAGTTGCTCCAGGCTGGCCTGGTCGCCGGCGGGGAGCCGCAGCCGTACCGGCACGGCGTACTTGGACGCTCCGTCGCGCAGGTAGGTGGCGTCGCGGCCGCCGACACCCAGCTGCAGCGCCTGCGCGATCGTCGCCTGGCTGACGCCGAGGCGTGCGGCGCGGTCGCGGTCGACGACGACCACCTCGCGCTGCGAATCCGCCTCCAGGCTGCTGTCGACATCGACGATGCCGTCGGTCGCGACGAAGCGCCGCTGCAGATCCGCGGCGATCGCGTGCACGCGCGCCGCGTCCGGCCCGTAGACTTCGGCCACCAGCGGCGACATCACGGGCGGGCCGGGCGGCACTTCCACGACCTTCAGCGACGCGCCGTAACGCGCGGCGATCGCTGCCAGCGCCGGACGCACGGCGCGGGCGATCGCATGGCTCTGGCGGTCGCGTTCGTGCTTGTCCACCAGGTTCACCTGCAGGTCGCCGACGTTGGCGCCCTCGCGCAGGTAGTACTGGCGCACGAGCCCGTTGAAGTTCACCGGCCCGGACGTGCCGGCGTAACCCTGGATGTCGTGCACCTCGGGCACGTTCGCCAGCTCCTGCGCCACCTCCAGCAGGAGCGCGTTCGTGCGCTCCAGCGGGGTGCCTTCCGGCAGGTCGACGACCACCTGGAACTCGGACTTGTTGTCGAACGGCAGCATCTTCAGCACGACCAGTTGCACGGCCGCCAGCGCCGCCGCCGCCGCGACGGCGACGGCGATGCCGGCGAACAGGTTGCGGCGGCGGCGGGCGCCGCGTTCGGCATCGAGGAACGGCCGCATCACCTTCTCGAACAGGCGGCGCGTGCGCGGGGGCTTCGGCGAATCGCCGTCGGGCGCCTCCGGCGCATGCCGCGCCAGCAGCTTCAGCGACAGCCACGGCGTCACCGTCAGCGCGATCGCCAGCGACAGCAGCATGCCCACCGACGCGTTGATCGGGATCGGGCGCATGTAGGGGCCCATCAGCCCCGACACGAAGGCCATCGGCAGCAGCGCCGCGATCACGGTGAACGTGGCCAGGATCGTCGGGCTGCCGACTTCGTCCACCGCCGGCGGAATCGCCTCGAGCAGCGACTTCGCACCCAGGCGCATGTGCCGGTGGATGTTCTCGACGATGACGATGGCGTCGTCCACCAGGATGCCGATGGAGAAGATCAGTGCGAACAGCGACACGCGGTTGATCGTGAACCCCATCGCCCACGACGCGAACAGGGTGATCGCCAGCGTCAGCACCACCGCGCTGCCGACGACGACGGCCTCGCGCCAGCCGAGCGCGAACAGCACGAGCAGCACCACCGACAGGGTCGCGAACATCAGCTTCTGGATCAGCTTCATCGCCTTGTCGTTGGCGGTGTAGCCGTAGTCGCGGGTGATCGTCGCCTGCACGCCGTCGGGCAGCACGGTCGCGCGCAGTCCGTCGAGACGGTCGGCGATCGCGGTGGTGATGTCGGCGGCGTTGGCACCGGGCTTCTTGGCGATGGCGATGGTCACCGCGGGGGCGATCCCGGCGGCCGGCCGCGCCGCGCCTTCCGGCGCGGTGTGCCACGCGTACTGCGTCGGCAGGTCGGCGCCGCGGCGGATGTCGGCGACATCCGAAAGGTGCAGCGGCCGGCCGCCGCGCAGGCCGATCACCAGGTCGGCCACTTCGCGCGCGTCGGCGAGGTAGCGCCCGGCCGTCATCGGGACCGTGCCGTCGGCGGTCACCCGCTCGCCGGCCTGGCTGACGACGTTGGCCGCGGCGAGCGCGCCGGCGAGGTCGTCGGCCGTCATGCCGTACGACGCCAGGCGGGTCGCGTCCAGTTCGACGATCACCGCCCGTTCCGGCGCCCCGATCGTGTACACGTCGCGGGTGCCGGCGACACGCTTGAATTCGGCCTCCAGCGTGTGGGCGACTTCGGCCAGGTCGACGGCGCCCCGGGCCGGATCGTCGGTCCACAGCGTCACCGCCATCACGGGCACGTCGTCGATGCCCATCGGCCGCACCAGCGGCTGGCCGACGCCGAGCCCCGGCGGCACCCAGTCGGCATTGGAGAACACCTGGTTGTACAGGCGCACCAGCGCCTCCTGCCGCGGTACGCCCACCGCGAATTCGACGGTGATCAGCGCGACGCCCGGGCGGCTGGAGGAATAGACGTGCTTGACACCGTCGACCTCCGCCAGCACCTGCTCCAGCGGGAGGCTGACCAGGTTGGCGACGTCGCCGGCCGGCGCGCCCGGAAAGGGCACGATCACGTTGGCCATCGTCACGTCGATCTGCGGCTCTTCCTCGCGCGGGGTGATCATCGTCGCGAACAGGCCCAGCAGCAGCCCCGCGACCGCGAGCACCGGCGTCAGCGGATTGGCCTGGAATGCGCGGGCGAGCCGGCCCGAGAGGCCGAGGCGTGGCTCAGTCATCGCGGCCACCGCCGCCGGCGTCGGTCAGGTGGGCGAGCGCGGCCGGGGGCGACGCGGCGATGCGATCGCCTGCGGCCAGCCCGGCGAGCACCTCCACCTCGTCGTCGCGGCGCTGGCCGGTGCGCACCTGGCGCAGCAGGACCCGGTTGCCGGCATCGACGACGTAGACGGCCGTCAGTTCGCTGCGCACCACCAGCGCCGAACGCGGGATCCACAGGTTGCGCGATTCACCGGTCTTGAAGGCGACCTTCACCGTCGTGCCCGGCTGCAGCCCGGTTTCCACTTCCGGCAGGTCGACCCGCACCTTGAACGTGTGCGTCGCCGGATCGGCGTAGGGAAACACGGTGATGCGCTCGGCCTGCACGCGGCCCTGCCCCGGCAGGACGACGGTGGCCTGGTCGTGTTCGCGGATCGCCGCGACTTCGCTCTGCGGGACTTCGACATTCACCCGCAGCTGCTGCAGCGACAATCCCGATACCAGCGGCTGGCCCGGCTGCACCGACTCGCCGACCTCGACGTGGCGCTCGGTCAGGATGCCGGAGTACGGGGCGCGGATGACGGTGTAGTCGACCTGCTCGCCGGCCTCGCTGACCCCGGCCCGCGCCGACTCCAGCGCGGCGCGGGTGGCGTCGCGGCGCGCCCGCGCCTGGTCGAGCGCGGCCCGCGCCAGCAGCTGCTTCGACACCAGCTCCTCGGTGCGGCGGAAGGCCGCTTCCGCCTCGGTGTAGTCCGCCTGCGCCGCGCCCAGCGACGCCGACGCGCGCCGCTGCGCCGACACCTGCTCGACGTCGGTGAAGCGCACCACCACCTGCCCCGCCTCGACGTAATCGTTCACGTCGAACGGCAGTTCGAGCACGCGGCCGCGCGTCTGCGCCGACAGCGTCGCCTGGTTGACGGCTTCGACCACGCCATCCCACGTGCGTTCGCGGGCGGTGTCGCGCGGCTGCACGGTGATCGTCTCGAACGGGACCGGCGCATGTTTCGCGGGCACCGGCGGCGCGTCGGAGCACGCGGCGACCAGAACCAGGGAGAAGACGACGGCGGGCAGGCGGTTGAGCTTCATCGCGGACCCTCAGCAGGTGGGCGCGCCGCCCGGGCGGAACCCGAGCCGCGCCAGGATCATCGCCGCCGGGCAGAAGCCGGTGAACGACGACTGCAGCATGTTGGCGCCGACGAACACGGTCAGCAGCAGGAACCACGGCGAGACGAAGTGCACCAGCGCGACGCTGATGAGCACCATCACACCGGCAAAGGCCATCACGGCTCGTTCGAGGGACATGGGATTCTCCTTTCGTTCGGGGTTATTTCAGCCGCTCGATGCCGAGCAGCTTGAGGACGTATTTTTCGTAGACCGGCTCGGTGTTGCCGGAGCGGATCTTGGCGAGGAAGTATTTTTCGTAGGCGACCTTCGCCAGGTGCACCCAGCGGCCGACCTTCGCCCACGTGACGTTGCGCGGCGGCATCTGCGGCAGCGCGACGAACGCCGCGCCGGTATCGCCCATGTCGGCCAGGCACACGGCGTTCCAGGTCGCCACGGCATCGGCTGGCCTGCCGGCGAGGTCGGCGGCGATGTTGTGCGCGATCGCGGTGACCATCGACTCGATCATGAAACCGGTCTTGGGCGCCCCCGTCGGCACCGGCGTGGCCTCCACCGGCGGAATGGCCACGCAGACGCCGGCCGAGAAGATGTTCGGGAAGGCCGGGCTGCGCTGGTGTTTGTCGATCAGCACGAAACCGCGCGGATTGCACAGCCCTTCGACCTTTCGCACGGCGTCGACGCCGGTGAACGCCGGCAGCACCATCGAGAAGCGGAACGGCAGCACGTGCGTCGCCAGCGGCTTGCCCTGCGCGTCGACTTCGTCGACCTGCATCGTCGCCTCCTCGACCGAGGCGATGCGGGCATTGGTGATCCATTTGATGTGGCGCTGGCGGAACTCCGATTCCAGCAGGCCCTTGGAATCGCCGACGCCGCCCAGCCCCATATGGCCGATGTACGGCTCGGGGCTGACGTAGGTGATCGGCACGCGGTCGCGCAGCTTGCGCTTGCGCAGGTCGGCATCGAGGATCATCGCGAACTCGTAGGCGGGTCCGAAACAGCTGGCGCCGGCCGCGGCGCCGATGACGACCGGGCCCGGGTCCGCCAGGAACCGCTCGTAGGCCTGCCAGGCGGCAGCCGCATGCGGCGTGGTGCAGACCGACTGGGTATGGCCTTCCGGCCCGAGGCCGGGGATCTCGTCGAAGGCCAGGCGCGGACCGGTCGCGATCACCAGGTAGTCGTAGTCCAGCCAGCGGCCGTCGCCCAGACACAGCGTGTTCCCGGCCGGACGGATCTCGACCGCGCCGACCGGCTCGAAGCCGATGTCGTGCCGGGCCAGCGGACCCTGCACGGCCACGCGGATCTCGTCGGGCTGCCGCCAGCCGACCGCGACCCACGGATTGGAGGGCGTGAAGCTGAATTGCGGTCCCTCGCCGACCACCGTGATCCGGTGTCCGGCCCCGAGCAGGGCCCGCAGCTCGTAGGCGGCGCTCATGCCGCCGATACCCGCACCCAGCACAATGATGTTCGCCATGGAAACCCTCCCGGGGCTGCCGACCTATGTATTAGTTGCAGCTTAATTAGAATTATGCGATCTTGTCAACCGTCAGCGGCCCCGTCGCCATCATCGAGAGGAACCCCATGCGCCAGACCCTCCCCCAGCTCGTCGCCCAGGCACGGGCCAACATCCGCGAGATCGACCCGATCCGGCTCGAGGCGTTGCGGGCGGCCGGGGTCCCGGTGATCGATGTGCGCGAACCGGCGGAATTCGCCGCCGGCCACCTGCCCGGGGCCGTCAACATCCCGCGCGGGGTGCTCGAGTTCGAAGTCGATGGCCACCCGGCGGTGGGCGACATGCGCGATCCGGCGCTGGCGCACCGCGACCGCCCCGTCGTCATGTACTGCCGCAGCGGCGGCCGCTCGGCACTGGCCGCCGAGGCGCTGCAGAGGCTCGGCTTCAGTGAACCGCTGTCGCTGGCCGGCGGCTATGCGGCGTGGTGCGCCACCGGCCGGCCGATGGAGCTCGCATGAGCCGGCCGGCCCCTCCCGCCCCGGCGATGCCGGAAAGTGCGGCGATGCAGATGGAAGCCCAGGCGGGCGAGGCCGCCGAGCTCCTGAAGGCGATGGCCAACCCGCAGCGGTTGCGGATGCTGTGCCTGCTGATCGAGCGCGAGATGTCGGTGGGCGAGATCAACGCGCTGGTGCCGCTGAGCCAGTCGGCGCTGTCGCAGCACCTGGCGGTGCTGCGCGAACGGCAGCTGGTGAAGACGCGCCGCGAGGCGCAGACCGTGTACTACTCGGTCGCCGACGGCACAGTGCACGACGTGATCGAGGCGCTGCACCGCAACTTCTGCCGGCCGCCGGGCTGAGCCGGCCGCCGCGCTTCAGCGCAGCGACTTGACCGCGTCGACCACCGCCTCGGCGGTGATGCCGAAGAAGGCGTACAGGTGCTCTGCCGGCGCCGAGGCGCCGAACGTGTCGATGCCGACCACCGCGCCGTCGAGGCCGACGTACTTGCGCCAGTAGTCGGTGACGCCGGCTTCCACCGCGACGCGCTTGCGGCACCACGACGGCAGCACGCCCTCGCGCCATTCCAGCGGCTGGCGGTCGAACACTTCGGTGCTGGGCATCGAGACCACGCGCGCACGGACGCCGTCGGCGGCCAGGCGGCGCATCGCTTCCATCGCCAGCTCCACTTCCGAACCGGTGCCGATCAGGATGACGTCGAAGGTGCCTTCGCCCGGATCCGACAGCACGTAGCCGCCGCGGGCGATGTCGCCGACCTGCTGTTCGCTGCGCGGCTGGTGCGCGAGGTTCTGCCGGCTGAAGACCAGGCAGCTCGGGCCGTCGGCGCGTTCGATGGCCGCCTGCCATGCCACCGCCGACTCGACCGCGTCGCACGGGCGCCAGACGTCGTTGTTGGGGATGTAGCGCAGCGACGCCAGGTGTTCGACCGGCTGGTGGGTGGGGCCGTCCTCGCCGAGGCCGATCGAGTCGTGGGTGAACACGTGGATCGCGCGCGTCGGGATCAGTGCCGACATGCGCAGCGCGTTGCGCGAATAGTCGGAAAAAACCAGGAACGTGGCGTCGTAGGGAATGAAGCCTCCGTGCAACGCCAGCCCGTTGCTGATCGCCGCCATGCCGAACTCGCGCACGCCGTAGTGGATGTAGTTGGCGCCGGCGTCGGCGGTGGTCACCGGCTTGCTGCCCTTCCACAGCGTGAGGTTGGAATGGGCCAGGTCGGCCGAGCCGCCGATCAGTTCCGGCAGCAGCGGGCCGAACGCGTCCAGCGCCATCTGCGACGCCTTGCGCGAGGCGACCACCGGGCCGTCCTGCTGCAGCTTCGCGGCGTAGGCACGGGCGGCGTCGGCGAAGCCCTCGGGCAGCTCGCCCTGCATGCGGCGGAGCAGTTCGGCAGCCAGTTCCGGATGTTCGGCGGCGTAGTTGTGGAACAGCACGTTCCAGCGGTCCTCGCGCGCCTGGCCGGCATCGCGCGCCTGCCAGCGCTCGGCGATCGCCGCGGGCACGTGGAAAGGCTCATGCGCCCAGGCCAGGCCGGTGCGGCACAGGGCGATCTCGTCCTTGCCCAGCGGCGCGCCGTGCGCGGATTCCTTGCCTGCCTTGTTCGGCGAACCGAAGCCGATCTGCGTGCGGCAGCAGATCAGCGTCGGCCGGGACGTTTCGGCGCGCGCGGTACGGATCGCCTGGTCGATCTCGCGCGGGTCGTGGCCGTCGACATGGCGGATCACCTGCCAGCCGTACGACTCGAAGCGCGCCGGGGTGTCGTCGGTGAACCAGCCGGCGGTGTCGCCGTCGATCGAGATGTGGTTGTCGTCCCAGAAGCCGATCAGCTTGCCCAGGCCCCAGGTGCCGGCCAGCGACGCCACTTCGTGCGAGATGCCTTCCATCAGGCAGCCGTCGCCCATGAATACCCAGGTGGTGTGGTCGACGACGTCGAACCCGGGGCGGTTGAAGCGTTGCGCGAGCACCTTCTCGGCGAGCGCCATGCCGACCGCATTGGCCAGGCCCTGGCCGAGCGGGCCGGTGGTGGTCTCCACACCCGGCGTGTGGCCGTATTCGGGGTGGCCGGCGGTCTTGCTGTGCAGCTGGCGGAAGCGCTTGAGCTGCTCCATCGGCAGGTCGTAGCCGGTCAGGTGCAGCAGCGCGTAGATCAGCATCGAGCCGTGGCCGTTGGACAGCACGAAGCGGTCCCGGTTGGCCCACTTCGGGTTGCCGGGGTTGTGGCTCAGGTAATCGTTCCAGAGCACCTCGGCGATGTCGGCCATGCCCATCGGCGCGCCGGGGTGGCCGGAATTGGCCGCCTGGACGGCGTCCATGGCCAGGAAACGGATGGCATTGGCGAGTTCGCGGCGGGTCGGGCTGGTCATGGTCTCGGGGTCGGGCTCCCGCCGGGCGCGGGCCGGGCATTGTCCCACCCTCCCGCGATGGTGTCGCGGGTGGGCCCCGCCCCGGGGCCTCAGAGCGGACCGGAAACCGGCTCGACCGCGGCCGGCCGGTGGCTCTCGCCCCGGGACACCAGCGTCGCGATGCCCAGGTCGCCGGTGACGTTCACCGTGGTCCGGCACATGTCCAGGAAATGGTTGACGCCCAGCACCAGGCCGATGCCCTCGGCCGGCACGCCGACCATCGCGCAGATCAGCGCCACCACCGGCAGCGAGCCGGAAGGCACGCCGGCCGTGCCGATGCCGCCGAGAATGCAGACCACCATCACCGTGATCTGCTGCAGCAGCGAAAGTTCGATGCCGAAGAACTGCGCCAGGAAGATCACAGTGACACCCTCGAACAGCGCCGTGCCGTTCTGGTTGGCGGTGGCGCCGATCGTCAGCACGAAGCGCGACACGTGCCGCGGAAGCCCGAGTTTCTCGTCGGCCACGCGCAGCGCGGTCGGCAGCGTGGCGTTGCTCGACGCCGTGCTGAACGCCATCAGCATCGCTTCCTGCACGCCGCGGAAGAACGCCACCGGCGAGTAGCCGCCGATGGTCCGCAGCAGCAACGGGTACACCACGAACAGGTGGATGGCCAGCGCGCCGACGACGACCAGCACGTACGCGCCCAGGCGCAGCAGCAGGTCCCAGCCGAACAGCACCGCCAGGTTGAACATGAAGCAGAACACCGCGTACGGCGCCAGCCGGATGACCAGTCCGATCAGCGTCATCGACACCTCGAACAGGCCTTCGATGCCGCGCTTGAGGGTCGCCAGCGCCGGCGTCGCCGGGCTCATCACGATGCCGACGCCGAACATGAGCGAGAAGAACATCAACGCCAGGATCGTGCCGTTGTCGCCGGCGGCCTTGATCGCGTTCGGCGGCACGATCGACAGCAGCATCTGCATCCCGCTGGCCTGCGACTGGCTGTCCTTCACGATCGCCTGCGCGCGCTCGGCGCCTTCGCTCAGCAACCGCTGCGCCAGTTCGGGGTCGACGCCCGCGCCCGGGCGGAACACCCCGACCATCACCAGGCCCAGCAGCACGGCGATCGACGACATCAGCAACGTGAAGCCCAGCGTGCGCCAGCCGATGCGTCCCAGCGAGCGCACGTCGCCCATCTCGGCCACGCCGACCACCAGCGCCGAAAACAGCAGCGGCACGATCAGCATGAAGATCAGGCTCAGGAACAGCGTCGAGAACGGCTGGGTGACGTAGGCGGTGACGCCCGCCACCCAAGCCGCGTCCTTGCCGACGCCGTAATGCACCACCAGCCCGGCGACCAGGCCGGACACGAAGCCGATGGCGATCTTCCAGTGCAGGGGCAGGGTTTTGCCGGTGGTCATCGCGCGGTCTCCGGAATCGGGGTGGGGCGGATCTCGCCGGAACGCAGGCGCGCGAGGTAGCTGTCGAGCTCGCGCCGGACCACCGGCATCAGCAGGTAAAGGCCGATGATGTTCGGGATCGACATCAGCAGCAGCATCGCGTCGGCGATGCCGACGATGCTTCCCAGCTGCATCGAGCAGCCGATGACGGTGAACAGCAGGAACACCGCCTTGAACAGGTTCATCGCCCAGCGCGACTCGCCGGTGAGGAAGCCGACGGCCTTTTCGCCGTAATAGCCCCACGTGATCATCGTCGAATACGCGAACAGGAACACCGCCACCGTCAGTACGTACGGGAACCAGGAGATGACGTCGGCGAACGCCCGGGAAGTCAGCGCGACGCCGTCCGTGCCCGCCTGCAGGTACTGACCGGAGACGATGATGACCAGCGCGGTCATCGTGCAGATCACCACCGTGTCGATGAACGGCTCCCAGAGCGCGACGAAGCCTTCCGTCAGCGGCTCGCGGGTGCGCACGGCCGAATGGGCGATCGCCGCGGAGCCCAGGCCGGCCTCGTTCGAGAACGCGGCGCGCCGGAAGCCGACGATCAGCGCACCGAGCACGCCGCCGTAGGCCGCGTCGCCGCTGAAGGCGCCGTCCAGGATCGCCATGATCGCGGCCGGGACCCGATCGGCGTTGACCGCCAGCACGACGACGCCGGCGAGCAGGTAGATCAGCGCCATCGCCGGCACCAGGCTGGCGGTGACCTTGCCGATGCGGGCGATGCCGCCGAAGACCACGACGCCGGTGAGCCCGGCGAGCACGATGCCGAAGAGCCAGCCGTAACCCGCCAGCGGTCCCTCGGCGCCGCCGGTCACCGCGAAGACCTGCGCGAACGTCTGGTTCGCCTGGAACAGCGCTCCGGATCCGACCGCCGCGCCGGCGACGCAGACCGCGTAGACCGCCGCCAGCACGCGGCCGGTACCGGCCATGCCCGGCCGGTTGGCGGCGATGCCGCGGCGCAGGTAGTACATCGGGCCACCGGACACGGTGCCGTCGGCGTTCTGCTGGCGGTACATCACGCCGAGCGTGCACTCGACGAACTTGGAGGACATTCCGAGCAGGCCGGCCACGATCATCCAGAAGGTCGCGCCCGGCCCGCCGATGGTGATGGCGATGGCGACACCGGCGATATTGCCCAGGCCGACGGTGCCCGACAGCGCAGAGGTCAGCGCCTGGAAGTGGCTCACTTCGCCGGGTCCGGTCGGGTCGGCGTAGTCGCCACGGATGATGCGTAAGCCGTGCACGAAGCCGCGCAGGTTGATGAAGCGGAAGTACACGGTGAATACGCACGCAGCGACCGCCAGCCAGATCACGATCGCGGAGGCCCGCAGCCCGCCGGGCAGCGGCAGCTCGGCGAACACGACGGCGGCGAGCGCATCCGCCACCGGGCCGAAAACGGCCTGGATGCGCACGTCGACGCCGCTGGCGGCGCGGGCATCGAAGGCGGCGAGGGCGAGTGCGGCGCCGGCGAGGCGCGAGAGTGGCTTGATCAACCGGAAAGCCTGCGGCGTGGTCCCGCGGCAGCTTACACCAGCCGCCTCGGCCGCCGGCTGTCAGCCGGCGATCCAGTCCTCGACGCTACGCGGGCGCCCGATCAGATAGCCCTGCGCATACCGGCAGCCGAGCCGCCGCAGCGCGTCCAGCTGGGCCTCGGTCTCGATGCCCTCGACGACGATCTCGCTGCCCAATGCCCTGCCGAGGTGCACCAGCGCCTCGACGATTGCCATCGCCCGCGGGTTGTCGAGCATGCTGTTGGAAAACGACTGGTCGAGCTTGATGGTGTCGAACGCGAGCCGGTGCAGCTGCCCGAAATGCGAGTAGCCGGTGCCGAAATCGTCCAGCGCCACGCGGATGCCGTGGACGTGGCAGACGCCGATCACCGACGCCACCAGATCCAGGTCCAGCTCGCGGCTCTCGGTGATTTCCAGTTTCAGCGTGCCGCGCGGGAGCCGGGCGGCTTCCACGCGCGCGACGATCCGGTCGATCAGGCCGGGGTGCGAAAGCTGGCGGGCGGAGATGTTGACCGCGATGAACGGGACCGGCTTCGCACCCGCCGCGATGAAGCGGCCGACGGCGGCGCAGGCCAGGTCGATCACGTACTCGCCGACCGGGACGATCAGCGAGGTCTCTTCCGCCAGCGCGACGAATTCGACCGGCGACACGGCGCCGCGTTCGGGATGCTGCCAGCGCACCAGGGCCTCGTACCCGGCAATGACGCCGCTGCCGACATCGAGGATCGGCTGGTAGCTGAGCTCCAGGCCGTTGTTGGCCAGCGCCTCCCGCAGGTGCGATTCGAGCCGGATCTTGTCGATGCCCTCGGATTCGGACGGCGTGGACTCGTCCGGCGCGGGATGCTTGCCCTGGAGCGCCGCCAGCGCGCCGCGATAGCGCTTGAGCTGGCCTTCCAGCAGGGCGCGGATGATCGGGTCGGCCGTCGACAGGCGTTCGGCGATCTGTTGCCGGTCGATCCGGTACAGCACGCAGGCGGTCACGGCCGTGGCGGTCGCCGTGCGCACGGAATCGTCGATCACGGCCATCTCGCCGACGAGATCTCCCGGCCCCAGCCGGCTCAGGACGATGTCGGTGTCACGCTGGCGGACGCGCACCTCCATCTCGCCTTCCTCGATCAGGAACGCGGTGTCGGGGCTTTCGCCCTCCCGGAACAACACGGCGCCGGCCTGGAGTCGGACCCGCAATGGAATCATCGGAGGCTCCGGCAGGTCGATCGCGCCTGCTCACTGGCTGGAACGAAACAGGGCCGCCCGTGCGGTCCTGTTGCGGATGACGTGGCACGACGCTTCCGTCGGTGCGATCCGTGCGGGCTTGCAGACGATGAACGGAATAGTGCCAGAAATGCCGCCGCCTCCACCGTCCGCCCCTCCGGATGTCCGCCCGCAAGAACGAAGCCCGGCTTTCGCCGGGCTTCGCGTGATGCCTGTTGCTGTGCAGATCAGCCGCGGTACGGAATCGGCTCCGGCGGGGGCTGGTACGGATTCGGCTCCGGCGTGGGGTCCACGCGACGCGCGACCTGCAGGATGCGCGGGGTCACGAAGATCAGCAGCTCGGCCTTGTTGGCTTCCTTGTTCTTGTTCTTGAACAGGTTGCCCAGGACCGGGATGTCGCCGAGGAACGGAACCTTGCGCAGCGAATCGCGGTTCTCGAACTCGTAGACGCCGCCGATGACCACCGTCTGCCCGTTGTCGATCAGCACGGCCGTGCTCACCTCGCGGCGGGCGATCTGCGGCACGAAGCCGCCGGCCGGGTTGGTGATCAGGTCGCTGACCTCGTCCTTCTTCACCAGCAGGTTCAGGTAGACGCGGTTGTCCTGGGTGATCGTCGGGGTGACCTTGAGCTCGAGCAGCACTTCCTTGAACTCGACGGTCGCGGTCGGCAGCTGGTTGCCCTGCGCCGGCTGGATCGTCAGGTAACCGACTTCCTCGCCCTGGCGGATGATCGCTTCGCGCTGGTTGGCGGTGATCACGCGCGGGTTGGAGACCACTTCACCACGACCTTCCTCTTCCAGCGCCGACAGCTCGAGGTCCAGGGCGATATCGCTGCGCAGGATGCTCAGGTTGAGGATACCGGCCGGCGTGGTGGCCGGGAGGTCGACCAGGAAGCCCGAATCGGAGGTGGATTCGCCGGCCTCGGCGGCCGCCGGCAGCGTACCGACGCGGTCCTGGACGCCGAACAGCACGCCGAGCTCGCGGGCGAACACTTCGGTGGCCACGACGATGCGGGCTTCGATCAGCACCTGGTCGACCGGGCGATCGACCGTCGCCAGCAGCTGGCGGATTTCCGCGATCTTCCGCGGCAGGTCGATCAGCAGGAGCGTGTTGGTGCGGGTGTCGAAGCTGACGCTGCCGCGGGGCGACAGAAAGCCCTTCGTCGGCTGCACGCCACTGCTGCCCGAGCCGCCGCCGCTGCTGTTCTTGCTGTCCTCGGTCAGCAGCCGGGCAATGTCCTCGGCGTTGCCGTAGTTGATCGCGATGTACTCGGTAACCAGTTCCTCGCGGTCCTCGAGGGCGATGCGGGCATCCGCACGCGCCTTCTCGTAGTCCGCGATCTCGGCCTGCGGCGCCACCCAGATCACGTTGCCGTCGCTGCGCTTGTCGAGCGACTTGGCCCGCAGGACGATCTCCATCGCCTGGTCCCACGGCACGTTGATCAGGCGCAGCGTCACGTTGCCCTGGACCGAGTCGGAGGCGACGACGTTGAGGTTGGACTCCTCGGCGATCAGCTGCAGCACCGTGCGGACCGGAACGTCCTGGAAGTTGAACGTGACCGGACGGCCCGTGTACACGCCATCGTCGAGGTCGGCCGACACCTGGCCGGCGGCACGTGCCGCCGGGGCGGCGGCGATCACCGCGCCACGCTTGGGCGAGATCTCGATGACGTATTCGTTGCCGGTCTGGTAGGCCATCGACTCGTACGCGCCGTTCGTGTTGATCACGAGGCGGGTGCTGCCGGCGTTGGCATTGGAATCCAGGCTCTTGACCGGCGTCGCGAAGTCGGTGACGTCGAGGCGGCGGCGGAGGTTCTCCGGGATCGACGCGTTGCTGACGTCGACGACGACCTGCGAACCTTCGTTGCGCATGTCGGCGGCGGCACCGTCACCATCGAATCGCAGGATCACCCGACCCGATCCGTTCTCGCCGCGACGGAAGTCGATGTTCGAGACCTGGATGTCGGATGCCACGCGCTTGGTGGGGTCGGAGTCGCTGGCCATCGCGCTCCCCGCGGGGGTCGCCTGGGCGCCGGCATCCACCGTCAGCACCAGCAGGTTGCCGGAGCTGCGCGTGGTGTAGCTGGCGGGGCGGAACAGGTCGACCACGACCCGGGTCCGGCCGCCTGCCTCGACTGCGGAGACGGCCGAGGTCGCGCCGCTGCCGATCACCACGCGGCGCTTGTCGAGCCCGTTGGTGGTATCGGGAATGTCGACGGCGATGCGCGGTGGCGTATCCGTGGTGAAGGCCTGGACGTCACCCACCGGCTCCGCGAACTGGAGCGTGATGTCGACCTTGCCCCCCGGGGCGGACGCGTACCGCACGTCCTGGAGGACGTTGGCGGCCATGGCCGACAGTGACGTCGCCATACCGACGGCAAGCATTGCCATGGTCAGTACCCAGGTCCGCTTGCCGCCCTTGCCCTGGCCGATCGTCTTATAAGCGGTCATCGTGCATTCCCCCAATCAATTGTCTTCAAGGGCGATCTTGGCTTGACGCTCAAGCCAGCCACCCGCCCCATCAGGTACGAGTTCGACCATATCGATGCGGTCTTCTAGAACCGCGGTGACGCGACCGTCGCTGAGACCCATGTAATTGCCCGGGCGGACCCGGTAGGTCACCTTGTCCGGCCCCATCACCAGGCCGATGATTCCGTCGCCCGACCCGATCGTGCCGACCATGTCGAGACTGTCGAGCGGGAAAGCCTCGAGCACTTCCTTGCGGCGGTTCGGATCCGGGCGCAGGCCGTTGGCGCCATCGGAATCGGCGACCGGCGCCGAGAACGGGTCGCGCAGGTTCTGCGCGGCGTACTCGAAGGTCTCGAACTGTTTCATGACCGGCAGCGGATCAAGCGGCGGTGCCGGCCGGGACTTGACCTCGGCAACCCAGGCCTCGAGGTCGCGGCTGCCGCGCGTGCAGGCCGTCAGCGACAGGGCCGCGACAACCAGCACCACGCCGGAAATCGACTTTCGTGCGGTGGAAGAAACCATCACTTGCCACCTCCGCTGTTGCGGGCCGGAGCGGTTGCGGCTGCGGCGACTTCCTCTTCCTCGTCGAGGTAGCGGTAGGTCTTGACCGTGCCTTCCAGGACCAGCGTGTTTTCATTGTCGTCGCGCGGCGTCAGCGAGATGTCGTGCATCGTCATGATCACGACGCGTGGCAACGAGGCGACACCGCTGACAAAGGCGCCGAACTGGTGGTAGGACCCCACCATGCGCAGCGTGATCGGTTTCTCGGCGTAGAACTCGAGGCGGTTCTCGTTGCCCGGCTGGAACAGCTCGTTGGTGATGCCACTGGCCAGCGCGGTCTGCGAGACGTCGACGATGAGGTCGGGCATCTCGTTCTTGCTGGGCAGCTGCCGCAGCATCTGCTGCAGCATCACTTCCATCTGCGCCAGCTGCTGTTTCAGCGGTTCGAGGTTGGCGGCGCGGCCCTGCTTGCCCTGGAAGTCCTCGCGGAGCTTCAGTTCCTCGCCCTCCTTCTGCTCCAGCACCAGGCGCTGGTCGGCGACGAAGAAGTACCAGGTGGCGCCGACGATCAACAGCCCGAGAAGGACGCAGGCGGCAATCTTGACCTGGATCGGCCAGGCGCCGGCATTGTTGAAATCGAGATTGCGGAAATCGACCTTCTTCGCGCTCACTTCGCACCTCCGGCGGCGGCAGCCTCGGCGTCGATCGCCGCGGCCTCCAGCTCTTCTTCCGTGCTGCTGGGATTCCTGAGCGTCACGCGCAGCGAGAACATGTTGGGCAGTCCCTTGTCGTCACCCTTGGCCTCGATGACCTTCAGGTCCGGATTGGTCATCCACCCCGAGGCTTCGAGATTGCGCATGTACGAGCTGACCCGGGCATTCGACTGCGCGAAACCTTCGAGCGTGAGTACCGAGCCGGCCTGCTTGATCGAGCTGAGCCTGACGCCCTCCGGGATGGTACGCACCAGTTCGTCGAACAGATGGACCATCTGCGAGCGGCTGGACTGCAGCTGCTCGATCACTTCCTTGCGGGCCAGCAGGTTCGCCTTCTTCTTGTCGAGTTCCTCGATCTCGGCGATCTGCTTCTCGACAAGCTTGATCTGGTTCTGGAGATAGAGGTTGCGGGCGTCCTGCCCCTCGATCTGGCCGTCGTAGTACATGACGATCAGGAAGCTCAGCAGCAACGCGGCGCCGGCGGCGACACCGAGCAGGGTGACGAATTCCTTCTGGCGCAGCTTGCGCCGCTCGGCACGCCACGGCAGGAGATTGATTCTGGCCATCAGTCGAAGCTCCTCAGAGCCAGGCCGCAGGCGATCATCAGCGCCGGGGCATCCTGGGCCAGGGCATGGGCCTGGACGCGCGGGCCAAGGGCCATGTTGGCGAGCGGGTTGGCGATCACGGTCGGAACACCGAGCTGCTCTTCGACCAGCGTGCCGATGCCCGCGATCGAGGCGCAGCCGCCGGCGAGGACCACCTGGTCGACGCGGTTGTAGTCGCTGCCGGCGTAGAAGAACTGCAGCAGACGCGAAACCTGCTGGACCAGTGCTTCCTTGAACGGCTCGAGCACTTCCACCTCGTAGCTTTCGGGCAGGCCGCCCTGGCGCTTGGCGAGGCCGGCCTCGTCGTAGCTCAGGCCGTACCGGCGCATGACCTCGTCGGTCAGCTGCTTGCCGCCGAACACCTGCTCGCGGGTGTAGATGCTGCGTTGGCCGCGAAGCACGTTCAGCGTGGTCATGGTCGCGCCGATGTCCACCAGGGCGACGATCGCGTCCTTGGGCACCGACAGCTGGTCCGCGACGAGCTTGAAGGCGTTCTCCATCGCGAAGGCCTCGACGTCGATGACCTTGGCCGTGAGATTGCCCAGCTCCAGCGCCGACTGGCGCAGCTCGACGTTCTCGGTCCGCGAGGCGGCGAGCAGGACCTGGAGCATCTCCGGGTTGTTCGGCATCGGTCCGAGGACCTCGAAGTCGATGCTGACCTCGTCGATCGGGAACGGGATGTAGTTGGCGGCTTCGAGCTGGACCTGGTCCTCGAGCGAATCCTCGTCCAGATCCCCCTGGATCGGGATGATCTTGGTGATCACCGAGGACCCCGACACCGCGGCGGCGGCATGCCGGGCCTTGGTGCCCGACCGGGCCACGGCCCGCTTGATCGCCTCGCCGACGGCCTCGACCTCGACGATGTTCTTCTCGACGACCGCATTGGGCGGCAGCGGTTCCACCGCGTAGTGCTCGACGCGATAGCGACCGCCGGATTCGGTGAGTTGCAGCAGCTTGACGGCAGTGGAACTGATGTCCAGGCCGACCAGCGGTGTCTTGGCATTTCCGAAAAGACCCACGGTTTCTCCCCTTCCGACGGGCGCTTACAAACTATTGGTGCGCCATTACATTAAATAACGAAAAATTCCCAAATGGCAATGCCCCCCTGCCTTGGCCGCCCGGGCGCCCTTCCACCGTGCCCCCCTCGACGCTCCCCAGACTAGACGCAAACCGCTCGGCGTACCGGCCGTCCCCACAGCCACACGCCCACATCATTCCCCCCGTTCTATACTCCCTGCCCCACGTCGATGTAAACCTCGGGAGAGGCCCTGGATGGCCCGTTTCGTTCGCCTGCTCCGCCGGGCACTGATCGCTTTCGCCGGACTGGCTGTGTTGGGGCTCCTGGCCCTGGGGGTCGTTTACTGGCTCGTCGCCCCCCGTCTCCCGGACGTCCAGGAACTGCGCAACGTGCAGCTGCAGGTGCCCCTGAGCATCTACACGCGGGACGGCAAATTGATGGCACTGATCGGCGAAACGCGCCGATTCCCGGTGAAGATCGGCGACGTGCCCGAGCCGGTGAAGCAGGCGTTCATCGCGATCGAGGACGCCCGTTTCTACGAACACCCGGGCGTCGACTGGCGTGGCATCAGCCGCGCGGTCTGGCTGCTGGCCACCACCGACGACAAGCGCGTCCCCGGCGGCAGCACGATCACCCAGCAGGTCGCCAAGCAGTTCTTCCTGAGCTCGGAATACTCCTATTCGCGCAAGATCACCGAGATCTTCCTGGCGCTGAAGATGGAGCGGGAGCTCAGCAAGGACGAGATCTTCGAGCTCTACCTGAACAAGAGTTTCTTCGGCAACCGCGCCTACGGCATCGCCGCGGCCGCCGATTTCTACTACGGCAAGACCCTGGACCAGCTGACCCTCGGCGAAGCGGCCACGCTGGCGGCGATCCCGAAGTTCCCGTCGAGCGGCAACCCCATCATCAATCCCGAGAGGGCCCTGGAACGGCGCAATTACGTTCTGCAGCGCATGCGCGAGGAAGGCTTCATCGACGTCGCCGCCGAAAAGGCCGCGCAGGCCGAGCCGGTGAATGCCAGCCCGCACGAGCCCGAGGTCGAGGCCGAGGCGCCCTACGTCGCCGAGATGGTCCGCGCGGAGATGGAGCAGCGTTACGGCGCCGACGCCACCACGAGCGGCCTGCGCGTCTACACGACCATCGACAGCGTGCACCAGGCCGCCGCCGCCCGCTCGGTGCAGGACGGGCTGCTGGAATACGACCGCCGGCACGGCTGGCGCGGGCCGGAAGCCCAGCTCGACGTCGCCGCAGACGAAGACGACGCCGCACTGCGCAAGCGCCTGAGGGCCTATCCGTCGCTCGGCGGCCTGCGCTCGGGCATCGTTTCCGGCTTCGAGGAAGGCAGTGCCCGGCTCGTGGTCGCGTCCGGCGACCCGGTGCTGCTCGACGCCAAGGCCACCCGCTGGACCGGCAAGGCGCCCGCGCAACTGCTCAAGCGCGGCGACGTCGTGCGTTACGCCTACCTGCCGGTGCCGCCGCCGAAGAAGGATGCCGACCCGGAGGCCGAACGCCCCGAACCCCAGCTCGTGGTCGCGCAGATCCCGGTGGCGCAGTCCACCCTGGTGTCGCTGCAGCCCGAGGACGGCGCGATCCGCGCGCTGGTCGGCGGCTTCAGCTTCGGCCTCAACAAGTTCAATCGCGCCACCCAGGCCCAGCGCCTGCCCGGATCTAGCTTCAAGCCGTTCGTGTACGCCGCTTCGTTCGAGCGCGGCTTCTCGCCGGCCAGCATCGTGCTCGACGCGCCGGTGGTGTTCCGCGACCGGGCCGGCAACGTCTGGCGGCCGCAGAACGACGCCGGCAACTTCGCCGGCCCGATGCGGCTGCGCGAGGCGATGGTGCAGTCCCGCAATCTGGTGTCGGTGCGCCTGCTGGACGCGATCGGCGTCGACTTCGCCAGCCGCTACATCACCCAGTTCGGCTTCAGCAAGGAAAGCCTGCCGCCGAACCTGTCGATGTCGCTGGGCACCTCGTCGCTGACCCCGATCTCGATCGCGCGCGGCTATTCTGTGTTCGCCAACGGCGGTTACCTGATCGATCCGTGGTTCATCGACCGCGTGCTCGACCGCAACGGCGTCGAGCTCTCCAAGACCAACCCGGCGCGCGCCTGCGGCGCCTGCGCCGGCCGCGCGCTGCAGCAGCGCGCCGCCACGGTGGTGGACGGCTTCGACTTCGGCGCCACGCCCGCGCCGGCGCCGGTTCCCGCCCCGGGCGAGCCGGATGCGGAAGGCGCGACCGCCGCCGCGCCGCCGCCTCCGGCGGAGCCCGAGGGACCGTTGAACCTGGCCCCGCGCGCGATCGACGACGGCACCGCGTTCATGATCTCGTCGATGCTCAAGGACGTCGTCAAGCGCGGCACCGGCCGCGCCGCGCTGGTGCTGGAACGCGACGACATCGGCGGCAAGACCGGCTCCACCAACGACCACCGCGACGCCTGGTTCTCGGGATTCGGTGGCGATCTGGTGACGACCGTCTGGGTCGGCAAGGACGGCTTCGAGACCCTGGGGCGCGGCGAGTACGGCGGCAAGGCCGCCTTGCCGATCTGGATCGGCTACATGCGGGCAGCGCTGGAAGGGGTCCCGGTCGTGGAGCCGGTTCCGCCGCCGAGCATCGTGACCGCGGCCATCAGCCCGTCCAGCGGCCGGATCGTCCCGGAGGGCACCCCCGGCTCGATACCCGAGTACTTCAAGGTCGCCGATTTCGACCGCATCACCAGCAGTGGCGGTTACGAGTCCGACCCGGCGCTGAGCAACGAAGAGGCGTTCGACATCTTCTGACCGCGGGAGGCGTCCGCATGGCACGTCGCGACGGGGATCCCAGGGGCCGGCACACGCGGCAGCGGGTCGCGCTGGAAGCGGCGCGCCTGCTGGCCGAACACGGCGGCGACGACATCGCCTGGGCGCGGCGCAAGGCCGCCGCGCGGCTCGGCGTCCGCGACGAGTCGATGCTGCCCGGCGGCGACGAGATCCTGGCCGAGCTGCGCGGTCATCGCGCCCTGTTCGGCGGCCGTGCCGCGGCAACCGACCTGCGCCGGCTGCGCGAGGCCGCATTGGCGGCGATGGAGTATTTCGCCGCGCTCGAGCCGCGGCTGGTCGGTGCGGCGCTCGAGGGCG
>JAKFCL010000029.1:0-4350 GCA_036676665.1 Arenimonas sp. | reverse complement strand
CTGCAGAACGCGGCCTCGATCGCCGGCCTGATGATCACCACCGAGGCGATGGTCGCCGAGCTGCCGAAGAAGGACGAGCCGGCGATGCCGGGCGGCGGCGGCATGGGCGGCATGGGCGGGATGGATTTCTGATCCGGCGCGTTCGCCGAGTTGCACGAAAAGCCCCGCTTCGGCGGGGCTTTTTCTTGCGCCGGTCGTGCCGGTGCCGGCACCGGTATTGCATCGGCATTGCTCAGCGCAGTCGCGAGCCGAGCCACCCAGCGGCCCATGCACCGGCGCCGACCGTCCAGACGCTCCACGCCGTCGCCGCCGACGCAGGCGGCGCGACCAGCAGCAGTATCGCGACCGCGGCGATCCCGGCGCCGGCCAGCGCATACGCACCGGTCGCCAGCCGTGCGGCGTTGCGGAGTGCGCGCCGTTGACCGCCGGCGAGCGCATGCGCGGCTCCTCGTCGCGGTGATGTCAGGTCGCGGTCGCGGGCGAGTTTCAGGCGGCGGGCGACATCGTCGTTCGAAATCATTCGGGGCTCCTGGTGTCCGTGCGGAACGCTTCGCGTGCGCGGTGCAGCAGCACGCGGACGCTGGCTTCGCGCAACCCGCAGATCGTTGCGATCTCACGGTGGCTGAATTCTTCGGCGTAGGCGAGCCACAGCAGCTGTCGCTGCCGCGTCGTGAGCGCATGCCATGCCGGCGACGCCAGCAGCGACGCCGGGTCGGCATCGTGCGCGACCGGGATGTCGGCGACATCGATGTCGTCCCAGGCGACGTGTCGGCGCCGGCACGTGTCGATGAAGCCGTTGGTCGCGCAGCGATACAAGTATCCGCGCGCCTTCGCGTCGTCCCAGCCGAGGCCGCCGCGCGCGACGAGCGCCTCCAGCGCATCCTGCGCGATGTCCTCGGCGGTGTCGGCGGTCGCGCCGAGACGGCGCAGGTAGGCGAGCAGCGGCGGCGCGGTGGCCTGGAAGAACGCCTGGAAGTCGCCGCCTGCGCTCAATGCGCGTCCCCGATCACGCGCCACCGTCGCGCGATCGTCGCGGCGACCGCGGCGGCGGCCAGCACGGCGACGCCGAGCGCCGACAGCACCGCCCCCCACCAACGTGCATCCTCGGCGGCGCGCACGAGGTTGATGTCGACGCCAGCGCCGGGGTCGCGGCCCAGCCACAGCAGGACGCCTCCGAGCCCGGCCAGCACTGCACCGCCGACGAGCGTCCACAGCAGCCGGATCGCGACCTGCGCCGCGCCGTCGCCGACGCCCGCGACGGCACGCCCTTCCGGGCTGCGCAGGAAGTCGACCAGCGCCGGCACGTCGCCGAAGCGCTCCAGGAGCCGCTCCAGCAGCGCGTCGCGCGCCGCGCGGCGCGCGGCGTGTCGGCGCGACATTGCGGCCAGTGCGGCGATGGCGCCTGCGACACCGACCAGGACCAGCCCGCCCGCCAGGATCTCTTCGTTCATCGCACGCCCTCCTTGCAACCCGCCACCCCGGTACCGCCCCGCCGGCACGCATCGGCACCGGCGAGCCAGCGCAGCACCTGCAGCGTGAACTGCTCGTTGTCGGCACCGGGGAGCTGCATGCCGAACGGGACTCCGTCGCCGGAGATTTGTGCGGTGATCATCGCCGCCTCGCCGAGCACGACGACGCGGCCACGACCGTATCGCAGCGCCACCGCCTGGCACATCCCGGCGGCGGATCCCGCATCGCGCACCTGCATGTGACCGCGCACGGCCGAAACCACTTCGTCCAGCCGCGCCTGCGGGCTGAAGCGCAGCAGGCAGGTGCCGGCCGGCGCGCCGAGGGCCTGGCCGGTGAAGGTGCGCACGGAGTCCAGCGGCGCGGTGATCCAGTGCTCGCCGAGGCCGTCGCCGGTTCGCGTGAACCGCAGGACGCCCTCGTCGGCTCCCGCTTCGGTCTGACCGGAATCGTTGACGTAGCCGCCGCTCATCGCGACGCCGAATGCGCTGGCCAGCGCGCGGGAGTAGCCACCGAACGGCCAATGGTCGGCGACCAGCAGCAGCGAACCGCCGCCATCGACCCACGCCGCCAGCGACTGCACTTCGTTTGCCGCGAACGCGGACCTGGCGGTGTCGAGCGGGTCTTCGGCTTCGCCGGCGGCCCGCGCGTTGGCGACGACGAGCACGTCGGCGTCGATCGGCCTGCCGTCGGCGGCCAACGTCGCCGGCGCGACGCGGAACCCGTCGGCTGCGGCCAGCGCCGCGAACGCGGCGTAACCCCCGTCGAGCGTGTGCATCTCGTGGTGAGACGCGTCGATCGCGATGCGCGGGCCGGCCGTGGCGTACGTCGGCGCGAACGTCGGCGGCCGATAGTCGGCCGGTCGCTGCTGGCCTGTCGCGGAGAACGCGGCGGCCGCCGCCAGGGCGAGGACGAGCGCCGCGACAAGGGTGCGGGGGCGGAGCTGCAGATTCATCGGCTGGACCCTTCGGAGTGGAGTGATGCCTGAACGCACTACGGGCCTCCCTGGTTAACAGTCCCGCCTGGCCGCGACTTTTCGTTTCCGTGCGATCCTTGGCGACATGAACGCACGAACCGACACGGACGTATTGATCATCGGCGGCGGCCACAACGGCCTGGTCTGCGCGGCCTATCTCGCCGGCGCCGGCTTGAAGGTGCGGGTGCTGGAGCGCCGCGGCATCGTCGGCGGCGCGGCGGTGACCGAGGAGTTCCACCCCGGTTTCCGCAATTCGACCGCCAGCTACACCGTCAGCCTGCTCAATCCGAAGGTGATCGCCGACCTGCGCCTGCACGAGCACGGGCTGCGCGTGGTCGAACGCCCGTACGCAAACTTCCTGCCGCTGCCCGATGGGCGCAGTTTCCGCCTCGGCGGCGAGCACACGCTGGCCGAAGTCGCGAAATGGTCGGCGCGCGACGCGCAGCGGCTGCCCGGGTACTGGGCGATGCTGGACCGGATCGTCGTCGTCCTGCGCGAACTGATGCAGCGCACGCCGCCGAACGTGAGCGACCGCTTCGTGCTCGCCGACTGGATCAATTCCGCTTCTGCCGCAAAGCAGTTGAAGTCGCTGGACATGCGCGGCCGCCGCGACCTGCTCGACCTGTTCACCAAGTCCGCCGGCGAACTGCTGGACAGCTGGTTCGAGGGCGCGCCGCTGAAGGCGGTGCTGGGCTGGGACTCGGTGGTCGGCAATTTCGCCAGCCCGTACACGCCGGGCAGCGCCTACGTGCTGCTGCACCACCTGTTCGGCGAGGTCAACGGCAAGACCGGCGTCTGGGGCCACGCCATCGGCGGCATGGGCGCGATCACCCAGGCGATGCGCAAGGAATGCGAGGCGCGCGGCGTCGCCATCGATACCGATGCGGAAGTCGCAAGACTCATCGTCGAGAACGACAAGGCGGTGGGAGTTGCCTTGGCCGATGGCCGTGAACTGCGCGCGCCGACCATCGTCAGCAACCTCAATCCGAAGCTGCTGTACACCAGGCTGGTCGAACGCGGCCAGCTCGACGACGACACCGCGCAGCGCATCGAACGCTACCGCTGCGGCTCCGGCACCTTCCGCATGAACGTGGCGCTGTCCGAGCTGCCGGATTTCACCGCGATGCCCGGCACCCAGCTGCAACCGCACCACCAGAGCGGCATCCTCATCGGCCCGTCGCTGCAGTATTTCGAGCAGGCGTATTTCGATGCCAAGTCGAAAGCGCACAACGCGGGCTGGGCAAGGAAGCCCATCGTCGAAGTCGTCATTTCGTCCACGCTGGACGACACCCTCGCGCCTGCCGGCCAGCATGTCGCCAGCCTGTTCTGCCAGCAGGTCAATCCCGAGGTCGACGGCGGCTGGGATGCGCATCGCGACACCGTGGCGAAACTGATGATCGACACCGTGGACGCTTACGCGCCGAATTTCGCGCGCAGCGTGCTGGGCTACGAAGCCTTGAGCCCGCTCGACCTGGAGCGCCGCATCGGCCTGGTCGGCGGCGATATCTTCCACGGCGCGCTCGGCCTGGACCAGATGTTCAGCGCCCGTCCGCTGCTGGGGCAGGGCAATTACCGCGGCGCGTTCAAGCGCCTGTACCTGTGCGGCTCGGGCACCCATCCGGGCGGCGGCGTTACCGGCCTGCCCGGTCGCAACGCGGCGCGCGAGATCCTGCGCGACCTGGGGCGTGGCCCACGACCGCAATGAGACCGTCTTTCTGAACCGGCCAGTTTGTTTTTTGCACTGCAGCGTGCATCCCGAATAACGATTCCTTCACGATGGGCGTGCATCCCGACGTGGGGGAGGGAGCAGGCCCGCAACCGGTTCGTCCGGGGCGGGCTTTTTATTTGCGTCGGGGGACATGCGCACCGTGACCGAGACGATGGATCCGGCCGGCCGGGCGCGGATG
>JAKFCL010000028.1:0-18993 GCA_036676665.1 Arenimonas sp. | reverse complement strand
CCCGCCCTCGTCACCACCGCCCTGCCCTACGCCAACGGCCCGCTGCACCTGGGCCATCTGGTGGGGTATGTCCAGGCCGACATCTGGGTGCGCGCGCGCCGGATGGCCGGCGCGCAGGTGCATTTCGTCTGCGCCGACGACGCCCATGGCACGCCGATCATGCTGGCGGCCGAAAAGGCCGGCATGGCGCCCGAAGCGTTCATCCGCGAGATCCAGGCCGGGCACGAGGCCGACTTCGCCGCGTTCGGGGTGCATTTCGACCACTACCACTCCACGCATTCGGACGAGAACCAGGCGCTGGCGTCGCTGGTCTACACGCGCCTGCGCGACGGCACGCACGGCGGCAAGGCGATCGCGCGGCGCTCGATCAAGCAGCTGTACGACCCGGTGCGCGGCATGTTCCTGCCCGACCGCTACATCAAGGGCGAGTGCCCGAACTGCGGCTCGCCGGACCAGTACGGCGACAACTGCGAGGTGTGCGGCAAGGCCTATTCGCCGACCGAACTGAAGAACCCGCGCTCGGTGGTGTCGGGCGCGACCCCGGAGCTGCGGGATTCGGAGCACTACTTCTTCGAACTCGGAAAGTTCGAGGCGTTCCTGCGCGAATGGCTCGCCGGCGACGTGGCGCAGCCGGGCGTGAAGGCCAAGCTGGCCGAGTGGCTCGACGGCGGCCTGCGCGACTGGGACATCAGCCGCGACGAGCCGTACTTCGGCTTCCCGATCCCCGACGCACCGGGAAAGTTCTTCTACGTCTGGCTCGACGCGCCGATCGGCTACCTGGCGTCGTTCCGCGCGTTCTGCGACCGGACCGGCACCGACTTCGCGGCGTTCACCGACGCGGCCTCGGCGCAGGCGACGCAGATGCACCACTTCATCGGCAAGGACATCATCAACTTCCACGGCCTGTTCTGGCCGGCGATGCTGCACGGCGCCGGTTTCCGGGCGCCGACGGCGCTGCACGTGAACGGCTACCTGATGGTGAACGGCGCGAAGATGAGCAAGTCGCGCGGGACCTTCATCATGGCGCGCACCTACCTGGACGCCGGGCTGGAGCCGGAGGCGCTGCGCTACTACTTCGCGACCAAGTCCGACGGCGGCATCGACGACATCGACCTGAACCTGGCCGACTACCAGGCGAAGGTGAATTCCGACCTCGTCGGCAAGCTGGTGAACATCGCCAGCCGCGCGGCGGGTTTCATCACGAAGCATTTCGACGGCGCGCTGAAGCCGCTCGACGCGACGGAAGCCACCACGGGCACGCTGTCGACGGTGATGCAGACGCCGAGCGTCGGCGAAGTGGCGGACCTGTACGAGCGTGGCGACTTCGCCGGCGTCGTGCGCCTGGCGATGGCCTCGGCGGACGCGATCAACAAGGCCTGGGACGACAACAAGCCGTGGCTGCTGGCCAGGGACGAGTCCAGACGCGCCGAACTGCACGCGATCTGCTCGGACTGCCTGCGTTCGTTCTACGTGCTGGCGGTGCTGCTGGCGCCGATCGCGCCGGAGCTTTCGGCCCGCTCGCTGGCGCTGTTCCGCCGTGGCCCGGCCACGGCGTTCGCCGACACCCGCGCCCTGCCCGACGCGATCGACGCGTACACGCACCTGTTCACCCGCATCGACCCGAAGCACATCGAGACCATGATCGAATCGAGCAAGGAAGACCTGAAGCCGGCGCAGGCCGCCGATGCCGCGGCAGCCCCGGCGAAAACGGCGACACCCGCGAAGGCGAAGCCGGCATCGCCCGCGCCCGCAGCCGCGCCATCGACGGACGCCGCTCCCGCGGCCCCGGCCACGATCGGCATCGACGATTTCGCGAAGCTCGACCTGCGCATCGGCAAGGTGCTCGAGTGCGGCTTCGTCGACGGCTCAGACAAGCTGCTGCGTTTCCTGCTCGATGCCGGCGAACTCGGCCAGCGGCAGATCTTCTCGGGCATCCGCGGCAGCTACGGCGAGCCGGAAACGCTGGTCGGCCGCCACGTCGTGTTCATCGCCAACCTGGCGCCGCGCAAGATGCGCTTCGGCCTCAGCGAGGGAATGATCCTGTCCGCCGGATTCGACGGCGGCGGCCTGGCGCTGCTGGACGTCGACACCGGCGCGTTGCCGGGCATGCCGGTGCGCTGAGGAGGCCGCGGTGGACGAACTCGGCCTGCTGCTGGTCGGCGCGGTGTTCGTCAACAACTTCGTGCTGGTGAAGTTCCTGGGCCTGTGTCCGTTCATGGGCGTTTCGCGGCGGATCGACGCCGCCTACGGCATGGCGCTGGCGACCGGCTTCGTGCTGACGCTGTCTTCGGCGCTGGCGTGGATCGTGCAGCACTGGCTGCTGGCGCCGCTGGGGCTCGGGCACCTGCGCACGCTCGGTTTCATCCTGGTGATCGCCGCGGTCGTGCAGTTCACCGAGATCGTGATGAACCGGCAGAGCCCGCGCCTGTACCGCGTGCTCGGCATCTACCTGCCGCTGATCACCACCAACTGCGCGGTGCTCGGCGTGACGCTGCTGAACGTGCAGGCGCGGCACTCGCTGTTCGAATCGGTGGTGTACGGCTTCGGTGCCGCGGTCGGCTTCGGGCTGGTGCTGGTGATGTTCTCGGCGATGCGCGAGCGGCTGGAGGTCGCCGACGTGCCGGCGGCGTGGCGCGGCACGCCGATCGCGCTGGTCACGGCCGGGCTGATGTCGCTGGCGTTCCTCGGATTCGGCGGCATGGTGCCGGCGCGGTGACGGCCGACGCGCTGACCGCCGTGGCCGTCGTCGTCGCGCTCGCGGCGGCGCTGGGCGCGCTGCTGGGCTGGGCGGCGCGGCGTTTCCGCGTCGAGGCCGATCCGCTGGTGGAACGCATCGACCGCGTGCTGCCGCAGACCCAGTGCGGCCAGTGCGGTTATCCGGGGTGCAAACCCTATGCGCAGGCGATCGCCGCCGGCGTCGCCGACATCGACCAGTGCCCGCCGGGCGGCGAGGCCGGCGTGCGCGCGCTGGCCGAACTGCTCGGCCGCGAAGCCAAGCCGGTGAACCCGGCCAACGGCGTCGAAAAGCCGCCGGTGGTGGCGCTGATCGTCGAGGCCGACTGCATCGGCTGCACCAAGTGCATCCAGGCCTGCCCGGTCGACGCGATCGTCGGCGGCCCGAAGCTGATGCACACCGTCATCGCCGACCTGTGCACGGGCTGCGAGCTCTGCCTGCCCCCGTGCCCCGTCGACTGCATCGAACTGCTGCCGGCGAACTACAGCCTTTCGACGGTGTAGCCGGCCTCGCGCAGGCCCTCGACGACACCGTCCTCGCCAAGCAGGTGCATCGCCCCGACCACCACCAGCGCGTCGTCGTCGCCGCCGGCGTCGAGCAGTTCGCGCAGTTCCGGCAACCATGCCCGGTTGCGGTCGCGGTTCATGCGGTCGTACAGCGCCGGGAACTCGGCCTTCATCTCGGCGCCGGTGGCCGCGAACAGGCCCTCCTCGTCGCCGGCGCGCCAGAGCCGGTGCATCTGCTCGATCATCGTCTTCATGTCGGCGATGTCGTCGAGCGTGGATTCCAGCGATTGCGCCTGCTGCTCCTGCGACATGCCCTCGAACAGCAGGATCTGCTGGTCGATCGTCTCCAGCCCGCGCGCCGGCTTGCCGGCCGCGACCGTGCGGTCGGCGAAGTGCCTGTCCAGGCCATGGTCGGCCGCCAGGCCGGCGGCCTGCATCTCGGTGTTCGCCACCAGCAGGCTGACGAACCAGGCGTCGTACTGCTGCATCGCCACCGGGTCCATCCGGCGTTCGGCCAGGTACGCCTTCAGCCGCGTCCAGGTCGGCGCCGGCAGCGCCTGCTGCAGCGTGCGGCCGTCGCCACGCAGCGCCGCGCCGGCCATCGCCTGCGGCAGGTCGGGGCTGGCGAGATCGGCCGGCGAGAGTTCGAACACCACCTGCTCGGCGTCGGCGAACGCCGCGTCGGTGCTGGCCGCGAGCGGATAGTCCGACGGCATCAGCAGGTGGAACGAACCGAGCAGGTACAGCGAATTGTCGCCGTCGCTGACCTTCCACAGCAGCGGCCGCGGCGGATCGCCGGCGGCGACGTCGGCGCCGTCGCTGCAACCGGCGACCAGCAGGGCCGCCACGGCGAACATCGAGAGGATCAGGGTCTTCATTCGGGGAAAGGCCTCGGTTTCTTCTCGCCCGCATTGACCACCAGGTCGAGGCGGTTGGCCGGCAGCGGCAGCGGGCAGGTGGAGTAAGGGGTGAACGCGCACGGCGGGTTGTAGGCCTTGTTGAAGTCGAGCACCGTGGTGCCGTCGGGGCCGGCGGGGTCGGCGTAGACCATCCGCGACGCGGCGTACGTCTCGTGGCCGCTGGTGCGGTCGGCGAAGGTGAAGAACAGGCGGCCGTCGCCCTCGTCCACCGCTTCCATGCGGAACGTCTTGCCGTCCTTCTCGAAGCTCAGCGTGCCCGGATTCGCCGTCGGTTCGACCATGCCGAGCACGTTGACGATGTCGACCGTCTGCCCGGGCGGGTGCGGCTCGAACTTCGCGACGATGCGCATGTCCGGATTGATGTCGAAATAGTCCAGGCCCGGGAAGCCGGTGCGCGTGCGTGCGAGCGCATCGCGCACCCGCAGGCCGACGCGGTCGGCGCGCTTGATGACGATGAAGCTCGCGTCGCCCTTGTTGAAGCCGACCACGGTCGGGCCGCCGCCCTCGGGCGCGTCCGCGTCCGCGACCAGCGGGATGTCTCCCTCCGGCGGCGGCAGGCCGTCGATGGTCACGAGTGCGCGCGCGTCCGGGTGCAGGCTCAGGACGGTCGATCCGTCCGGGCCCAGCGTCAGCATGCCGATCTGCGGCGGGCCGACCGCCAGCCGCGTGCCGTTGTCTTCGGCGGCGCCGACGTAGGTCGAACCGGGCGTCAGCCAGTGCATGCCGACCAGCGACAGCCAGCCGTCCGGCCGGGTCAGGCGGGCGACACGTTCCTCGCGCCAGGCCTTGATCTCGCCTTCGTAGCGCATCCGCGCCTGGCGCGCGGCCTGGTCGCCGTCGGCCCCGGCGCCGGAGCCGCCGTCGCCGCACGCGACCAGCAACAGCGTGGGCAGGAAGATCGTCGCCAGCAACATCCGCGGTTTCATCAGCGTCCCCTCAGGAAAAGTCGGTCCAGTTCGGCCTTGGTCAGCTGCACCCAGGTCGGACGGCCATGATTGCACTGGCCGCTGCGTTCGGTGGACTCCATGTCGCGCAACAGTGCATTCATCTCCGGCAGCGTCAGCCGCCGGTTGGCGCGCACCGACGTATGGCAGGCCAGCGTCGACAGCAGTTCGTTGCGCGCTTCCTCCAGGCGGCGGCTGCTGCCGTGCTCGCGCAGGTCGGCCAGCACGTCCAGCACCAGCGCGCGCGGGTCCAGGTCGGCGAGCAGGGTCGGCACGCTGCGCACGCCGAGCGACTGCGGCCCGGTGCGGCGCAGGTCGAAGCCGTACGCCGCCAGCGTGTCGGCATGCTGTTCGGCCAGGTCGGCCTCGCGCTCGGACACCGCCAGCGGCACCGGCACCAGCAGGGGCTGGGCGCGGATGCCCTCGCCGTCGCGGGCGGCCTTGAGCCGTTCGTAGGTGATGCGTTCGTGCGCCGCGTGCATGTCCACCAGGATCAGTCCGTGCGCGTTCTCGGCGAGCACGAAGATGCCGTGCAGCTGCGCCAGCGCATACCCCAGCGGCGGCGCCTCGGCCTCGTTGGCGGCCGGCAGCGCCGCCGTGGCGCCGCCGGCGAACGCGGGCGCCGACATCGCCGCCCCGCCGCCGTACAGGGCCGCGTAACCCGCCAGCGCTTCGCGCACCGGCAGCCCGAGCCCGGACTGTGCCGGCGCCGCGGCGCCCCAGCCCGCGGTCGCGGGCGGCGACGCCGGGAACGCGCCGACGTCGTGGCCGGCGGCCAGGCCGGCGCGCGTCGACGCCAGCGCCTCGTGCAGCGTGCGGTAGATGAAATCGTGCACGAGCCGCTGTTCGCGGAAGCGCACCTCGTGCTTGGCCGGATGCACGTTGACGTCGACCTGGCGCGGATCGCATTCCAGGAACAGCACGAACGCCGGATGCCGGCCGTGGAACAGCACGTCGGCATACGCCTGCCGCACCGCGTGCGCGACGCTGCGGTCGCGCACCGCGCGGCCGTTGACGTAGAAGTACTGCTGGTCGGCGCTCGAGCGCGCGGCGGTCGGCAGGCCGACCCAGCCGTGCATGCGCAGGCCGGCGCCCGAATGTTCGATCGCCAGGCACTGGCCGACGAAATCCTCGCCGAGCGCCTCGGCCACGCGCCGGGTACGCTCGCCGTGGTCGCGCACGGGACGGTAGTGGCGGCTGATGCGTCCGTTGTGGGCGATGCGCAGCTCGACGTCGGGGCGGGCCAGCGCCAGCGAACGCAGCCATTCCTCGATGTGGCCCAGCTCCGTGCGTTCGGCCTTCAGGAAACGTCGGCGCGCCGGCACGTTGAAGAACAGGTCGCGCACTTCCACCGTGGTGCCGGCCGGATGCGGATGCGGCTGCGCGGTTCCGACCTTGCCGCCGTCGACCTCCAGGCGCGCGCCGTGTTCCTGCGCCGACGTGCGCGACATCAGCGCGAAGCGGCTGACGGACGCGATCGACGGCAGCGCCTCGCCGCGGAAGCCGAGCGTGGCGACGGTCTCGAGGTCGTCGAGCGAAGCGATCTTGCTGGTGGCGTGCCGGGAGATCGCCAGCGCGAGGTCCTGCGGCGGCATGCCGCCGCCGTCGTCGCGGATGCGGATCAGGCGGATGCCGCCCTCTTCCAGGTCGATGTCCAGGCGGGTGGCGCCGGCGTCCAGCGCGTTCTCGACCAGTTCCTTGACCACCGACGCCGGCCGCTCGACGACCTCGCCCGCGGCGATCTGGTTGACGAGGGTGTCGGGAAGCTGCTGGATCGGCACGTGCGGACGGTCTCGGGACTCCGGGACCGGATGATACCAGCGCGGCCGCGCCGGCCCGCCGCGACTACTTGCGCGCGGCCACCACGCCGCCGGCGTTGCCGCCGCCGAACGGGATCTTCAGGTTCTGGCCGACCCTGAGCACGTCGCCCTGCAGGCCGTTGGCGGCGCGGATCGACGCCACCGGCACGCCGTGGCGTGTGGCGATGATGCTCAGGGACTCGCCGGCGCCGACGACGTGGTTGCGGGTGCCGCCGAGCATGCCCTGGCGGGCCGCGTACCAGGTGCCCGGGGGCGCCTGGTTGGAGAAGTAGTTGCGCACGCCGCCGACGATCGCCGTCGCCATCCGCGTGCGGTAGGCCGGATCGTTGAGCTTGGATTCCTCGCCCGGGTTGGAGATGAACCCGGTCTCGACCAGCATCGACGGCACGTCCGGCGAGCGCAGCACGACGAAATTGGCGCGCTCGATCTGCGGCTTGTGCGCCTTGCCGACGCCCTTGAGCGAGGCCAGCACTTCGCCGGCGACATCGTCGGACACGCGCATCGTCGCGTTCTGCGACAGGTCCAGCAGCACCGCGGCGAGGTTCTTGTCGCGCGCGTCGAGTTCGATGCCGCCGACCAGGTCGGCGGCGTTTTCCTGGTCGGCCAGCCAGCGCGCGGCTTCGGACGAGGCGCCGCGCAGCGACAGCACGTACACCGACGCGCCGGTCGCGGAGCGGTTCAGCGCCGCATCGGCGTGGATCGAGATGAACAGGTCGGCCTGCGCCTCGCGGGCGATCATGTAGCGCTGGCCGAGCGGGATGAAGACGTCGCGGTCGCGGATCAGCACCGCCTTCATGCCCGGGTCGGCGTCGATCTGCGCGGCGAGTTCGCGCGCCATCGCCAGCGTGATGTTCTTTTCGTGCTTGCCGGTCGGGCCGACCGCGCCCGGATCCTTGCCGCCGTGGCCGGCGTCGATCGCGACGATCAGCTCGCGCTGGCCGCTGCCGACGACATCGGCGACCGTGCGGGCCGGCGCCGCCAGCGTCGGCGCACCCGACACCGACGGACCGGCGTCGCCCAGCAGTTCGATCACCAGCCGGCGTTCGCCGCCGGCGCCCTCGATGCGGCTGCGCGGCTTCACCGCGCGGCTCAGGTCCAGCACGACGCGCAGGTCGCCCTCGGTCGGCGTGCCGGTGCGCACGCTGGCGACCACGCCATTGGGCGCCGGCGCCTTGTAGCGGGCGTCGAGCAGCGTGCCGGAGAGGTCCAGCACGAGGCGGTCGGGATTCTCCAGGGTGAACACCTTGTACTCGGCGGTATCGGACAGCGCGAGCACGGCGCGGGTGCCGGAATCACCCTCGATGACGCTGATGGCTTCCAGCCGCGCGGCCTGCAGGTCGCCACCGGCGAGGGCCAGCAGGGCCACGAAGAGCGCAGAAAGGGCGGAATGGCGGCGCATTGACGGCGATTGAAGCACCGCGATCCGGGAAAAGCAAGAAAAATCCTTTGGAATCCGTAGCCTGCCCCATCTTCCTCGTAATCGAGCTGAACAGAGGCCCGGAGAGGGCGTCAGAACGGGGTTCTTTCGAGCCACAGCCGGCCGGCCTCGGTGCCCGGCACGAGCGTCGCGCGGCGGCCGTCGGCCTCCATTTCCAGCCGGATCCGCAGATCGGCCGGCGGCAGGCCGGTCCGCGCCCGCTCGGGCCACTCCACCAGCCACAGGGTCGCCTCGGCCGCGAGCGTGTCCAGCCCCAGGAAGTCGAGCTCGGACGCGTCGCCGAGCCGGTACAGGTCCAGGTGCGCCGCTTCGCCGCCGGGGATCGGGTAACGCTCGACCAGGGTGTAGGTCGGGCTGCGGATGGCCCCCTGCACGCCCAGTTCGCGCAGCCACGCCCGCGCCAGCGTCGACTTGCCGGCGCCGAGGTCGCCCTCCAGCCAGACGATCGCCCGCTCCGGACGGCTCGCGGCCAGGCCGGACGCCAGCGTCGCGGTGGCGGCCGCATCGGGCAGGAATCGGGAGCGGCTCATGCGGGATTGGCCATGCGCCGCAGATGCGGAAACAGGTCGGAGGGCAACAGCCCGCGCTCGCCGCCGATGCGGGCGGCGGCATCGCCGGCGGCCGAATGCAGCAGCGCGCCCGCGACCGCCGCCTGGAACGGCGGCAGGCCCTGCGCGTGCAGGGCGGCGATCACGCCCGACAGCACGTCGCCCATGCCGCCGGTGGCCATGCCCGGGTTGCCGGCGGCGATGACCGCGGGGATCTCGCCGGGGGCGGCGACGATCGTGCCCGCGCCCTTGAGCACGACCACGCAGGCGTAACGCCGGGCCAAGGCGTCGGCCGCGGCGAAACGATCCGCCTGGATGCCGGTCTTGTCGCTGCCGAGCAGCCGCGCCGCTTCGCCCGGATGCGGGGTCAGGATCGCCTGCGGCAGCGGCCGCGGCTGTTCGGACAGGATGTTGAGCGCATCGGCATCCAGCACCAGGGGTTTGCCCGAGTCGATCGCGACCTTCAGCAGTGCGCGGCCCCAGTCCCCCTGCCCCAGGCCGGGGCCGACCGCGAGCACGGTCGCCCGCTCGACCAGGGGCAGCAGATCCGCGCCATTCTCGACCGCGTGCGTCATCGCTTCTGGGCGGGCGGCCACCAGCGCCGCGACGCCCTCGCTGCGCGTGGCGACGCTGGCCAGGCCGACGCCGGTGCGCAGCGCGCCCTCGGCGCACAACCGCACCGCCCCGCCCATGCCGGCCTCGCCGCCGACGCACAGCACATGCCCGTGTTCGCCCTTGTGCGCGTTCGCGTGCCGCGGTGCCAGCCACTGCGCCAGCCCCTTCGGCAGGCCGAGCCAGGCGGCCACCGGAAAGGTCGCGAACGCTTCCGCCGGCAGCCCCAGCGGATCGACCAGGACCTCGCCGTCGAAATCGCGCGCCATGCCGGTATACAGGCCCCGCTTGCCGGCGATGAAGCTGATCGTGACGGTGGCGCGCACCGCCGTGCCGATCGCATGGCCGGTGTCCGCATCCAGCCCCGATGGCACGTCCAGCGACAGCACCGGCACCCGGCTGGCGTTGATGCGTTCGATGATGCCCTGGGCCTCTTCCGACGGCGCCCGGGTCAGGCCGATGCCGTACAGCGCGTCGACCCAGACATCGACGGCGGGCAGCATGCCGTCGAAGCCGGACACCGAACCGCCGGCGGCGCGCCATTCCGCCAGCGCCTGCCGTGCTTCCGGCGTGCGCGGGCCGGCGCCGTGCGGCGACACCACGCGCACCTCGCGGCCGGCCTGCCTCGCCAGCTTCGCCAGCACGTAACCGTCGCCGCCGTTGTTGCCCGGGCCGCAGACCACGCCGATCCGGTGCGCGTCCGGCCAGCGCTGCCGCAGCAGGGCCCAGGCGGCGGTGGCCGCCCGCACCATCAGCGTCATCGCCGGCACGCCCAGCACCCCGATCGCGTGCTGGTCCATGGCGCGGACCTGGGCGGGCCGGTACAGCGGCAACAGTTCGCTCATGCCCGGATTCTATACTTGCGCCGATGCCCGACTTCGCCGCACTCGCCGGAAGGATCAAACTGTGGGGCCGGGAACTCGGCTTCCAGCAGATCGGCGTGGCCGGCGTCGAGCTGGGCGAGGACGAGTCGCACCTGCGCGACTGGCTGGCGAAAGGCCAGCACGGAACCATGGGCTACATGGCGCGGCACGGGGACAAGCGTTCGCGTCCGCCGGAACTCGTGCCCGGAACGCTGCGGGTGATCTCGGCGCGCATGGACTACGGCACCGGCGACGACGAGGCGGCGTGGGCCACGCTGGACGAAGGCGAACGCGCCTACGTCGCCCGTTACGCGCTGGGCCGCGACTACCACAAGGTGATGCGCGGCCGGCTGCAGAAGCTGGCCGACCGCATCGCCGGCGAGATCGGCCCGTTCGGCTACCGCGCGTTCGTCGATTCGGCGCCGGTGCTGGAACGCGCCCTCGCGCGCGACGCCGGCCTGGGCTGGATCGGCAAGCACAGCTGCCTGATCAACCGCTCGGCCGGCAGCTGGTTTTTTCTCGGCGAGATCTACACCGACCTGCCATTGCCGACCGACGCGCCGGCGAGCGCGCACTGCGGCACCTGCAGCCGCTGCATCCAGGTCTGTCCGACCGGGGCCATCGTGGCGCCGTATCGGGTCGACGCGCGCCGATGCATCTCGTATCTGACGATCGAACTGCGCGAGGCGATCCCCGAAGCGCTGCGGCCGCTGATCGGCAACCGCGTGTTCGGCTGCGACGACTGCCAGCTCGCCTGCCCCTGGAACAAGTTCGCGGTGCGGCACGACCAGGCCGATTTCGGCGTGCGCAACGGCCTCGACCGCGCCTCGCTGGCGGAACTGTTCGCGTGGAATGAGGAAGAATTCCTGCAGCGCACCGAAGGCTCGGCGATCCGCCGCGCCGGCTATGCCGGCTGGTTGCGCAATCTCGCGGTCGGCCTGGGCAACGCCCCGACCACGCCGCAGGTGCTGGCCGCGCTGGCGTCGCGCCGCGACGACCCTGACCCGATGGTGCGCGAGCACGTCGCCTGGGCGCTGGCGCAGCACCCGAAAGCCGTGCTCAGCGTTTTTCCCGGATCCGCGCCAGCAACTCGCGGGTGACGGGATCTTCCGGAGGTTCGCCGTCGCCCTGCAGCGCCGGCAGCAGTTCGCTGGCCATGCGCTTGCCCAGTTCCACGCCCCACTGGTCGAACGCGTTGATGCCCCACAGCACCGACTGCACGTAGACGCTGTGTTCGTACAGCGCCAGCAGCGAGCCGAGCGACGACGGCGTCAGTTCGTCGAGCAGCATCAGCGTCGACGGCCGCCCGCCCGGGTGGGTGCGGTGGCTGTCGTCGGCGTCGGCGTCGAATCCGTCGGCCAGCGACTGCGCCTGCGCCAGCAGGTTGGCCAGCAGCGCGTCGTGGCTGCCCGGGTAGTCGTGCGCCGGGCGAACGACGCCGATGAAATCCGCCGGCACCACGTCGGTGCCCTGGTGCAGGGCCTGGAAGAAGCTGTGCTGGGAATTGGTGCCGGCGCCGCCCCACACGACGGGTACGGTCGCGGTGGCGACCGGCGAGCCGTCGCTGCGCACCGACTTGCCCAGGCTTTCCATCACCAGCTGCTGCAGGTAGGACGGCAGCAGCGCCAGGCGCTCGTCGTACGGCAGCACGGCCTGGCTGGCCATGCCGAGCGCGACCCGGTTCCACACCGCCATCAGCGCGTGCCGCACGACGAGGTTGGCCGCCATCGGCGCATGCCGGGCGTGCGCGTCGACCGCGGCGGCCCCCTCCAGCAGCTCCGCGAACCGCTCGCGACCGATCGCCAGCTGCAGCGAGAACCCCACCGGCGACCACAGCGAGAACCGCCCGCCGACCCAGTCCCACATCGGCAGCACGCGTTCGGCCGCGACGCCGAACGCTTCGGCGCGCGCGACATTGGCGCTGACGGCGTACAGGCGATCGCCGCCCTCGAGCCAATCGGCGAGGATCGCGCCGTTGAGCAGCGTTTCCTGCGTGCCGAACGTCTTGGACACCAGCACCGCCGCCGTGCGCGACGGGTCGAGCCGATGCAGCAGGTGCTGTGCGGCGCTGCCATCCACGTTGGTGAGGAAATGCACGCGGAAGCGGCCGTCGTGGAAATCGCGCAGTGCATCCACCGCCAGCCGCGGCCCGAGGTCCGAACCGCCGATGCCGACGTTGACGATGTCGGTGACACCGCTCCCGGCCAGCCCCTCCTGCAGGGCATCCATGCGCCCGCGTGCCTGCAGCGCCAGCTCGCGGGCGCCGCGGGCGATGTCGGTGCGGCCGATGTCGCCGCGCAGCGCCGAATGCAGCGCCGGCCGGCCTTCCGACACATTGACGGTGGCACCGTCGAACAGCGCATCGAGCGCGGCCGGCACGCCGGCCGCTTCCGCCAGCGCCAGCAGCGCCGCCAGCGCCGGTTCGTCGACCTGCTGGCGGGCGAAGCTCGCGTACAACGGACCGACCCGCAGCGCGTGCGCGGAGGCCCGCGCAGGATCGGCGCGCACCAGCTCGCGCAGCGGAACCGTGCCCAGGCGCCGCGCGTGCGCGGCGAGGCCCTGCCAGTGCGGTCCGAGGTCCATCGTCAATCCGCCGCGTCGAATTCGAGGTTGTCGATCAGGCGCGTCCGCCCCAGGCGCGCGGCGATCAGCGCCACCAGCCCGGGCTCGTTCGCGCCGCGCGGCCGGCTGAGGTCGGCGCGACGGATCTCGGCGTAGTCGACGACGAACCCGGCCGCTTCCAGCCGCGAGCGGGCATCGTCCTCGATGCCGGCCAGCGGCAGGCCCTGGCGGCTGGCCTGGCGCATGAACTGCAGCACCTCGTGGATTCGGGTCGCGGTCTGCCGCTCTTCGCCCTGCAGGTACTGGTTGCGCGAGCTCATCGCCAGCCCGTCGGGTTCGCGCAGCGTCGGCGCCGGGATGATCTCGACCGGGAAGCTCATTTCCCGGCTCATGTAGCGGATCACCTGCAGCTGCTGGTAGTCCTTCCGGCCGAACACGGCGAGGTCGGGCTGCACCATGTTGAACAGCCGCGCGACGACCTGCGCGACGCCGTTGAAATGCCCCGGCCGGTGCGCGCCGTCGAGAATGTCGGTGATGCCGGGCACGTGCATCTGCACGCAGCCCATCGTCCCGAACGGGTACATCTGTTCCACCGACGGCAGGAAGACCGCGTCGCAGCCGTGCTCGGCCAGCCCGTTGACGTCGCGGTCGGGCGTGCGCGGGTAGCGGGCGTAATCCTCGTTGGGCCCGAACTGGGTCGGATTGACGAAGATGCTGGCGACCACGCGGTCGGCGTGGTTCTTCGCCAGCTGGATCAGCGCATGGTGGCCCGCGTGCAGGTTGCCCATCGTCGGCACGAAGCCGACGCTGGCGCCTTCACTGCGCCATTGCCGGAGTTGGGAGCGCAGGGACGCGAGCGTGGTGTGGGTCTGCATCAGTCGTATCCGTGTTCGGGGCCGGGGAAGCTGCCGTCGCGCACGGCGGCCGCATAGGCGGCGAAGGCGCCGGCGATCGAGCCGCCCTCGGCGAGGAAGTCCTTGACGAAGCGCGGCCGGCGATGGCCGCTGTTGAGGCCCAGCAGGTCGTGCATCACCAGGATCTGGCCGTCGCAGGCCGGGCCGGCGCCGATGCCGATCGTAGGGATCGCCACCGCGGCGGTGATCTCGGCGGCCAGCGCCGACGGGACGCACTCGAGCACCAGCAGGTCGGCGCCGGCATCGGCCACCGCCTTCGCGTCGGCCAGCAGCTTGCGCGCCGCGATCTCCTCGCGGCCCTGCACCTTGTAGCCGCCCAGGCGCAGCACCGACTGCGGCGTCAGCCCCAGGTGCGCGCAGACCGGCATCTCGCGCTCGGCGAGGAAGTGGATCACCTCGAGCTTGTGGCCGGCCCCCTCGAGCTTGACCATCTGCGCGCCCGCCTGCAGGCAGCGCGTGGCCGAATCCAGCGCCCGTTCCGTGGTGGCGTCCGCCTGGAACGGCAGGTCCGCGACCAGGAACGCGCCCTGCAGCCCCGCCGCGACGCAGCGCGTGTGGTAGACGATGTCGTCGACGGTGACCGGCAGCGTGCTGTCGTGGCCCTGGCAGACCATGCCGAGCGAATCGCCGATCAGCACCAGGTCGATGCCGGCGGCGTCGACGCTGCGGGCGAAGCCGGCATCGTAGGCGGTGAGCGCGACGATGCGGCGCGATTCTGCCTTCATCCGGCGCAGCGCCGGCACCGTCAGCCGCGGTCGCGGGGCGGCGGTGGGATCGTTCGCGTACATGGGGGCGCCCCGGGGAAGTGGAGGCCTAAGGTATCGCTTCGATGCCCGTGGCATCCACCCGCGCGAGCAGGTCCGACACCCGGCCGCGGCCGGGAATGTCCAGCGACGGGGCGATCTGCGCCAGCGGAACCAGCACGAATGCCCGCTCCGCGATGCGCGGATGCGGCACGGTCAGCCCGGGCTCCTCGAACGCAGCGTTGCCGTGCAGCAACAGGTCCAGGTCGAGCGTGCGCGGCCCCCAGCGTCCGGCCTCGCGGCCGCGGTCGCGGCCGAAGCGCCGTTCGATGTCCAGCAGCGCGTCCAGCAGCGGGCGCGGCGCCAGCCGCGTGTCGATCGCGACCACGGCATTGACGAAGTCGGGCTGGTCGGTGACACCCCATGCCGGCGTGCGGTACAGCGACGAGCGGGCGGCGAGCACCGTCGACGGCAGCGCGTCGATGTCGCGCATCGCCGCGGCGAGCGTCGCGGCGGCATCGCCGACGTTCGCGCCCAGGCCGATGTAGGCGCGCACCGGCGCGTCGGCCGGCGCCGTCACTCCGGCGCGGCCCCGCCCGCGCCGGGCGGTTTGCGCCGGCGGCGCCGGCGCTTGCGCGGGGCATCGTCGTCGCCCACGGCGGCCGGCTCGACACCGGCGTCCTCGCCATCGACCCGTTCGCGGCGCACGGTTTTCGGGTCCAGCCGCTCGGCGAGCTGCTCCGGGGCCTGCTTCTGCGCCTCCCGCCAGAACGCGAGGTCGTCGGCGACATCCGGCGCGGCGCCGGCACGCAGCTCGAGGAAGTCGAACGCGGCGCGGAAGCGCGGATGCGCCAGCAGGCGGAACACGCGCTTGCGCACGCGCTGGGAGAACCGCGGCTGCAGCAGCCAGATCTCCTGCATCGGCATCGAGAACCGGCGCGGCAACGCGATGCGCTGCGCCTGGTGCAGCGTGACGCGGTCGGCGGCGCGCTGCTGGGCGACCAGCGGATCGGCGCCGGCCTTGGTCAGCACCGCCAGCTCGCGGCAGTACGCCGGCCACAGCAGCGCCGCGAACAGGAATGCCGGCGTCACCGGCTTGTCCTCGGCGATGCGGCGATCGGTGTTGCGCAGTGCCTGCAGCACCATCTGCCGCAGCGCCCCGCTGCGGTTGGTCGCCAGCGCCGTGGCCGTTTCCGGGAACAGCGCCGGGAGCAGGCCGTGGTGCTCGAGCAGCAGAAAACTCTTCTCCGCATGCCCGGCCAGGAACATCTTCAGGCATTCGTCGAACAGGCGCGCCGGCGGCGCGGCGGCCAGCAGCGGCGCCAGCTCGCGGATCGGCTCGGCGGCGTCGGGCGCGATGTCGAAATCGAGCTTGGCGGCCAGCCGCACCGCCCGCAGCATGCGCACCGGATCCTCGCGATAGCGTTCCACCGGGTCGCCGATCAGGCGCATCACCCGGCTCTGCACGTCCTCGAAGCCGCCGGTGTAGTCGCGTACCGAGAAATCCTCGATGGCGTAATAGAGCGCGTTCGCGGTGAAGTCGCGGCGCACCGCGTCGTCCTCGATCGTGCCGTAGACGTTGTCGCGCAGCAGGCGGCCGCCGTCCTCGGTCTCGCGGTCGCCGCTGCCGTCGTCGATGTTGGCGCGGAATGTCGCCACCTCGATGATCTCGCGGCCATAGACGACATGCGCCAGCCGGAACCGGCGTCCGATGAGGCGGCAGTTGCGGAACAGCGACTTGACCTGCTCGGGCGTCGCGTCGGTGGCGACGTCGAAGTCCTTCGGGTGCAGGCCGATCAGCAGGTCGCGCACGGCGCCGCCGACGAGGTAACCCTGGAAGCCGCCCTCGCGCAGGCGATAGAGCACCCGCAGCGCGTTCGGGCTGATGTCCTTGCGGGAGATGCCGTGTTCTGCGCGCGGCACGATGCGCGGCGTGATCGGGAGAATGGGGTGGGTGTCCTTCATGGGCGGTGGCGGCGCGGGGTCCTTGCGCGGCGTGGGCCGGGGATGCAGCTTCCCGGCGGCGATGAAGCTGGCTATACTAGCGCCCGTCCTGCACCTGCGCCATCCGCGCTCCCTTCGTCTAGTGGCCTAGGACACGGCCCTCTCAAGGCTGGAACAGGGGTTCGAGTCCCCTAGGGAGCGCCATCTTCCAGAAGGCCCGGCCATGCCGGGCCTTCGCATTTCGCTGGGGAGTCGCCATGCCCTTCGTCGTCGTCGAGAACTGCATCAAGTGCAAGTACACCGATTGCGTCGAGGTGTGCCCGGTCGACTGCTTCCATGAAGGCCCGAACTTCCTGGTGATCGACCCGGAAGAATGCATCGACTGCACGCTCTGCGAGCCCGAGTGCCCGGCCAAGGCGATCTATCCCGAGGACGACGTCCCGGCCGGCCAGGAAGGCTTCATCGCCCTCAATGCCGAACTTTCGAAGGGCTGGCCGGTGATCACCACGCGCAAGGACCCGCTGCCCGAAGCCGCCGAGTGGGACGGCGTCGCCGGCAAGCTCGACCAGCTCGAGCGCTGACCCGGACGGCGTCCACCCCGGAATGGAAAAGGGCGCCCACGGGCGCCCTTTTCGTTCGTGCCGCGGCGGCCGGGCTCAGCCCAGGCGCGCCTTCAGCAGGCCCAGCAGCGCCGTCGCGGCGCCGGAGGTCATCGGCTGGCCGTCGACGCCGACCGCGAACACGCGGCTGCCGGTGCCCGACGCCTCGACGCGGATCTGCATCGGCGTGCCCTGGTAGGTGATCGTGTGCGCGTGCTGCAGCGGCGCGCTCTCGCCCATCGTCACGCCGCTGATCTTGCCCAGCGCGACGCCGACGCGGCGATAGCTGCTCTCGAGCGTGTCGGCGAGCACGAAGCCGTCGGACGACACGGCGGCGGAAGGCACCGCGCTCGTCACCGTCTGCGTCCTCGGGTTCGGGGTGACGTTCGGGATCACGACGGAGCCGGCGGTGGACGGCACGTCCAGGCCCGGCGGCACTTCCAGCGGCTGCGCCTGCACGCTGTCCTGGTACTTCGGCCCGCCGCCGAACTTGGTGCGCATCCAGGAGCAACCGCTTTGCGAGACCAGCGCGACGCCCACCAGGGCGATCAGCAGCGGGCGGAGGGAGGACGGGGACGCGGTCATGGAGATCTCCTGGAATGCCCGGCGACCGGAGTCGCGGGCGGGGGTCGATAGGGTAAGCGTTTCAGGGGGAGTCGTGTTCGATCCGTTCGCAGAAGGCCGCCAGTGCGTCCGCGGCGGCCGCATGCGGCCCGCTCAGCGTCGTCAGCGGCAGGCGCAGGCCGTGGCCGATGCCCTGCCGCGCCAGCAGCGCCTTCACCGGGATCGGATTGGGCTCGATGCCGAGGAATTCGTACAGGCCGCCCAGGCGCGCATCGAGGGCCCGGGCACCGACGGCGTCGCCGGCCGCGGCCAGCCCGCAGAGGCGGCGGAAGGTCGCCGGGATCACGTTCGATGCCACCGAGACCACGCCCGCGGCGCCGCCGAGCATCGCCTGCACGAAGGTCGGGTCGTCGCCGCTGAGCAGCGCGAACTGCGGGCCGGCGAGCGGCTGCAGTGCCTTCCAGCGCGGTTCGTCGCCACGCGCCTCCTTCAGGCCGACGATGCCCGGGTGCGGGCTGAGCCGCGCGACCGTCTCGGGCAGCAGGTCGCAGCCGGTGCGGCCGGGCACGTTGTACAGCACCACCGGCAGCCCGCCCTGCTCCGCCACGGCCGTGTAGTGCGCCACCAGCCCGTCCTGGGTGGGCCGGACGTAGGGAGGCGTGACGACCAGCGCCGCGTCGGCGCCGCCGTCGCGGGCCAGGCGCGTCTGCCGGATCGTCTTCGCGGTGCTGGACAGGCCGGTGCCGGCGAGGATCACCAGCCGGTCGCCGGCGCGCGCCACCGCCGCCTGCAGCAGCTGCGTGTACTCCTCGTCGGACAGCGCGGCGGCCTCGCCGGTGGAGCCGGCGACGACGATGCCGCGCGTTCCGCCGGCGACCTGGCGGTCGATCAGGCGTGCCCAGGCGTCGAAGTCGGGTTCCCCGGCCGCCGTGAACGGAGTGGCCAGCGCAGTGATGCTGCCGTGGAGATGCAAGGGATTGGACCTGCGGGGACTGGGCCCGATGTTACTTGCGGCCGGAAAGCGGCGGCAAGTATGCTGGCCGCGACCATTCCGCGCAGCTTCAGACGCGCCGCCACGGAACACCGAATTGACCGACCCGACCGCGCGCCCGACCGCCAACGAGAACCACCTGCTGATCAACGCGTACACCACGCATCCGCAGTCCCCCCTGTTGTCCGTCACCCGCCGCATTTCCGACAGCGGCTGCAACCTGGTCGATGCCCGCCTGTCCACCGTCGGCCGCGACGTCTCGGTCACGGCGCTCGCGCTCGGGTCCTGGGA
>JAKFCL010000027.1:0-1893 GCA_036676665.1 Arenimonas sp. | reverse complement strand
CCGACGTCGACGAACGCCTGGGCGAGGCCCGAGGCGTCGGTGGTGCCCTGCACGCCCGACAGCGTCGCGGTGCCGGAAACGACCTGCCAGTTCAGTGCGACGCCCGCCTGCGCGACGCCGTTGAGCGTCGCCAGCACGACCAGCGGCGCTGCCGTGGTGGTGTCCACCCGCGTGGTCTGGTTGTTGCCCGAGGCGATCGCCAGCCCGGCGACGTCGACGCCCACGGTGAACGACGCGCTGACCGCGGGATCATCCGCACGGCTGGCGGTCACGGTGACCGGCCCCGGGCCGGGGCCGACGCTGGTGACCTGCACCGACGAACCGCCCTGCACCGATGTCGTCGTCGTCGCGGCCGACAGCGTCGCGCCGCCGGTGGCGGTCCAGTTGAGCACCACGCCGACGGCCGGACGGCCGTTTTCCATCGCGATGACGGCCAGCGGCTGCGCGAGCGGATTGTTCACCAGGGCGCTCTGGCCGTTGCCGGACACGGCGACCAGCCGCTTGCCGGGGGGTGGGTCGCCACCGCCGGAATCGGCGATCGTCGCCAGCGCGATCGCGCCCGCCGCGGCGGCCGCCCCGATCACCAGGCCGGTGTGGCGATCGCGCGCCGTCGCCGCGGCGTCCGGCACGGCGGCCAGCACCACGAACCGGTGCGCGACGCTTCGGCAATCGACGCCGGTGCAGGCCGGATCGACCGGCGACTGCACGCGCAGCGCATGCCGCCCCGGCTGCGCCGGGGTGAAACGCACGCGGGCCGAGCCCGCCTCGACCCGGTCGCCAGCGGCGCGGGTGCGTTCGTCGATGACTTCGAGCCGGCCGTCGGCGCCTTCCTCGAGCGTCCAGGCCAGCGCTTCGCCGACGGCCGCGTCGCCGGCCCGCGTCTTCACGACCACCAGTTCGACCGGCACGCCGGCGGTCGCTTCGATCTCGCCGGACTGGCCGGCGGCCGGCACCAGCCGCACGATCGCGTCGGCGCCCGCTTCGGTGCCGGACTGCGCCGACGCCTGCGCCGGCAACAGGGCCAGCAAGAGCACGGCGAACGGGAAACCACGGAAGCGGACGAACCGCCGGTTCGAGTCGTTCATGTTGCCCCCTGGTGCCGGGCCGGCGGCACGCCCGATGGGCGTTCCGGCCGTGCCGAAGCCTGTTCCGGGTGCAACGACAGCGCCGCTGCAAGGCGGCCAGCGGCGGGGCGCGAACCCGTCCGGCCACGATGACGCCGCTGCCGGGGGCCACGATCGGCTAGAATTCCGCCGTTTGCCCGCCGGAGAGTTCGATGAGCCAGTCCCCCCTGAAATACCGCCGCGTCCTGCTCAAGCTGTCCGGCGAGGCGCTGATGGGAGACGAGGACTACGGCATCTCCCCGGCCGTGATCAAGGCGGTGGCCGCCGAGATCGTCGAGGTGCAGCGCGCGGGCGCCCAGATCGGCCTGGTGATCGGCGGCGGCAACATCTTCCGCGGCGCCGGCCTGGCCGCCGCCGGCATGGACCGGGTCACCGGGGACCACATGGGCATGCTCGCCACCGTCATCAACGCCCTGGCGATGGCCGACGCGCTCGAGAAGCAGGGCGGATTCGCCCGCGTGATGAGCGCGATCAAGATCAACGAGGTCTGCGAGGACTACATCCGCCGCCGCGCCATCCGCCACATGGAAAAGGGCCGCATCGCGCTGTTCGCCGCCGGCACCGGCAATCCGTTCTTCACCACCGATTCGGCGGCCGCGCTGCGCGCCAGCGAGATCGGCGCCGACCTGCTGCTCAAGGCCACCAAGGTCGACGGCATCTACGATTCGGACCCGAAGAAGAACCCGGGCGCCAAGCGCTTCGACTACCTCACCTACGACGACGTCATCGCCCGCAACCTGCAGGTGATGGACACCGCCGCGTTCGCGCT
>JAKFCL010000026.1:0-12599 GCA_036676665.1 Arenimonas sp. | reverse complement strand
CGGGCGAAAAAAAAGGGCCGGCGGTTTCCCGCCGGCCCCGATGAGCGAAACGCGCTCCCCTGAAACTAGAACTTGTAGTCCAGGCTCACGTACCAGAACTGGCCCGGCAGGTCGTACGTGCCGGCGTCGTAACCGTTCAGCGAGCAGGTCAGGCAGACCGGCGGGTCCTCGTCGAACACGTTGTTGACGCCGATCGCGATCTTCATGCCCTCGGCGTTGAACGCGTTGTTCCAGGACAGCTGCAGGTCGTTGTAGAAGGTCGACTCCAGCGTGTTCCACTCGTCGGTGGCGCCATCGTCGCAACCCGGCAGGCCTTCCAGGCCGGCGCAGGATTCCTTGACCGCGCTGATGTAGCGGACGTTCCAGGCCACGGCCCAGTCGCCCGAATACCAGCCCAGCTGCGCGTTGGTCTGCCAGTCCGGGATCGCGCTGTCGCTGACCTCGATGCCGACGGTGCGCTGCGCGACGTTGCCGTCGACATCGACCGCGCGGTAGTCCATCACGTGGGTGGACTGCAGCGCCGCCGTCAGGCCGCCCCAGTTCCATTCCGGGCTGCGCCAGTTGAACTTGAAGTCGATGCCGTCGGTCTCGATGACGCCCAGGTTGTCGAGGAAGTTGTTAGGCGGAGCGAGGTTGCCGCCGGCGACGCGGTCGAACGGTGCGCACAGCACCGGATCGAGGCCGCCCGCCGCGAGGCAGTCGTTGAGCAGGGCCTGGATGTCGCTGGCCTGGACCGCGCCGTCGATCTCGTGGTGGTAGTAGCCCACCTCGAAGTCCATCCGCTCGGACCACGACAGGTTCTCGGCCCAGCTCGGGCTCCAGACGGCGCCGAGGGTCCAGCTCTCGGATTCTTCCGGCTGCAGGTCCGGGTTGCCGCCGGTGAACGTCGTGATCTGCGTATTGGCCTGCTCGAAGCCGTTGGGCACGCCCTGCGCGCGGCAGGCGGTTTCCAGCGGCGTCGTGTTGGGGCCGTCGGAATCATCCACCACGAGGCTGTTGGTCGGGCCGCACGGATCGATGATCGTCGCGCCGAACTGGGTCAGGCCGTACAGCTCGCCGAGGTTCGGGGCGCGGAAGCCTTCCGACCAGTTGCCGCGGAACACGATGTCCTCGACCGGCTGCCAGCGGAAGCCGACCTTGCCGGTCGTGGCGCCGCCGAAGGTGCTGTAGTCGGAGTAGCGGATCGCCGCGTTGACCTCGAACGTGTCGTGGAACGGCAGGTTCACTTCGCCGTAGATCTCGTTGACGTCGTAGTCGGCCGCGACCGGGAACGCCTGGCTGTCCTGCGACTCGCCGGTCTGGCGCAGCGGATCGGGATCGAAGTTGCCCTCGTAGGTGCGGTGCTCGACGCCGACCGCGAACGCGGCGGTGTTGTCGCCGATCGCGAACAGGTCGCCGGTCAGGTTGGCCTGCCACAGGTCGAGGACCTGCTTGGACGCGTCGTGCTGGGTCGTGCGGATCCAGTTGATCATTTCCTGCGTCATCGGCCGGCCCTGGCCGCCGAACAGGTCGAGCGGGACGCAGCCCGGCACCGCCGCGCAGATCGCCGGGTCGCCGAGCGCGAGGCGGATGTTGGCGACGTTGTAGCCGTTGTAGAACACCTGCTCGGCCGAGTTCTCCGAACGGACGTAGTCGATGTTCCAGTCGAAGCCGCGGTCGCCCAGGCTCAGGCTGCCGTCGAGGCCGAGGTTCACGTACCACGTGTCGACGTCCTGCTCGAAGCGGCGCGGGCCGACCTCGACCGGACGACGCGTCACCCAGCCGAAGTTCGTCGCCGGGTCGAGCGTGATGCCGAACGGGTTATACGGATTGTCGACGTGGACGATGATGCCGTCGGCGATGCCGGCCGTGCCGGCGTACGGGCCGACGAAGATCGGCTCGGGCGCGGCCTGGTTCATCGACTGCCGATTGTTGTACAGCGCCTTGCCGTGCAGGCCGACGCTGTCGCTGATGGCGAAGTCGAAGCCGGTGTACACGCTCTTGCGCTTGGACGGCGTCAGCAGCAGGTTGAACGGGGCGTAGTTGAAGCGGTCGGCGCCGCTGAAGTTGTGGAAGGTGCCGCCTTCCGGGTCGTTCGGGTCCCAGACCGGCGTGGTGGTGCCGTTGTCGAGCGTGACGTCGAAGAAGAACTCCTGGCTCGCCGTGCACGAGCCGTACTGGCCCACCGGAAGCGACGGGTCGCAGAAGGTGAAGCGGCCCTGCGGCGTGCCGGAGCTGCCGTAGGCGAGGCCGCCGCCCGGGATCGGGAACGACGACTGGTCCCACGAACCGGCGCTGATGCTTTCCTGCTCGTAGAAGCTGGCCGAGAACACCGCCGAGAAACGGTCGCCGCTGCCGCCGACGGTGATGTTGGCGTCGGTGGTTTCGCCGCCGCGGTCGTATTCGCCGTAGTAGCCGTGAACGGCGGCGCCTTCGAAGTTCTTGCGGGTGATGATGTTGACGACGCCGGCGATGGCGTCGGAACCGTAGATCGCCGACGCGCCGTCCTCGAGGATCTCGATGCGCTCGACGATCGCCAGCGGGATGGTGTTCAGGTCGGCGCTGCCGCTGACGCCGGACGCGGAGGATTCGTTGACCCAGCGGATGCCGTCGACGAGCACGAGGACGCGCTGCGAGCCGAGGTGGCGGAGGTCGACCTGCGAGGAGCCGGCGCCGATGCCGCCGCCGTCCGACGGGTAACCGAAGTTGCCGCTGGAGTTGAACTTCGCGTTGAGGGCCTTGCCGCCTGCGCTGAGCTGCAGCAGCAGTTCGCCGACCGAGGCGACGCCGGACTGGTCGATCTGCGCGCGGTCGATCACCGCGACGGGATTGGCGCCGACCGCTTCGGTCTGCTTGATTCGGCTGCCGGTCACTTCGACGGCGTCGAGCGTCGACGGCGTTTCCTGCGCGTGGGCGAAAACCGGAATCGCCATCAGCAACAGCGACGCGCGGACCGCCTGGCTCAGGCGGGTGGTTCGGTTGGTCTTCATCGAAATCCCCATGGTTAAGGTCCGGACCGGCGCCTTGCCCCCGCGCCGGCTGGGATCACTTGTAAACAAAATGTAAAAGGGGGGCAACGGTCACGATTCCTGTACCTGTTAGTGAAACAGGACATGGGTGAGGTGGGGTGGCTGCCCGGGGTCGTCCGGGGCTCAGCCGGCGAACCACAGGCTGGTCCCGGCCAGCAGCAGGAAGGCGGCGAACAGGCGGCGCAGCGCCAGTCCGCTGATCCGGTGCGCCAGGCGGGTGCCGAGCGGGGCGGTCAACACCGAGGCCAGCGCGATCCCCACCGCGGCCGGCAGGTAGACGTACCCCCAGCTGCCGGCGGGCAGCGTGCCCGGCGCCGGGCCGTGGAACGCGTACCCGGTCGCGCTGGCCAGGGCGATGGCGACCCCGCAGGCGCTGGACGTGCCGACCGCCAGCACCGGCCGCACCCCGCGCCACACCAGCAGCGGCACGGTCATGCTGCCGCCGCCGATCCCGACCAGGGCGGAAATCGCACCGATGCCGGCGCCGGCGGCCGACAGGCCCGGACCGCGCGGCACCGCGGCCGACTCGACCCGCGCTTTCGGCCAGTCCAGCCCCAGCTGCAGGGCGGCCGCCCAGCAATAGAAGGCGATGAAGCCGCGCAGCCAGTCGCCCTCCAGCCGGGTCGCCAGCACGCTGCCGAGCCAGCCCCCGAGCAGCAGGCCCGGCACCAGCCAGGCCACGGTCGGCCACAGCACGCTGCCGCGGCGGTGGTGCGAGCGCGCCGACGACAGCCCGGTCATCAGGATGCTGCCCAGCGCGGTGGCGAGCGCGACATGTACCGCCTGGTCCGCCGGCACGCCCTGGGTGGGCAGCAGCCACACCAGCGCCGCCACCAGCACGAGTCCGCCGCCGACGCCGAGCAGGCCGGCCAGCACGCCGGCGATCGCGCCGAGAAAAAGATACAGGCCCCACGCCAGCGTCATGCGCGCGTCGCCGTGCGTGCGCCGGTGCGGCGGAATCGTTCGGCTACACTTCCGGGCATGTCTCGACACTCCTTCCTGCTGTTGCTGGCGCTGGCCGCGACACCCTGCGCGGCGCCGGCGCAGGCGATCGCGCCGCCCGATCTGTCGCTCCGCCGCACGGCCGTGCAGGAGGCGTTCCGTGCGGCCGACCGCGGCGCGCTGAGCGTACAGGACGTCGCCCGCATCGCCGACCATCCGCTGCGCGGCTGGGTCGAGGCGACCAACCTGCGCAAGCGCATCACCCTGGCCGGCAGCGGCGAGGTCCGCGACGCGCTGCGCCGCCACGACGGCACGCCCGCCGCCGACTGGCTGCGCGACGGCTGGCTGCTGGAGCTGGCGCGACGTGGCGACTGGCAAGGCTTCCGCGCCGATTACCGCGGCGCCGAAGGCCCGGAGCTGCGCTGCGCCGATCTCGCCGCGCGACACGCCACCGGTGCCACCGACGCGCGGTGGATCGCCGACGGCCAGGCGCTGTGGCTCACCGGCGCGCCGCTGCCGACCGCCTGCGACGTGCCGTTCAGGGCGCTGCAGGCGCTCGGCAAGCTCGATGCGGCGATGCGCTGGCAGCGCATCGAACTGGCGGCGCTCGAAGGCCAGACCGGGCTGATGCGCTCGCTGGCCACCGGCCTGCCGCCCGCCGAGGCAGCGCGTGCGCGCGATTACGCCGACTTCATCGATGCGCCGCACGGGCGCGCGGTCCACTGGCCGAAGGACAGCCGCAGCCGCACGGCGGCCACCGTCGGCCTGGTGCGGCTGGCGAAACGTTCGCCGGATGCGGCCGCGACGCAGCTGGCGATCCTCGGCCCGGCCCTGGGCCTGGACGACGCGCAGCGTGGCAAGGTGTTGTACGAGGTCGCGCTGTGGACGGTGGCCTCGTACCTGCCCGGCTCGGCGCAGCGGCTCGCCGCGGTGCCGGAAAGCGCCTACGACGAGCGCCTGCACGAATGGCGCGTGCGCGAGGCGATGAACCGCCGCGACGATGCCGGCGCGCTGCGCGGGATCGAACTCATGCCGACGGTGCAGCGCAGCGACCCGCGCTGGCAGTATTTCGAGGCGCGGCTGCGCGAGCGGCTCGGGCAGATCGACGCGGCCAGGGCGCTGTACCGGCAGTCGGCCACCACCACGACCTTCCACGGCTTCCTCGCCGCCGACCGGCTCGGCCAGGCCTATGCGCTGTGCCCGCGCGAACCGTCCACCGACCCGGCGTTGCGCCGGCGCGTCGCCGGCGATCCGGGCATCGCCCGGGCAATCGAACTCTACCGCCTGGATCGCATCGGCCAGGCCGCGCGCGAATGGGCGGCGCTGCTCAAGCGCCTCGACGACGCCGAGCGCTACGTCGCGATCGATTTCGCGCAGAAGGCCGGCTGGCACGACCGCGCGGTGTTCACCATCGGCACCGAACCGAACGACCAGCAGCACTACTCGCTGCGCTTCCCGCTGCACCACGACACGACGCTGCGGCACGAAGCGCGCAAGAACGCCATCGACCCGGCCTGGATCGCCGCGCAGACACGCGCCGAAAGCGCGTGGATGCCGCGGGCGCGCTCGCCGGCCAACGCGATGGGGCTGATGCAGCTGTTGCCGACGACGGCCGAACGCACGGCGCGCCGGCTCGGCCTGGCCTGGAACGGCGCCGGCAGTCTGTACGACCCGCGCACGAACATGGTGCTTGGCATCGCCCACCTGCGCCACGAACTGGATTCGTTCGGCGGCATCGCCTACCAGGCCATCGCCGCCTACAACGCCGGCCCGGTGCCGGTGGGGCGCTGGAATCGCGACCGGCCGGGCTTCGACCCCGATTTCTGGATCGAGACGGTGACCTACAAGGAAACCCGCGAGTACGTCGCGCGGGTCCTGGCCTTCAGCGTGATCTACGATTGGCGGCTGGACGGTCGCGCGGTCCCGGTCGGCGAGCGCATGCTCGGCCGCACGGTGCCCGTCGATTCGCCGAAACGCCGCCCCTTCACCTGCCCCACTCCGGACACGCTGCCCTCCCCATGATTCCCCAGAACCTGATCGTGCTCGGCGGTACCGGCTTCGTCGGCCGCCACCTGGTCGCCCGCCTGGCCGCCGACGGCCATGCCGTCACGCTGCTGAGCCGCAACCTCGCCGCCAACCCGATGCGGCTGCTGCCGCCCGGCGTCGTGCTGCGCGAGGTCGACGTGTACGACGCCACCGTGCTGCAGCAGGTGTTCACCGGCGCGGACGCGGTGATCAACCTGGTCGGCATCCTCAACGAGAAGGGCGACAGCGGCCGCGGCTTCCACCGCGCGCACGTCGAACTCACGCAGGCCGTCATCGCGGCGATGAAACACGCCGGCGTGCGCCGCCTGCTGCAGATGAGCGCGCTCAACGCCGGCCGCGGCCAGAGCCATTACCTCAAGAGCCGCGGCGAGGCCGAGGACATGGTGAAGGCCTCCGGCCTGGACTGGACGATCTTCGAGCCGTCGGTGATCTTCGGGCACGGCGACGGGTTGTTCTGCCGCTTCGAGGCGCTGCTGAAGCTGGCCCGGCCGGTGCTGCCGCTGGCGCGCGCCGGCGCCAAGTTCGCGCCCGTCTACATCGGCGACGTGGTCGAAGCGTTCGTGCGCAGCCTCGGCGAGCGCCGCACGTTCGGCGAAACGTACGAGCTGTACGGACCGGAGGTGTTCACGCTGGCCGACATCGTGCGCATCACGGCGCGCCAGTGCGGCATGCGCCGCTGGGTGGTGCCGCTGCCCGACGCGCTCGGCCGGCTGCAGGCGCTGGCGTTCGACTTCATTCCCGGCAAGCCGTTCTCGTCGGACAACTACCGCTCGCTGCTCAACGACTCGGTCGGCGGCATCGACGGCCTGCACCGGCTCGGCATCGTGCCGACGCGGGTATCGGCCAAGCTGCCGGAAATCCTCGGCCACGTGGACGACCGCCAGACGCGCTACGCGCGCTATCGCTCGGCGCGCTGATCCGTGCAGACCTGGCGCGTCGGCGGCGTGGTGCGCGACCGGCTGCTGGGGCTGCCGGCGGGCGACTGCGACTGGGTGGTGACCGGGGCGACGCCCGAGGACATGGTTGCCGCCGGCTTCGTGCCGGTCGGCAAGGACTTTCCGGTGTTCCTGCATCCGCAGACCAAGGAGGAGCACGCGCTGGCGCGCACCGAGCGCAAGACGGCGCCGGGCTATCGCGGCTTCGTGTTCCATGCCGACGCGACGGTGACGCTCGAACAGGACCTGGCCCGGCGCGACTTCACGATCAACGCGATCGCCGAATCGGCGGACGGCGCGCTGGTCGACCCGTTCGGCGGCGTGCGCGACCTCGAGGCGCGGGTGCTGCGGCATGTGTCGCCGGCGTTCGCCGAGGATCCGGTGCGGATCCTGCGGGCGGCGCGGTTCCTGGCGCGGTTCGCACCGCTCGGGTTCACCGTCGCACCGGAAACGCTGGCCCTGATGCGCGGCATGGTCGCTGCCGGCGAAGTCGACCACCTCGTGCCCGAACGGGTCTGGCAGGAGCTCAAGCGCATGCTCGAGATGCCGAAGCCGTCGGCCGGCCTGCGCCTGCTGCGCGACAGCGGCGCACTGGCACGGCTGCTGCCGGAGGTCGACGCGCTGTACGGCGTGCCGCAGCGCGCCGAATACCACCCGGAGGTCGACACCGGCGTGCATGTGGAAATGGTGCTGGACATGGCGGCGCAGCTGGCGCCCGGCGATTCGCTGATCGGTTTCTGCGCGCTGGTGCACGACCTCGGCAAGGCGCTGACGCCGAGCGAGGTGCTGCCGAAACACATCGGCCACGAACACGGCGGCCTGAAGCCGGTACGCGACGTCGCGCTGCGGCTGAAGGTGCCGCAGGAATACGGCCTGGTCGCGCAGATCGTCTGCCGCGAGCACCTGAACGTGCATCGCCTGGCCGAGCTGCGGCCGGAGACCGTGCACGACCTGATCGCGCGCTGCGACGGTTTCCGCAAGCCCGAACGGATGCGCCAGCTGGCGGTCGCCTGCGAGGCCGACAAGCGCGGCCGCCTCGGTCGCGAGCACGAGGACTACCCGCCGGCGCGCCTGCTGCCGGCGCTGCACGCCGCCGCGTGTTCGGTGTCGGCGGCCGACGCGGTGGCGATGGGCCTCAGCGGCGAGGCGGTCGGCGCCTGGCTGCGGAAGGCGCGCATCGCCGCGATCCGCGAGGCGCGGGAAACGTCAGGCTGACCGTTTCGCCGGCAGCCGGCGGTCGATGCGCTGCAGCAGCGTCGCCAGCGGGGTGATTGTCGTCGCGAAACCGAGCGCGATGCCGAGCGTGTTGGCCAGCGCGTCGCTCGGATCGCCGAGGCGGTCCGCGGTCAGCTGCCACTGCGCGAATTCCATCGCGATGCCCAGCGCCGCCAGCGCCAGCGCCGCCCGCAGTTGCGCCGCGCGCGTACGGAACAGCATCACTGCCCACGCCGACAGGGTGAAATAGGCGAGCAGGTGGCCGAGCTTGTCGGACTGGGGCGGCGCGCCAAGCTCCACCGGCGGCAGCAGCGACAGCGCGATGCACAGCGCCCAGCCGGCGAGCCAGATCGCCAGCCAGGCGCGGGGGCGGCGGAAGTCGCGCAGTGACGCCATCATGCTTGTCGTTCCGGTGCGGTTCGTCATCGTGCCGGCATGCTCGACGGCGATGCGGGCAGCGAGCGGGCAGGATGTGGCACCGCGATGGCGCGTGGCCGCACCGGATTCACAGGCGGCGGGTCAGATCGCCGCCGGCGAAGGCCGCACGCACGTCGACGCCGCGCTGGAACGCCATCGCCTGGAACCGCTCGCCCATCTCGCCGGGCAGCGTCAGCCGCTTCACTTCGGCCAGGCGCCGATGGCGGTCGACGACATCCTCGATCGCGTTGATCGCCTCGATCGCCTCCGGCAGGCCGTTGTTGATCAGGAAGCTCGCCTGCGCGCAGTAGCCGGCGAGCTGGAAGCCGGCATTGATGCCGGCCTCGGCCAGCGCGGTGAAATCGACGAACGCGGTGATGTCCTGCAGCCCCGGCAGGTGGAACGGATCGCCGTGCGCGCGGTGGCGGTGGTGGCAGACCAGCGTGCCGTCGCTGCGCTCGGGCAGGTAGTACTCGTGGCGCGGGTAGCCGTAGTCGACGAACAGCATCGCGCCGTCGCGCTGCAGTCCGCCGACCGCCTGGATCCAGTACGGCAGCTGCGGCAGCAGCTCGGAACGGTAGTCCTCCGGGAACGGCGCGCCGATGTCGTGCTCGACATGGCGCACGGCCGCGCGCAGCAGCGCATCGGCCGGCTGGTCGACGCGGATCAGCGCGCCGTCGGGCGACAGCGCCACGTGTTCCTCGTACACCTCGCCGCCGCGCACGACGAAACGCGGCGTCGGCAGCGCGTCGAGCACCTCGTTGGCGAACAGCACGCCGCGCCATTCCTGCTCGGGCGGACCGTCCAGCCACGACGCCCGTGCGTAGACGTCGGCCGGCAGCGCCGCGTGCAGGCGCTCCTGCTGGCGTTCGCGCAGGTCGGCGCTGGGTTCCAGGATCAGGTAACGCGACGGCAGCGCGTCGATCGCGGCCAGATGCCGCAGCGCCGCCTCGGCGAACGCGCCGCTGCCGCCGCCGATCTCGAAGAAGTCGCGCTCGCCGTCCAGCTGCGCGAACACCTTCGCGGCGAACGCGGCGACGCATTGCGCGAACGTCGGGCCCAGTTCGGGCGCGGTGACGAAATCGCCGGCGGCGCCGAACTTCAGCGCGCCGGCGCTGTAATAGCCCAGGCCCGGCGCGTACAGCGCCAGCTCCATGAAGCGCGAGAACGGGATGGCGCCGCCGGAGCCGCCGATCTGCGCGCGGATCAGCGCCTGCAGGCGCTCGCTGTGCGCCCGGGCGTGGGCGTCGGGAAGGGGTGCGTCGGGAATCATGTTGGCATTCGCGGGGTCCACGCGCAGGATAACCGGCAAAGCCCCGGAGTCCCGCATGCCCGAGCCCCGTCCCGTCGCCCTGGTCACCGGCGCAGCCCGCCGCGTCGGCGCGTGCATCGCCCGCCGCCTGCACGCGGCCGGCTACGACATGGCACTGCACCACCGTGATTCGGGCGAGGCCATGGCCGCGCTGGTCGCCGAGCTGGAGGCGGCGCGGCCGCGCAGCACGCAGGTGCTGGTGGCCGAACTGGGCGACGACGCCGCGCCGCCGCGCCTGGTCGGCGAGGTGCTCGCGCGTTTCGGCCGCCTGGATGCGCTCGTGAACAATGCCAGCGCGTTCTTCCCGACGCCGCTCGGCGAGGCCACGCCGGCGCAGTGGGACCAGCTGTTCGCCGCGAACGCGCGCGCGCCGTTCTTCCTCGCCCAGGCGGCGGCGCCGGCGCTGCGGGCGGCGCGCGGCGGCATCGTCAACCTCGCCGACATCTACGGCGAGCGGCCGCTGGCCCGGCACACCGTCTACTGCATGGCCAAGGCCGCGCTGGTGATGCTGACGCAGTCGCTGGCGCTGGAACTGGGCCCGGAGGTGCGCGTGAACGCCGTCGCGCCCGGCGCGGTGATGTGGCCCGAACAGGGCAAGGCCGCGCACGAGAAGGCGGCGCTGCTGGCCGGCACGGCGCTGCAGCGCGCCGGCGCGCCGGACGATGTCGCCGAGGCCGTGCGCTGGCTGCTGCAGGACGCCGCCTACACCACGGGCCAGGTGCTTCGCGTCGACGGCGGCCGCAGCCTGAACCTGTGAAGGACGCCCTGCCCGGCCCGGACGCGTTCGCGGCGCGCCTGCAACGATTTTCGGCGCGGCTGGCGATCGCATTGCTGGCGCTGTCGTTCTGCCTGGGCCCGCGCGACCTCGTCGCGCAGGCCGGCGGCGGCCACGAAGCACCACCGCCCGGCGACCGCGCCGCCCGCGCCGAGGCGCGGGTGCGGCCGACGCTGGAAACCGAGCTGGCGAAGGCCGGCCTGCGTTATGGCGCGCCGGTGTTCGTGCGGCTGTTCAAGGAGGAACACGAGCTGGAGCTGTGGGTCGACGACGGCGCGCGCTTCCGGCTGTTCCGGCGCTACCCGATCTGCACGTGGTCGGGCGCGCTCGGGCCGAAGCTGCGCCAGGGCGACGGGCAGTCGCCGGAAGGTTTCTACCGCGTCGGCCGCGGCCAGCTCAATCCGCAGAGCGCCTACCACCTGTCGTTCAACCTGGGTTATCCCAATGCGTACGACCGCGCGCACGGCCGCACCGGCGACTACCTGATGGTGCACGGGCGCTGCGTGTCGATCGGCTGCTACGCGATGGGCGACGCGGCGATCGAGGAGATCTACACGCTGGTCGCCGCCGCGCTCGCGGCCGGGCAGCCGGCGGTCGACGTGCACGCGTTCCCGTTCCGCTTCGACCGCCGCGCCGAAGTGGGCTGGGCGGACGATCCGTGGGCCGGCTTCTGGCGCGAGCTGCGCGCGGGCCACGACGCCTTCGACCGCACCGGCCGACCACCGCGCATCACCGTGGCGGACCGCCGGTACGTGGTGCGGGACACGCCGGCACCGGCCGGCTGAGCCACGCGCGCGGCCGATGCCGCGCGCGTGGCCTGGACGCGAACGCCTACTTGGCGCCGAACGCCGCTTCCAGCTGGCCGCCGGCGAAACCCTGCGGCGGCTGGCCGTCGATCGCGTAGCGGTACAGCGCCGCCGAGTAGATGCCCGACAGCGCCGCTTGGATCACCGCCAGGAAGCCCAGCGCCAGCGCGCCCAGCACCGCGATCGAGATCGCCGCCACCGCGCCCATCGTCACGGCCGCGCCGATCACCAGCGCCACCAGCGCCACCGCCACCAGCACGGTGACCAGGCCGAACACCAGGCCGATACCGGCATTGCCGACCACGTTCTCGCCCCAGGTGCGCTTGAGCAGCTCGGCACTTTCCTTGACCGCGTCGATCGGTCCGATGTCGCGCGTGACCAGGATCGGCACCACCATGAAGGTGGCCAGCGTCCAGGCGACGCCGATCAGGCCGACGACGAGCTTGCCGAGCACGCCGGCGCGCTGTTCGATCGCCTTGAGCGCCAGGCCGACCGTCGCGGCGATCGCCGCGTAACCCAGGATCACGCCGATCTTGCCGCGGGCGATGCGCAGGCCGTCGGCCACGGTCGGGTCGCCGCCCTCGAGCCGGATCATCGCCGCGCCGACCAGCGCGGTGTTGAAGAAGAAGATCACGAAGTACTGGCTCAGGTAGAACAGGAACGCGAGCACGTACGCCAGCGGCCCCGGCTCGCCGCCCTCGAGCACGCCCAGGCCGATGACCGGCAGCAGGAACGTCGCCGCCACCAGCAGCGTGCAGATCGCCGAGACGACCGGGAACAGCAGCAGCTCCTTGTCGGAACGCAGTACCGACGCGCTGGCCTTGATCAGTCCCCAACTGCGCGAAAATTTCTCGAACATGTCCGCCCTCCCCTGTGAATGCGGCGATTATGGGCCAGCGTCGGCGGCGCGCAAGGGCCGGTTCCGCCTTGCAGCAATCGCCGCCACCGGCCGACTTCCGCGCACCGGCGCCGCCGGCGCGCTGTGCCGGAGGATCAGTCGAAGGCGAGCGGGTCGGCCTTCAGCCCCGGTGCCGGGCCGTGCGCGCGCCACAGCTCGTCCAGCGTGCGGCCGTCGCCGGGCACGCGCAGCGCCGGGGCGAGGTCGTGCAGCGGCTTGAGCACGAACGCGTGCTGCAGTTCCGG
>JAKFCL010000025.1:0-39698 GCA_036676665.1 Arenimonas sp. | reverse complement strand
TCAGCGCTTCATCGACTGGAAGAACTCGTCGTTGGACTTGGTGGTCTTCATCTTGTCGAGCAGGAATTCCATCGCCGCCAGCTCGTCCATCGGGTGCAGCAGCTTCCGCAGGATCCAGATCTTCTGCAGCATGTCCGGCTCGATCAGCAGCTCCTCGCGGCGGGTGCCGGAGCGGTTGATGTTGATGGCCGGGTAGACGCGCTTCTCGGCGATGCGGCGGTCCAGGTGCACTTCCGAGTTGCCGGTGCCCTTGAACTCCTCGTAGATCACCTCGTCCATCTTCGAGCCCGTCTCGACCAGCGCGGTGGCGATGATCGTCAGCGAGCCGCCTTCCTCGACGTTGCGGGCCGCGCCGAAGAACCGCTTCGGGCGGTGCAGCGCGTTGGCGTCGACGCCGCCGGTCAGCACCTTGCCCGAGCTCGGCACGACGGTGTTGTAGGCGCGGGCGAGGCGGGTGATCGAGTCGAGCATGATCACCACGTCGCGCTTGTGCTCGACCAGGCGCTTGGCGCGCTCGATCACCATCTCGGCGACCTGCACGTGGCGGGCGGCCGGCTCGTCGAACGTCGAGGAGATGACCTCGCCGCGCACGGTGCGCTGCATTTCCGTCACTTCCTCGGGCCGTTCGTCGATCAGCAGCACGATCAGGTGCACGTCGGGGTGGTTGTTGATGATCGCCTGGGCGACGTTCTGCATCAGCATGGTCTTGCCGGCCTTCGGCGGCGAGACGATCAGGGCGCGCTGGCCCTTGCCGAGCGGCGACATCAGGTCCATCACGCGGCCGGTGATGTCTTCGGACGAACCGTTGCCGCGCTCGAGCTTGAAGCGCTCGCGCGGGAACAGCGGCGTCAGGTTCTCGAACAGCACCTTGCCCTTCGACGCTTCCGGCGGCTCGCCGTTGATCGTGTCGACGATGTTCAGCGCGACGTAGCGTTCGCCGTCCTTCGGGCTGCGGATGCGTCCCGAGATCTCGTCGCCGGTGCGCAGGTTGAAGCGGCGGATCTGGCTGGGCGAGATGTAGACGTCGTCCGGACCGGCCAGGTAGCTCGCATCGTCCGAGCGCAGGAAGCCGTAGCCGTCCGGCAGGATCTCCAGCACGCCGTCGCCGGCGACGCCCTGCGGATGCCGGGTCAGCACCTTCAGCAGCGCGAAGGTGACGTCCTGCTTGCGCATGCGGGCGACGCCCTCATGCAGGTTCAGCTTGTCGGCGATCTCCAGCAGCTTGTGCGTGGGCATGCGCTTGAGATCGTTGAGGCTGTACGTCGGGAAGTCCGGCGGCAGGCTCGGCAGCGGGCGGTCCGGGCGTTGTTCGCCACCACCGCCGCCACCGCCGGCATTGCCGTTGCCACCCTCGGCCTCCTCGGCGCCGCCCTGCGGACGGTCGCGGAAGCGGTCGCGCTTGTCGCGGAAGCGGTCGCGGCGATGCCGGCGGCCTTCGCGGAAGCCGCCTTCCTCGCCGCCGCCTTCGCGGGGCGCACCGGGCTGGCCGGCGTTTTCGCCGCCGCCGCCCCCGCCCGCACCGTCGCCGCCGCCGGAATTTTCATTCCCGTTCTGCGGAGGGTTCGGGCGCGGCGGAGCCGGCACGGCCGCCGGGACCGGGGCCGGCGCGGAAGCGGCGGATTCGGTCGGGGCGCTGGTTTCGGGGGTCGCCGCGCGCGGTTTGCGCGGGCGCTTCTCGGCGGGGGCGCCGGAGTCGTTTTCGGTATCGGACACGGAATTCACCTCGCAAAAGCGAGCGTGGGGGAGGGAGGGGATAAGCAGACAGTGGGCGCGCGGGGCGCCCGAGTGGTGCCAAAACTAACACCGGGCGGGCCGCGGCGACAAGCCGCCGACCCGCGAAACCCGTCCGGGCGTTCCCGGGCGGGTCAGGTTGTTCGCTCAGAGCGCCTTGTCGATGAACTGCGCCAGCTGCGCCTTGCCGACGGCGCCGACCTGGGTGGCCTGGACCTTGCCGTCCTTGAACATCAGCAGCGTCGGGATGCCGCGGACCGCATAGGCGCGCGGCGTCATCGGGTTGTGGTCGATATTGAGCTTCACGACCTTGACCTTGCCGGCATAGGTCGTCGCCAGCTCGTCCACCATCGGCCCGATCATCTTGCAGGGGCCGCACCACTCGGCCCAGAAATCCACCAGCACGGGCGTGTCGGACTTGAGCACCTGGGCCTCGAAGTCGGCATCACCCACATGAAGCACCTGGTCGCTCATGCGTCAAACTCCTGATTCTCTTGGGGGAAGCGGCCGGCTGGGGCCGCCATTGGGTTAAACTTGGGCGCTTTCGAGAGCTATTCAACTCCCGTCGGCCTCCCCGGAACGTGAAACGCAGTGTGCGTTTCCCCGGCCGCGCCGCGCAAGCGCAGAGACGCGCATCCAGAGACCCGAATGTCCGACAAACCGCTGACCGATATCGCTTTTTCCAGCTTCGACCTGCATCCGGAGCTCCAGTCCGGCCTCGAAGCCGCCGGCTTCACCCGCTGCACCCCGATCCAGGCGCTGACGCTGCCGATCGCCCTGTCCGGGCGCGACGTCGCCGGCCAGGCGCAGACCGGCACCGGCAAGACGCTGGCCTTCCTGGTCGCCCTGATCAACCGCCTGCTGACCCGCCCGGCGCTGGCCGAGCGCAAGCCCGAGGACCCGCGCGCGCTGATCCTGGCGCCGACCCGCGAGCTGGCGATCCAGATCCACAAGGACGCGGTCAAGTTCGGTTCCGACCTGGGCCTGCGCTTCGCGCTGGTCTACGGCGGCGTCGACTACGACAAGCAGCGCGAGCTGCTGCAGCAGGGCGTGGACGTGATCATCGCCACCCCCGGCCGCCTGATCGACTACGTCAAGCAGCACAAGGTCGTCTCGCTGCACGCCTGCGAGGTCTGCGTGCTCGACGAGGCCGACCGCATGTTCGACCTGGGCTTCATCAAGGACATCCGCTTCCTGCTGCGGCGCATGCCGGCCAGCACCGAGCGGCAGACCCTGCTGTTCAGCGCCACGCTGAGCCACCGGGTGCTGGAGCTCGCCTACGAGCACATGAACGATCCGGAGAAGCTCGTCGTCGAGACCGAGTTCATCACCAACGCCAAGGTCCGCCAGCTGGTCTATTTCCCGGCCGACGAGGAGAAGATCCCGCTGCTGATCGGCCTGCTGACCCGCAGCGAGGGCCATCGCACGATGGTGTTCGTGAACACCAAGGTCTGGGTCGAGCGCGTCGCGCGCGGCCTGGAGCGGGCCGGCTTCCGCGTCGGCGTGCTGTCGGGCGACGTGCCGCAGAAGAAGCGCGAGTCGCTGCTCGCGCGCTTCCAGAAGGGCCAGCTCGACATCCTGGTCGCCACCGACGTGGCCGCCCGCGGCCTGCACATCGACGGTGTCAGCCACGTCTACAACTACGACCTGCCGTTCGATGCCGAGGACTACGTGCACCGGATCGGCCGCACCGCCCGCCTGGGCGCCGAGGGCGACGCGATCAGCTTCGCCTGCGAGCGCTACGCGATGAGCCTGCCGGACATCGAGACGTTCATCGAGCAGAAGCTGCCGGTGGCGCAGGTCGAGCGCGAGCTGCTGATCCCGGTGCCGCGCGCGCCGCGCGAACCGCTGCCCGAGGGCGAGGAAGGCGAGAGCGTCAGCGCGATCTTCCGCGAAGTGCGCGAGGCCAAGGCCGCCGAGGACGAGAAGCGCGGGCGCAGCCCGCGCGGCGGCAGCGGCGGCTCGCGTGATTCGCGCTCCGGCGCCGGGCGTTCGGCCGGCGGCGGGTCCCGCGACCGCGGGCCGCGTCCGGCGTCGTCGGCCCCGCGCGAACCGCGCCCGGCCAATGGCGAGGCCGTGGCCGCGCCGGTCGCCGCCGCGGCGATCGAGCGCCCCGCGCAGCGCCCGGCACCCTCGTCGCCGATGCAGGAAGACCCGAACGCGCCGGCGCGCAAGCGTCGTCGTCGTCGCAAGGGCCGTCCGGTCGAGGGCGGCGAGAACGCCGCGCCGCGCGCCGACACGCCGCGCAAGCCCGAGTCCGCCGCACCGGCGCCCGCGGACCGCGGCGACGGCAAGCCTTCGCTGCTGGGCCGCCTCAAGGCCGGCCTGAAGTCGCTGGTCAAGCGTTCCCCACCCGCGGGGCATTGATCTTCCGACCGCGCGTTCCGCTGCCTGCCGACGCGGGCAGCGGCCGCAGGCGCCGCCGCACCTGCTAGATTTGCGGCGATCCCCCCGCGCACGGTTCCGCATGGCCCTGCTTCGCTTCGACAATGTCACCAAGGCCTGGCCGGGCACGCCGCCGGCCCTGGCCGACGTCAGCTTCAGCGTCGAGGAGGGCGAGATGCTGTTCGTCACCGGCCACTCCGGTGCCGGCAAGAGCACGCTGCTGCGCCTGGTGCACCTGTCGGAGCGGCCCAGCCGCGGCACCGTCCTGGTGAACGAGCGCAACCTCGCCAAGATCCGCGGCCGCAAGGTCCCGCTGCACCGGCGCCAGGTCGGCGTCGTGTTCCAGGACCACCGCCTGCTGACCGACCGCAGCGTGTTCGACAACGTCGCGCTGCCGCTGCTGATCGCCGGCATGCCCGGTTCCGAAGTGGGCAAGCGCGTGCGCGCGGTGCTGGACAAGGTCGGCCTCGGCGAACGCGAGCGCTCGCTGCCGATGCAGCTTTCCACCGGCGAGCAGCAGCGGGTCGGCATCGCCCGCGCGATCGTCGCCCAGCCGCAGCTGCTGGTGGCCGACGAACCCACCGGCAACCTCGACCCGCAGCTGGCCGGCGAGATCATGCAGCTGTTCGCATCGTTGCCGGCGACGGGCACCACCGTCATCGTCGCCAGCCACGACCTGGCGCTGGTCAAGCGCATGCGCCGGCGCGTGCTGGTGCTCGATCATGGCAGGCTGCTGGACGACATCTCGCCCGAGGACCTGGCCGCGTGACCGCGCGCAGCGAAGCCCGCGCCAAGCCCGCCGCGGCCGAACGCGTGAAAACCGGCACGCTGGGGTCGCGCCTGCGCGCCTGGCGCGAGCAGCACCTGTATTCGCTGGTGTCGAGCCTGGGCCGGCTGGCCTCGCGCCCGTTCGCGACGCTGCTGACCGTGGGCGTGATGGCGATCGCGCTGGCGCTGCCGCTGGGCCTGGGGCTGGCGCTGGGCAATATCGAACGGTTTTCCGGTAGCGTCAGCGAGTCGCGGGAAATCGGCGTGTTCCTGCGCGCCGACGTCGGCGGCGCCCGCGCCGAGGCGCTGGCCGGCGAGCTGCGCACCCGGGCGGAGGTCGCGTCGGTGGTGCTGCGCACGCCCGAGCAGGGCCTGGCCGAGTTCCGTGCGATGAGCGACCTGGCCGGCGCGCTCGACGTGCTGGACGAAAATCCGCTGCCGACCGTGCTCGTCGTGCAGCCGGCCGGCGACGGCGAGGCGCTGGCGACGCTGCTGCGGTCGCTGCCCGAGGCCGAGATCGTCCAGCACGACGCGGTCTGGCGGCAGCGGCTGTCGGCCTGGCTGGCGTTCGGCGAGCGGGTGGTGCAGGTGGTGGCCCTGATGCTGGGCCTGGGCGTGCTGCTGGTGGTCGGCAACACCGTGCGCCTGGACATCGGCGCCCGCAGCGAGGAGATCGGCGTGCTGCAGCACCTGGGCGCCACCGATGCCTTCGTGCGGCGGCCGTTCCTGTACCTGGGGGCCTGGTACGGGCTGGCCGCCGGGCTGCTTGCCGGCGTGTTCCTGCTGGTGGCCGGATTCCTGCTGCAGGGCCGGCTGTCGGCGCTGGTGGCCAGTTACGGCAGCCATTTCGCGCTCGATGGCCCGGGCTGGCGTGCCAGTCTCGCCCTGCTCGCCGGGGCCGCCGCGATGGGGTGGCTGGGCGCGTGGCTCGCAACCGGGCATCATCTACGCCGGACCCGTCCAACGGACGTCTGAATCATGAGCAGCCAGCCCAGTTTCCGCAGCTTCGACACCAACCACCCCCGCATCATGGTGGTGGACGGGTCGAAGGTCGTGCGCAAGATGATCGAGGGCGTGCTGCGCCAGCAGCTGCCCGACGTCGAGTTCGTCGGCTGCGAGAGTGGCGAGGAAGCCAAGGCGGCGCTGCAGGCCGGTGCGATCAACCTGGTCACCACCGCGCTGCGCCTGCCCGACATGGACGGCCTGGACCTGGCCCGCTATCTGCGCGAACACACGCCGCAGGCCTACATCCCGATCATCGTGGTGTCCGGCGACGTGCAGGAACGGCTCGAGAGCCGCTCGATCAGCGACGACGTCACCGACTACTTCGACAAGTCGCTCGGCTTCAACGCGCTGGCGGCCTTCATCAAGGGCTACGTCGCGCCCGAATCCGAAGCCGGCGGCGAAGTGCTGTACGTCGAGGACAGCCGCGTGGTCGCGATGGCGACCCGGCGCATGCTGGAAAAGCACGGCCTGACCGTCACCCACGCCACCGGCGTCGAGGATGCTATCGCGCACCTGGAAACCGCCCGCGCCCAGGGCCGCATCCCCGGCCCGGACGTCTGCCTGACCGACGTCTACCTGAAGGGCGACCTGACCGGAAAGGACCTGCTGCACTCGATCCGGCACGAATTCGGCTACGCCAAGGGCCTTCTGCCGGTGCTGGTGATGACCGGCGACGCCAACCCGGCCAACCAGAGCGACCTGCTGCGCGCCGGCGCCAACGACCTGGTGCAGAAGCCGATCGAGGAACGCCTGCTGGTGACCAAGCTGCTGTTCCAGCTGCGGGTCGGCCGGCTGCTGCGCGCCAAGCTCGCGAAGTGACCGACGGCGATCGGGTCCGGCTGGAGCCTTCGTGGAAGGCCCGGGTCGGCGATTACCTGCAACGGCCGGACATGCTCGAACTCGGCGCCTTCCTGCGCGCAGAGAAGGCCGCCGGCCGCACCCTGTACCCGCCCGGGCCGCGCATCTTCGCGGCGCTGGATGCGACCCCGTTCGACCAGGTCAAGGTCGTGATCCTCGGCCAGGACCCGTACCACGGCCCCGGCCAGGCGCATGGCCTGTGTTTTTCGGTGCTGCCCGGCGTGCCGGTGCCGCCGTCGCTGGGCAACATCTTCAAGGAGATCCAGCGCGACCTCGGCATCGCCCCGCCCGACCACGGCTGCCTGCTGCCGTGGGCCCGGCAGGGCGTGCTGCTGCTCAACGCCGTGCTGACCGTCGAGGCGGGCCGCGCCGGCGCCCACCAGGGCCGGGGCTGGGAAGGCTTCACCGACGCCATCGTCCAGGCCCTGGACCGGGAGAAACCCGGGCTGGTGTTCATGCTCTGGGGCGCCTACGCCCAGGCCAAGGGAAAGCTGCTGCAGGGCCGCCACTGCGTGCTGCGGGCGCCGCACCCGTCGCCGCTGTCGGCGCACCGGGGGTTCCTCGGCTGCGGGCACTTCGGCAAGGCCAACCGCTGGCTGCAGGGCGCCCAGCAGGCGCCGATCGACTGGGCACTGCCGCCGCGGCCGGTCGTCGAGGCGATGCTGGCCCAGGGGTGACGGTGCGGGCCGGGTGCAATCCGGCCCGGCGACCGGGTCGGCGGGCGGCTCGGCCGCCCCGCCGCTGGACCGGTCGGGCCTTGTGCCCGATCCGGGCGGCCCCATGTGAATCTGATCGTCAGCTCCGCCACTGTTGCATGAATGGGACGGACCAGGAACTTCTGGCCCATTCCATCCTCTAATAGGCCGGATGTTAGACTCCACCCCATGAAAGAGGACCGCATGACCGCCACGGCTCTGATCGCGAACAACCTGCCGATTCCCAGTGCGCTGGGCTCGCTGGACGCCTATATCTCCGCCGTCAACCGCGTTCCCGTGCTGACCGTCGAGGACGAGCAGGCGCTCGCCCGCCGTTTCCGCGACGAGGAAGATCTGGACGCCGCCAAGGCGCTGGTGATGTCGCATCTGCGGTTCGTCGTCCACGTGGCCCGCGGCTACCAGGGCTACGGCCTGGGCATGGGCGACCTGATCCAGGAAGGCAACATCGGCCTGATGAAGGCGGTGAAGCGCTTCGACCCCGACCAGGGCGTGCGCCTGGTGTCGTTCGCCGTGCACTGGGTGCGGGCGGAGATGCACGAGTTCATCCTGCGCAACTGGCGCATCGTCAAGGTCGCCACCACCAAGGCGCAGCGCAAGCTGTTCTTCAACCTGCGCAAGTCCAAGAAGCGCCTGGGCTGGATGAACGACGCGGAAGTGACCGCGGTGGCCAAGGACCTCAACGTCTCCAAGCGCGAAGTGCTGGAGATGGAGTCGCGGCTGAGCGGCCGCGACATCGGCTTCGACGCGCCGGACAACGACGACGACAACGCGCCGCCGTCGCCGGTGTCGTACCTGCGCGAGTCGAGCGACGACCCGGCGATGGCCTACGAGCGCGAAAGCCACGAGGAAGACCAGCTCGAGCTGCTGCGCGAGGGCCTGGCCGACCTGGATGCGCGCTCGCGCGACATCCTCAAGCGGCGTTTCCTCGGCGAGCCGAAGGCCACGCTGCAGGAACTGGCCGACGAGTACGGCGTGTCCGCCGAGCGCATCCGCCAGATCGAGGCCAACGCGCTGAAGAAGATGCGGGCGCTGTTCGTCGCCTGATCCGCGCATGACGGGAGCCGGGGTCGTGGACAACGCGCGACCGCCGGTCCCCGGCCATCCGTTCGAGGTCGATGCGGTCATCACCTGGGTCGACGGCGACGACCCGGTGCATCGCGCGCGCCGCGAGGCCGTGCTCGGCGCCGCCACGCTCACCCATGCCGCCGCCCGCCCGACCCGCTTCGGCGACTGCGGCGAGGTCGAATACTGCGTCGCCTCGCTGCTGAAGTTCGCGCCGTGGCTGCGCACGATCCACATCGTCGCCGACCGCCAGCGCCCCGACTTCATGGCCCGCGTCGACGGCACGCCGCTGGCCGCGCGCGTGCGGATCGTCGACCACGCCGAGATCTTCGCCGGCTACGAGAAATACCTGCCGACCTTCAGCAACCGCTCGATCGAGGCGATGCTGTGGCGCATCCCCGGCCTCGCGCCGGGGTTCCTGTACCTCAACGACGATTTCATGCTGCTGCGCGCGGTGCAGCCGACCGACTTCTTCGACGCCGGCGGCATCGTGCTGCGCGGCCACTGGCGCGGCGGCCGCTGGCGCACGCTGGCGCAGTCGCTGCGCTCGGGCGCGCGCAGGCTGGCCGGCCGCGGCGCCGCCGTCGAGCGCCCCGGCAACCACCTCGCGCAGCAGCTCAGCGCGCGCCTGGCCGGCTACCGCGATCGCTTCTTCCAGGTGCCGCACGTGCCGCACCCGGTGCGCACCCGCACCTGCGCCGACTGGTACGCCGCGCATCCGGACCTGCTCGAGAAGAACGTGTCGTACCGGCTGCGCTCGGCCGAACAGTTCCTGACGGTCAATCTCGCGCACCACCTCGAACTGGCCGCCGGTACCGCCCGCATCGACAACCGCCTGCGCTCGCTGCGGCTCAGCCCGGCCAGCGAGGACGCCGCGACGATCGCCGCGCGCATCGCCGACGCCGACGCCGACCCGCGCCTGGCGTTCGCGTGCGTGCAGAGCCTCGACAAGGCCGACGAGGCCGCGCAGAAACGCATCTTCGACTGGCTGGACCGCGTGATCGGGCGCTTGCCCTGAACCCACTCAGTCCGGCGGTGCGTAGAAAAGGGGACAGAGAATATTTCCGATTCAATCGCAAATATTCTCTGTCCCCATTTTCCTGACGCCGGTCAGTCCGGCGGTGTGCGCCGGACGATGATCCGGGCGTGGCGCTGGTAGGTCCAGTACGACCAGCCCCAGTTCACCAGCACGAGGATGCGGTTGCGGAAGCCGATCAGGAAGAACAGGTGGGCGACCAGCCAGAACCACCACGCCAGCACGCCCGACAGTTTCAGCTTTCCGAAATCCACGACCGCCGCCATGCGGCCGATCGTCGCCAGGTTGCCGTAGTCGCGGTAGCGGAACGGCGGGGCCGGCGTATCGGCGAGGCGCGCGCGGATCGCCGCGGCGACGTGCGCGCCCATCTGCTTGGCCGCGGGTGCGACGCCCGGCACGGGCCGGCCGTCGTCGCGCCTGACGCTGGCGAGGTCGCCGGCGACGAACACCTCGGGATGACCGGGTAGCGAGAGGTCCGCCGCCACCGGCACGCGGCCGGCGCGGTCGGTCTCGATGCCGAGCTGGCGCCCGAGCGGGGACGCCGCCACGCCGGCCGCCCACAGCACCGTGCGGCTGGCGATGCGCGCGTCGCCGAGCGAAACGCCTTCGCCATCGATCGCGGTGACGGCGCTTCCGGTGTGCACCTCGACGCCGAGCTTCTGCAGTTGCCGGCGCGTCTTTTCCGACAGCGACTCGGGCATCGCCGACAGCAGGCGCGGCCCGGCCTCGACCAGGTGCACGTGCGCGGCACGCGGGTCGGCGCGGCGGAATTCGCGCGGCAACGTATGCCGGGCGATCTCGGCGAGCGTGCCGGCCAGTTCCACGCCGGTCGGGCCGCCGCCGATCACGACGAAGTTCAGCCACGGCGCGCGCGCCGCCGGATCGTCCTCGCGCTCGGCCGCCTCGAACGCCGACAGCACGCGCGCGCGGATCGCCAGCGCATCGTCGAGGGTCTTGAGCCCGGGCGCATGTTCGGCCCAGCCGTCGTTGCCGAAATACGCATGTGTCGCACCGGTGGCCACGACGAGGAAGTCGTAGTCGAGCACGCCGCCGGCCAGCGTGACCCGCCGCGCCGCGAGGTCGATGCCGGTCGCCTCGTCCATCCGCACCGTCACGTTGGCCTGCCGGCGCAGGATGTGCCGCAGCGGCGCGGCGATGTCCGGCGCCGACAGCCCGGCCGTGGCCACCTGGTAGAGCAGCGGCTGGAAGAGATGGTGGTTGGTGCGGTCGACCAGCGTGATCCGCACCGGCGCCGACGCCAGCGCCCGCGTCGTCCACAGTCCGCCGAAGCCGCCGCCGAGCACCACGAGGTGGGGCGCGGGAGAGTGAGTCGTCATGGGTGGGTTTCCGGTTTCGGTCAGTAGAGATCGGTGGGGTCGACGTCGAGCGACCACCGCACCCGCCGCGCCGACTTCAGCGCCTGCAGCTGCGGCAGCCATTCCGACAGGACCGCGTGCAGCGGTGCGCGCTGGCCGGCACCGAGCAGCAGCTGGCCGCGCGCCTTGCCGGCGCGGCGCGGCATCGGCGCCGGCATCGGGCCGTTGGCGTACACGCCCTCGCGCGCCGGGAACAGTTCGCGCGCTTCCTGCAGGAAACCCTGGGTATCGGCTTCGGCCGCCGCTTCGGCGCGCAGCAGCGCCAGGTGCGCGTACGGCGGGAATTCGGCGGCCTCGCGTTCGGCCAGCTGCAGTGCGGCGACCGCAGGGTAACCGCCGCCCAGCAGCGTCGTCAGCAGCGGGTGGTCGGGGTGGTGGGTCTGCAGCACGACTTCGCCGGGAAGCTTCGCGCGGCCGGCGCGGCCGGCGACCTGGATCAGCAGCTGCGCCAGTTTTTCGCCGGCGCGGAAATCGGCGCTGAACAGGCCTTCGTCGACCCCGACCACGGCCACCAGCGTCAGCCGCGGCAGGTCGTGGCCCTTGGCGAGCATCTGCGTGCCGACCAGGATGCCGGGCTGGTCGCCGAAGTCGGCGAGGTGTTTTTCGATCGCATCGCGATGGCGCGTGGTTTCGCGGTCCACCCGCACCAGGCGCGCGTCCGGGAAGCGCTCGGCCAGCGCCTGTTCGATGCGTTCGGTGCCGGCGCCCTGCGGCATCAGCGCCAGGCTCGCGCAATCCGGGCAGGCATTGGGCGGCGTCGCGCGGGCACCGCAGTGGTGGCAGATCAGCCGGCGGCCGCCGCTGTGCACCGTCATCGCCGCGTCGCAGCGCCGGCAGTGGGCGCTCCAGCCGCAGTCGTGGCACAGCAGCACCGGCGCGTAGCCGCGGCGGTTCTTGAACACCAGCGCCTGTTCGCCGCGCTCGATGCAGCGGCCGACGGCATCGAGCAGTTCGGACGACAGGCCGTTCGCCAGCGGGCGCTTGCGTACGTCCAGCACGCGCACCGACGGCGGTTTCGCGTCGCCGGCGCGGCGATCCAGGCGCAGGTGCCGGTACCGGCCCGCGTTGGCGTTGTGCAGCGATTCGAGCGACGGCGTCGCGCTGCCCAGCAGCACCGGCACGCCCAGTGCGCGGGCGCGCACCACGGCCAGGTCGCGGGCGTGGTAGCGCACGCCGTCCTGCTGTTTGTAGGAGCTGTCGTGTTCCTCGTCGACGACGATCAGCCCGGCCTGCGGCAACGGGCAGAACACCGCCGAGCGGGTGCCGACCAGCACCCGTCCCTCGCCGCGCGCCATCGCCGTCCAGGCGCGGGCGCGCTCGCCGTCGGCCAGGCCCGAATGCATCGCCAGCACCGGCACGCCGAGGCGCTCGCGGAAGCGCGCCAGCGTCTGCGGCGTCAGGCCGATCTCCGGCACCAGCACCAGCGCCTGCCGGCCGGCGGCGAGCGCGTCGGCGATGGCCTGCAGGTAGACCTCGGTCTTGCCGCTGCCGGTCACGCCCTCGAGCAGGCAGACGCGGAAGCCGTCGCCGTCGCGCAGCGCCGCCAGCGCCGCCGCCTGGCCGGCCATCAGGACCGGCCCGGGCCGGATCGCGGCCACCGGCGGCCCCGCCAGCGGCACCCGTTCGACGAGTCCGCGCCGGGCCAGCGCCCGCATCGGCTCGCGCCAGTCCGGTTCTTCCCGGTCGAGCCGGTCCTCGTCGCGGGGTTCGTCGGAAAGCGCCAGCAGCAGGCGGCGGGGCCGGCCGTCGCGGCCGGGGGCGGCCGCGGCCTCGTGCCCGGCCGGCGTCCGCTGCCAGCCCTGCCGGCCGGTGCCGGGCAGCGGTTGCCCGGCCCGCAGCGCGACCGGCAGGGCGGTGGCCAGCACCTCGCCGAGCGGCGCGTGGTAGTAGCCGGCGACCCAGCGCAGGCTGTCGAGCAGTTCGCCGGCCAGCAGCGGGGCCTCGTCCAGGCACGCGAGCGCACGCTTGAGCTCGCCACCGGGCTCGACGACTTCGACGACGATGCCCACCTGTTCCCCGTCGCCGCGGCCGAACGGCACCCGCACCCGGCGCCCGATCCAGTCCGGCCCCGGCGTCGCGCCCGCGGGCGGCAGGTAGTCGAACAGGCGCGGCAGCGGCACCGGCAGGGCGATGCGCAGCGCGGTTTCGGGGGCGGCGGGCATGACCGATTCTAGCCTGCGGCCGGGTCCCGAGCCGGAAAGGGTCAGTTGCACGTCATTGCTGTAAGAACTTTCATGAAAAGGGGCTAAGCCACTGTTCACCCTTGCTAATCCCCGTTATCCACATCGTTTGTGGATAAGTCTGTGGAAGGCCGTTCGGGCGGCACTGCGCACCCCCCGTCATAAGGGGCCCTGAGCCGCCATGAGCATTTTTTAACCAAGACGCCATAAACCTTGAATATCAACCAGTTGGCTCTTTCACGAAATGATCATGACGGTGAAGGCCGACCCGGATGACGGTTTTTCCCAGCATCGATTGGCGCTGTGCACAACGTTCCACGCCGGAAGCCGCGCCGGGCTTGGCTGAGCACGGAATTCGCCGCTGTCAATCGCCCGGTCATCGCGTTCAGGTCGATAGAATGTCGACCGATGCCTGACTCCCCGACGTCTCCCAACCCCCCGGTCTCCTCGGCGTTGTCCGCATTCCTGCGTGGCATCGAACGGCGGGCCTATGTCTTCGCCCAGGTCCAGTGCGGTCACGAACGGGACGCCGAAGCGGCCCTCGGGCGGACGATCCACGCGTTCCAGACCCTTTCGACCCTCAGCCCGCTGTCGTCCTGGCCGGCCGGGTTCTGGTCGCTGCTGCTGGCGCAGCCCGAGCTGTCGACCGGCGACGGCGGCGTGCCCGAGCTGACGACGCTCGGCAGCGGGCCCCGGGCCGCGCTGCTGCTGCGGCTGGTGGCGGGCCTGGATTTCGAGCACGCCGCCCAGGTGATGGGCGTCAGCGAGGACACCTACCGGTTCGCCCTGCAGCGGGCGCTGCAGCAGCTGGGCGACGCCGGAGTCAGCTACGCGACCCTGCGCACGCTGCGCGAGCGTCTGCACCGCCAGGTGAAAACGCTGCCGGAGGAACGCACCGAGACCCTGTCCACGCTGCGCCAGCGCGTGCTGGCGGGCTCGCCCGAGCCCGAGCCATCCACCCCCGTCCCGCGCCCGCGCTGGCTCCTGCGGGTCCTCTGGGGCCTCGTGGCGCTGCTGGCGCTGGCGTTCGCGGCGACCTTCATCGGTCCGCGTTCGAACCTGCCGCCGGGTGGCACCGAAGGCCTGCCGCAGGATCCCGCGGTGGCGGCCGCCGGGGCGCTGTCGCCGTCGGACGTGGTGATGCACCCGGACTACGCGCAGCTGGCCGACCCGGCCGGCGCCAAGATCGCCGAGGACGTCGCCCTGCTGAGCTGGCTGGCGAACCATCCGGAGGAGCTCGCCGAAGCCGACACGGGCGCCGAAGATGCCTCCGGCGCCCCGGCGGCGGCGGCGTCCGAACCGGCCGCGGCCCCCGACGCCGAGGTCGACCCCGATGCGCCCTGACCGCCGCCTCGCCGTCGGCCTGCTGCTCGCGCTGGCGATGCTGCCGGCTGCCGCGTTCCAGCAGCTCGACCCCGGCCAGCGACAACTGCTGGCGCCGCTGGCCGGCGCCTGGGCCGGACTCGACGAGCCGACCCGCGCCCGCCTGCGCGCCAACGCCACCCATTGGCAGCGCCTGCCGGCCGCCGAACAGCGGGCGCTGGTCGAACGCATGCAGGCCTGGGACCGCCTGCCGGCCGCGAACCGTGCCCGCTGGCGCGCGCCGTTCGCCGCCTGGGAAGCGCTGCCGCGCGACGAGCAGGTGCAGCTGCGCCGGCTCGCGAAGCAGGTGGCGGCACTGCCGGAGGCCGAGCGTCGTGTCCTGCGTGCCAGTTTCGACGCGCTGCCGTCCGACGAGCGCGCCGACTGGTGGCTGGGCCCGCGCCTGGGTGGCGATTTCGCCGGCCTGCGGCCGCTGTTCGCCTTCGTGTCGGAGGCCGAACGCCCGGCGATGCTCGCGCTGCTGCGCGGCTTGTCGCCGCAGGGACGGACGGACCTGAAGGAGCTCGCGCGGCGGCTGCCGGCGAGCGAACGCGAGAAGCTGCGCCGGGACCTGGTGGCGGCGCCGCCGGCGCAGCGCGAGGCGCTGATCCGCAGCCGGCTCGACTAGCGCCCGCGCCGCCGGCAGGCGCGCCGGCCCGACATCACGGGAAGTCCGCGAGGATCCGCAGCACCCGCCGCTGCGCGCTGAATCCGTCGCCGAAGCGCCGCAGGCCGTCTTCGCGCATCCGTGGCGCGTGCTCGCGCAGGTAGGCATCCAGCGCCGCCGCGTCGCGCAGCCGGTACTGGCAGCAGAACTCCGCGGCGTCTTCGTCGTCGGGCACCGGCATCGACAGGCGCGCGTCGAGGAATCCCGGCAGCGCCAGCATCTCGGCGATGTGCACGTGCAGCCACGCCTGCAGTTCCGCGGCGATCGCCGGGCGCGCGCGCAGCGTCACTTCATACAGCACACCGGTCACAACGACACCAGGCTGACCGCCATGCTCACCGCGGCGCCGAGGCTCAGCAGCACGAAGTAACACGTGCCGAGCACGCCGTACTTGAGCAGCGTCATGATCCAGCCCTGGCCGTACACACGCTTCTGCATCAGCAGCAGGTAGATGGGCAGCCACACCAGCGTGGCGACCTCCAGCGCGCCGAACACCGGCGACACCGGCGTCGACGCCGTCCAGCCCGCCAGCGCGTCGAGCAGCATCGCCAGCAGCAGGCCGGCGCACAGGAAACTGTGGCTGTGCAGCGCCACGATCAGGTGCTCCATGTACAGGCGGCGCTTGAACACGTAGGCGACCTTGAGCAGCAGTGCGAACAGCGGCAGCAGAACGAACAGCGTCGTCGGCACCGTCGCCAGGAACGCGTCCTTCCACAGGTTCGGGTCCTCCTTGATGCGCTGGACGTTCTTCTGGGCGCGGCCGGCACTGGCATTGAGCTTGTCGTTGACCGCGTCCGGAAGCCAGCCGATCCGCACCGGGTTGGTCTTGGCGTCCCAGGGCGTGCCGTTGAAGCTGATCGTGCCGTCGTCGTCCTGCGCGATCGGCAGCGGCTCGCCGGTCTCCTCGGACTTGCGGATGGCGGCGATGCGGCGTTCGGCCTCGTTGATCACGCCTTGTTCGGCGATCTCCAGGCCGACGCCGACGCCGGGCACGTTGGCCGCTTCCGCGCGCGCCTTGCGCAGCTCGGCGACGGCGCCGTCGCGGATCTTCTCGACCTCCGCCACCGTCGTGGCCGAGCGCAGCCGGTTGGTGTCGGTGTCATCGCCCGGGTCGACCACGATCGGGCTTTCGCCGGGCCCATCGCCGGTGATGCTGAAACTCAGCTGCGCGGCGAAGAAGGTGATGATGCTCAGGAACACGAACAGCCGCACCGGGCTGACGTAGCGCACGCGGCGGCCGGCGAAGTATTCCTGGCTCAGGTAACCCGGGCGCAGCAGCAGCGGGCCGAGCGTGCGCAGGATGCGCGAATCGAGCTCGAATACCGAATCGAGGAAGTCGCCGATGATGCTGCTGAAATGCCGCACCAGGCCCTTGGTCGGCTGCCCGCACGAGTAGCAGTGCTCGCCCAGCAGCGGTTCGCCGCAGTTCTGGCAGCGCCGCGCCGGCATCGCGACGGCGACGTCTGGCGCCGCGCCCGCCGCGGGCCCGGGGCCTGCAGGCGCGGTGGCGTCGGCGGGCGGGGAGGGAGACTCGATAGACATGGCGGTGACCCTGTTCGGCAGCCGCTACTATATCGGGCCACCGCCGCCGGTCCCCGCCTTGAGTCATTCCGAGTCCCGCCTGGCCCGCCTGCGCCGGGAAATGCGCGTCAGTTTCGCGCTGGCGCTGCCGCTGGTGCTCGGGCAGGCGTCGTCGATGGCGATGAACATCGTCGACACCGCGCTCGCCGGCCGGCACGGGCCGGTGACGCTGGCGGCGGTCGGGATCGGCAGCGCGATCTGGTCGGTGGTGATCCTGGTCAGCATCGGCGTGCTGATGGCGGTGCCGCCGACGGTGGCCCAGCTCAACGGCGCCGGCCGCCGCGGCGAGATCGGCGCGGTGTTCCGGCAGTCGCTGTGGCTGGCGCTGGCGCTGGGCGTGGGCCTGATCGGCGTCGTGCGCGCCGGCGCGCTCGCGCTCGCGCCGATGGGCATCGCCCCCGAGGCGCAGCCGGAAGCCGTGGCGTTCCTCGCGGCGATCAGCTGGGGCGCGCCGGCGCTGGCGCTGTATTTCTGCCTGCGCAACCTCAGCGAGGGCGTGGCGTGGACGAAGCCGGCGATGGTGTTCGGGATCGCCGGCCTGTTCCTGCTGGTGCCGCTGGGCTGGGCGCTGATGTTCGGGGCCGGCCTCGGCGCCGCGGGGCTGGGCTATGCCGTGGCGACCACGCTGTGGTGCCAGGCGGCAGCGCTGGCCACCTACCTGTGGCATTCGCCGCGCTTCGCCGACCTGGGCCTGTTCGCGCGCTTCGAGCCGCCGCGCTGGCGGCCGATCCGCGACCTGCTGACGCTGGGCCTGCCGATGGGCGTGTCGGTGTTCATGGAAGGCAGCCTGTTCGTCGCCACCGCGCTGCTGATCGGGCAGCTGGGCACGACGCAGATCGCCGCGCACCAGATCGCGATCCTGGTCGCCAGCCTGTGCTTCATGGTGCCGCTGGGCGTGGCGATGGCGACGACCGTGAGGGTCGGACACGCGGTCGGCGCCGGCGACCGCTCCGGCGTGCGCTGGGCCGCGGCCGCCGGCTATTCGCTGGCGATGCTCGCGCAGACGATCTCGGCGGTGGTGCTGGTGTTCGCCGCCGGCGCGCTGGCGGCGCTGTTCACGAAGGATCCGGCGGTGATCGCGCTGGCGACGCTGCTGATGGCCTACGCGGCGGTGTTCCAGTATCCCGACGGCCTGCAGGCGCTGTCGGCCGGGGCGCTACGCGGGCTCAAGGACACCCGCGTGCCGATGTTCATCACCGTGCTCGCGTACTGGGGCCTGGGGCTGCCGCTCGGGTATTGGCTGGGCCTGGTGAAGGGCGGGGGGGCGCCGGGGCTGTGGACCGGGCTGATCCTCGGCCTGAGCGCCGCGGCGACGCTGCTGGGCTGGCGTTTCTGGCGGCTTTCACGCCGTGCCGTGCCGGAAGGCACGTGACCTGAGGCGCATGCGGCGCCGGGACCGGGCCGGTATGCTGGCCGCTGGATTCATCGGAGTTTCCCATGTCTGAGTCACAACGCGGGCCGATCCGGCGCGTGCTCGGCGGTATCTGGAGCACGATCAACTTCACCCGCCAGCTGGTGTTCAACCTGATCTTCCTGCTCATCGTGGTGATCGTGCTGGCGGCCATCCTGGCGAGCTCGGGGGCGATGCCGCTGCACGCGAAGAGCGCGCTGGTGCTCGACCTGGAAGGTGCGCTGGTCGAGCAGTACAGCTCGTCGCCGGCCGACCGCGCGTTCAATCGCGCGATGGGGCAGGACCAGCCGGAGATCCAGCTGCGCGACCTGCTCAAGGCGATCGACGCGGCCAAGGACGACAAGCGCATCGACCGCATCGTGCTGCTGACCGACGGCTTCAGCGCCGCCGGTTTCGCCGCGCTGCGCGACCTGGCGGCGGGGCTGCGCGAGTTCCGCGCGGCCGGCAAGGAGATCGTGGCGTTCGGGTCGGGCATGGACCAGAAGCAGTACTACGTCGCCGCGCAGGCCGACGAGGTCTACCTGGACCCGCAGGGCCTGGTGCTGATCGAGGGCCTGGGCCGCTACCGGATGTATTACCGCGAGGGCCTGCAGGACAAGCTCGGCGTCGACGTGCACCTGTTCAAGGTCGGCGAATACAAGTCGGCGGCCGAACCCTACGTGCTCGACGCGGCGTCGCCGGAGGCGCGCGAGGCCGACCTGTTCTGGATGACCGACGTGTGGAACCGCTTCGTCGCCGACATCGCCCGCGCGCGCAAGCTCGATTCGGCCGCGCTCAACGAGATGATCGTGCAGTTCCCGGAACGGGTGCAGGCCGCCGGCGGCGACACCGCGAAGCTGGCCCTGGACGAGAAGCTGGTGGACGGCCTGATGACCGGAAACGAGCTCGAGCGCCTGCTCGGCGAGCGCGGCGTGGTCGAGGACGACACCAAGACGTTCCGGCAGATCGACCTGTCCGGTTACCTCGCGCACGTCGCCCGCGAGAACCTGGGCATCGATCCGCGGCCGCAGGTGGCCGTGGTCGTCGCGCAGGGCGAGATCGTCGACGGCGACATGCCGCCGGGCATCGTCGGCGGCGAATCGACGTCGGCGCTGCTGCGGCAGGCGCGCGAGGACGAGAAGGTCAAGGCCGTCGTGCTGCGGGTCGATTCCCCCGGCGGCGGCGTGTTTCCGTCCGAGCTGATCCGCCGCGAGGTGGAGCTCACCCAGGCCGCCGGCAAGCCGGTGGTCGTGTCGATGGGCAACGTGGCCGCCTCCGGTGGCTACTGGATCTCGATGAACGCCGACCGGATCTACGCCGACGAATCGACGATCACCGGCTCGATCGGCATCTTCGGCCTGTGGATGAGCGTGCCGCGCGTGCTCGACAAGCTCGGCATCAGCACCGACGGCGTCGGCACCACGCCGCTTGCCGGGGCGCTGGACCCGACCCGGCCGCTGGACCCGAACGTCGGCATCGTCATCCAGTCGATCATCGACAAGGGCTACGCCGACTTCACCGGCAAGGTCGCCGAGGCGCGCGACAGCACCGTCGCCAAGATCGACGCGGTCGCCCGCGGCCGCGTCTGGAGCGGCGCGCAGGCGAAGGAGCGCGGCCTGGTCGACGAACTCGGCGGCCTCGATGCGGCGCTCGCGCATGCGGCGACGCTGGCCAAGCTCGAGCCCGGCGCGCACGGCGTGCGCTACGTCGAAAAGCCGCTGACGCCGTTCGAGCAGTTCGTCGTGAACATGGGCCAGAACAGCCGCCTGGACGGCCTCCTGCGCGTGCTGGCGCCGACGCCGCTGCTGCTGGACCGGCAGACGCTGGCGAACGTGGAACGCGAGATCGGCTGGCTCGACCGCAGCGGCCGCACGCCCTTCCGCGCCGTGGCGCATTGCCTCTGCGCGTACTAAGCGGCGCGCAGGCGGACCGCGGAGGCCCGGGGCGACCCGGGCCTTCGTCGTTTCCGGGTCCGGCGGCTCAGCCGCCGGCGTCCTCGAGGGCCTGGTCGCGTTCGGCCTCGCGTTCGGCGCTGGCGTCCTCGACCGCGTGCGCCTTGTCGAGCGGTTCCTCGATCGATTCGCGCAGGGCCGAGGCCTGCGGGTCCGGTGGTGCATCCGGATCGGGCGGCGGCTTGCTGCAGCCGGCGAGCAGCGCCAGCACGGCGGTCAACAGCACGGTGCGGATCATCGTGTCCTCCTCGGCAGCCGGGATGCCCGTTATCCTACGCCCGACACGGAGGCGCCGATGAGCACGAACCGATGGCGGTTGGACGGGCAGGTGGCGCTGGTGACCGGCGCCAGCGTCGGCATCGGCCGGGCGATCGCCGCCGAACTGCTGGGCCTGGGCGCCGACGTGATGCTGGTGGCCCGCGATGCCGCCCAGCTCGAGTCCACGCGGCTGGAGCTGGAGGAAGCCCACCCCTCGGCGCAGGTGCGGGCGTTCGCCGCCGACGTCGCCGATGCCGAGCAGCGCCGCGAGATCTTCGACTGGGTCGAGGACCTCGGCGACGGCCTGCAGATCCTGGTCAACAACGCCGGCGGCAACGTCACCCGCGCGACGATGGACTACGCCGAGGACGAATGGCGGCAGCTGTTCGAGGTGAACCTGTTCTCGGCATTCGAGCTGAGCCGGTTCGCGTTCCCGCTGCTGAGCGAACATGCGGCGTCGGCGATCGTCAACGTCGGCTCGGTCTCGGGCGCCACGCACGTGCGCAGCGGCTCGCCGTACGGCATGACCAAGGCGGCGCTGCACCAGCTGACCCGCAACCTGGCCTGCGAGTGGGCCGGCGACGGCGTGCGCGTCAACGCGGTGGCACCGTGGTACATCCGCACGCGGCGCACGTCGGGCAAGCTCGCCGACGCGGACTACCTCGACGAGGTGATCGCCCGCACGCCGATGGGCCGCATCGGCGAACCGGAGGAGGTGGCGTCGGCGGTCGGCTTCCTGTGCCTGCCCGCGTCGAGCTACGTCACCGGCGAATGCATCGCGGTCGACGGCGGTTTCCTGCGCTACGGCTTCTGAGCGAGGTGCTCAGCGGCAGCTTTCGTCGACGATGCGGGCCAGGCGTTCGGCTTCCGACTTGCGGTAGGCGGCGGTGTCGCTGAAGGCGTGCAGCGCGTCCGAGCGCGCCTGCTTGAGCTTGGCGCGGAACTGCACGCAGGCGCTCTGGTCGTCGATGCGCAGGCACGATTCCTGCACCCAGCGGCAGGTGGCGGCTGCGTCGGAACCGTCCTGCATGCGATATCCCAGCACCGACAGCGGCACGCAGCGCGTGTTCGGCGAATAGTCCTCGCTGAAACGCACCTCGCCGTCGTAGTCGGTGCACTGGAACATCGGCGGCGGTGGCCACGGCAGGCCCGTCGGCGGCGGCATCGGCGCGTAGCCGTCGTCGGGGTCCAGGTCGGAAGCGGCGTCGGTCGTGGGCGGGGTCGCCGCGCGCGACGGCGGGTCCTGCGGCCGCTGCATGCTGCGGCTGGTCGCGGTCTGGCCGGCGGGGCAGGGTTCGTCCTGCAGCGTCACCGCGCCGCCGCTGTCCTGGCAGCGGTAGATCGTGATCTGTTCGGCCGCCGCGGACGGACCGACGACGGCGAGCAGAATGGCTAAGCTGGACCAGCCGAGTGGCGACATGCCGGCATTCTCCGCCCGCCCCGGCGGCAACTCCAGACCAGGAGCTTCCATGAGCCGCCTTCCGTTCATCCTCGCCCTGCTGCTGGCTTCGTCGGCGCGCGCCGCCATCCCGGCGGCGCCGGACCGCGACGAAGGCGAGGGGCCGTGGCCGCAGCTGATCCTGCGCGGGGCGACCGTGATCACCGGCACCGGCGCGCCGGCCTACGGCCCGGTCGACATCGTCGTCGAGGGCGACCGCATCGTCGACGTGGTGATCGTCGGCACCGCCAACCACCCGATCGATCCCGAATCGCGCCCGAAGCTGAAAGCCGGCGGCCGCGAGATGGACCTGGCCGGCCAGTACGTGATGCCCGGCCTCGTCGACATGCACGGCCACATCGGCGGCGACGAGCAGGGGGTCACCGCCGAATACGTCTACAAGCTGTGGCTCGGCCATGGCATCACGACGGTGCGCGATCCGGGCTGCGGCAACGGCGTCGACTGGTGCGTGTCCGAGAGCCGCCGCAGCGAGGCCGGGCGCATCGCCGCGCCGCGCATCTTCCCGTACGTCTTCTTCGGCGCGGGCCACGACGGCCCGATCACCACGCCCGATCAGGCCCGTGCGTGGGTGCGCTCGATCGCCCGGGCCGGCGCCCTGGGCATGAAGTGCTTCGGTTACCGCCCGGACATCCTCGAAGCGGCCTTCGCCGAACTCAAGAAGCTCGGACTGCGCAGCGCCTGCCACCACGCCCAGCTCGACGTCTCGCGCGTCAACGTGCTCACCACCGCACGCTGGGGGCTGACGACGATGGAGCACTGGTACGGCCTGCCCGAGGCGTTGTTCGACGGCCAGACCGTGCAGCAGTACCCGGCCGACTACAACTTCCTCGACGAACAGCACCGCTTCGGCCAGGCCGGGCGCCTGTGGGCCCAGGCCAGCACGAAGGGCAGCGATCGCTACGAGGCGGTGATGCGCGAACTTCTCGAACTCGACTTCACGCTCGACCCGACCTTCACGATCTACCAGGCCACGCGCGACCTGATGCGCGCGCGCAACGCCGACTGGCACGCGCAGTACACGCACCCGGCGCTGTGGGATTTCTTCACCCCCAACCGCGGCAACCACGGCAGCTTCTTCTTCGACTGGGGGACCGAGGAGGAGGTCGCCTGGAAGGACAATTACCGGCGCTGGATGGCGTTCGTGAACGACTACAAGAATCGTGGCGGCCGCGTCACGGTCGGCAGCGATTCGGGCTTCATCTACAAGACCTACGGCTTCGGCACGATCGAGGAGCTCGAACTGCTGCGCGAGGCGGGTTTCCATCCGCTGGAGGTGATCCGCGCGGCGACGCTGTCGGGCGCGGAGGCGCTGGGCGCCGCCGACCGGATCGGATCGATCGAGCCGGGCAAGTTCGCCGACCTGGTCGTGGTCGCGGAAAACCCGCTGGCGAACCTGAAGGTGCTGTACGGCACCGGCCATTCGCGGCTGGGCCCCGACGGCACGCTGCAGCGGGTGGGCGGCGTGCGCTGGACGATTCGCGGCGGCATCGTCTACGACGCGCCGGAGCTGCTGGCCGACGTCCGCCGGATCGTCGAGCAGGCGAAGAAAGACCGCGGCAGTCGCCTGCCGCGGTCCGGGGACTGATCCGTCGCGGCCGGCGCGGGGGCGCCGGGCGCGCGTGGCCCTTACAGCTTCTGCACCACGACGTTGCGGGTGACGCCGTTGACCGTGAAGCTCAGGTTCGCCGTCGTGGCCGAGCTGAACGTCAGCGTCGCCGTGCCGACCGGGGTGAAGGTGCGCAGCGACGGATTGAACGTCGTGCTCCACGGCTGGCCGGCGTTGGACTCCATCACCTGGCCGCTGCGGACGTCGTTCGCGGTCCAGCCGCCGCCGAGCTCGTACCACTTCGCGACGCCGTTCGCGTCGTAGATGAAGAACAGCACGAACAGCGTCTTCGAGGCGTTGTCGTACTGGAAGGCGGTCAAGCCCCAGCCCGACTCCGTCGGCACGTACCAGGCGCCGGTGTAGTCGCGCGTCGGGCCCGGGGCCGTGGAAGTCGGCGCCAGCCATGCCTTGACGTCGTCGTAGACGACGTCAAGACGCGAGTAGTAGTCGCGGTTCTGGGTGTTGCCGATGCTGCCGGTATTGGCGCAGCTGGCGGTACCGCCGTAGAGGCCGCCGCGCAGTTCGTACGCGCCGCCGGTGCCGGTCGAGGTGAACAGGCCCGAGCCGCTGCTGCCCGGTTCGGTCGTGGCGCTGGTCCAGCCCACTTCGTGCAGGGTGGTGTCCTGGCTGACCTTGCTGCCCAGCGAACTCTTCTTGAGGTCGCCCTGCGGATGGTGCACGGCCAGCACGCCGACGCCATTGTTGAGGACGTTCGCATTCCAGCCGTTGAAGAAAGCGCCGGCCGGCGGGGTGTCGCGCAGGCGCAGCAGCGCCGCGTCGGTGCCGGTCGCGCCGTTGTCGGAGAACAGGTAGTCGGCACCGCCGGCGCGCTGCGTGTTGGCCGCGGCGATGCCGCTGCCGCAGGTGGTGGCCTCGAAGCCCCAGAAGGTGTTCAGGGTCGCCGCGACGGTCGCGTTGTCGATGCAGTGGTCGGCGGTCCAGAAATACGGGATCTGCGTCGTGGTGACGGTGTCGGCCAGCAGCGTGCCGGTGCAGGTGTACGAATCGCCGCCGACGGTGAACACCATCCGCGCGACCGCGTTCTTGGTGTTGACGTAATTCGCGCCCAGCGTCGCCGTGCGGCAGATGACGTCGACCTCGCAGAAGTCCGAATCGCCGATGGCCTTGGCGAGCGAGAAGCGTTCGATGCTGTTGGACAGCAGGTGCGAGACCTCGACCACGCGCATCCTGACCAGGGCCGTGCGGGTGCCTTCCGGAACGAAAAGCTCGAGCGTCTGGCGGTCGCCGTCGGTGCTCGGGCTCCAGTACGTGCCCGCCGTGCGGTACTGCCAGCGCAGCTGTTCGCCGGTGGCCAGCTGGATGCGGTCGGGTGCCAGCGAGCCGGCGGCGCGCAGTTCGGCGCCGGCCGGAATCGAGTCGAACGCCAGGCCCACGCGCAGGCCGAGTGCATCGGGGGAGCCGACCTCGAGGCGGGCGACCGAACCGCCGGCGACCTTGGTCCAGCGCAATGCCGGCATCGCCGTCGCGGCTTCGGACAGCTTGCGGCTGATGCCGATCTGCACGGCGACGTTGTCCCGGCGATTGCGCTTCTGCAGTTCGGCAATCCGCATCAGGTCCAGGTCGCGCATCACCATCCGCGACGTCGCCGCCGCGGGCGCGCGCCAATTGACGACGACCTCGGCCTTGGCGCCGAGCGTGGGTTCGCCGTCGACGCGGGTGACGGGGGCCGTGGCGGCGGAGGCCGCGGCGGAAGCGACACCCAGCGCGAGTGTCAGCGCGAGCGGAAAAGTCTTGAACAGGTTCATGGCGATGTGTTCCTCGGGTCGGGCGCGAGGCGAGTGTAAATCCCGACTGACTGGCGTGCGCGATCAGCGCGTGATGTTCGCGTTGAAGATATTTCCCGGCGATTCAGTTTCGCGGCGTCCGGAGGACGCCGCGTGCGGTTCGGGTCGGCGGGGTCCGGCCCCGGGCGGGCGCGCCGGCCCGCGGATCAGGCGCGCTTGCGCGCCGGAGCCGCGGTGGGAGCGGGCTTCTTCGCCGAAAGCGCCGCCGGTTTCTTCGCGACCGCCTTCTTGGCGGCCTTCTTGGCGGGCGCCTTTTTCCGGGCGGCGGCTTTTTTCGCCACCTTCCTGGCGGCCGGCTTGGCCGCCCCTTCCGCGGGCTCCGCCTTCACGGCCTTGGTGGCCTTCGTGGCCTTCTTGGCCGCCTTCTTCGCCGGCACCTTCTTGCCGAAGCGGCCGCCCTTGCGGACCGGCTTGCCTTCGGCCAGCAGGGCCTCGCATTCGGCCTGGGTCAGGCTGGCCGGATCGCGATCCTTGGGGATCTTGCCGTTCTTCTCGCCGTCGGTGATGTACGGGCCGTAGCGGCCGTTGAGCACCTGGATCTCCGTGCCGGGGAAGACCTTGATCGTGCGGTTGGCGATCATCTCGAGCTTGGCGCGCACCAGTTCGACCGCTTCCTCGAAGCCGATCGTGTACGGGTCGTCGGTCTTGCCGAGCGACGCGTAGGTGTCGCCCAGCTTCACGAACGGACCGAAACGGCCGATCGCCACGGAGACCGCCTTGCCTTCGTGCTCGCCGAGCGTGCGCGGCAGGTTGAACAGCGGCAGCGCGTCCTCGAGCGTGATCGTGTGCATGCTGGTGCCGGGCCGCAGCGAGGCGAACTTGGGCTTGTCCTCGTCGTCGGCGGTGCCGATCTGCGCGAACGGTCCGTAACGGCCCAGCCGCACCGATACCGGCTTGCCCGACTTCGGGTCGGTGCCCAGCAGGCGCGCGCCGGTGGCTTCGGAGCGGTCGACCGATTCGCTCTTCTCGTCGATCGTCGCCTTGAACGGCTTCCAGAACCGCTCCAGCAACGGCACCCAGGCCGCTTCGCCGGCCGCCACCGAGTCCAGTTCGTCCTCGAGCTTGGCGGTGAAGTCGTAATCGACGTACTGCATGAAGTGGCCGGTGAGGAAATTGGCCACGGCGCGGCCGACGTCGCTGGGCTTGAACCGGCGGTTGTCGAGGTAGACGTATTCGCGGTTCTGCAGCACCTGGATGATGCTGGCGTAGGTCGAGGGGCGGCCGATGCCGTATTCCTCGAGCGCCTTCACCAGCGAAGCCTCCGAGAAGCGCGGCGGCGGCTCGGTGAAATGCTGGTCGGTGTGGATGCTGCCGAGCGGGATGTTCTGCCCGGTCTTCATCGGCGGCAGCTTGCGGCCCTCGTCCTCGTCGTCCGCGGTCTTGGCGTCCTTGCCTTCCTCGTACACGGCCAGGAAACCCGGGTCGATGATCGTGGTGCCGCTGGCGCGGAAGCTGTGTTCGCTGCCGGCGGCCAGTTCGACCGACACGGTGTTCATCGTCGCCGGCACCATCTGCGAGGCGACGGTGCGCTTCCACACCAGTTCGTACAGGCGGCGGGCGTCGTCGTCGAGGTACTTCGCGATCGACGACGGCGTGCGCAGTGCCGACGTCGGCCGGATCGCCTCGTGTGCTTCCTGGGCGTTCTTGGACTTGGACTTGTATTCGTTGGGCTTGTCCGGCACCGCGCCGGTGCCGAAGTCGCGGGCGATCACGTCGCGGATCTCGGCCACCGCGTCCACCGACAGGTTCACGGAGTCGGTACGCATGTAGCTGATCAGGCCGACCGCGCCTTCCTCGCCGATCGCGACGCCTTCATAGAGCTTCTGCGCTACGCGCATCGTCCGCGAGGTGGTGAAGCCGAGCTTGCGGGCGGCTTCCTGCTGCAGCGTCGAGGTGATGAACGGCGGCGACGGCCGCCGCTTGCGTTCCTTGCTGACCACGTCGGTGACGCGCAGCGCGTCGCCGGCAGCCTTGACCAGCCGGGCGCGCGCCGCTTCGGCGGTGGCGGTGTCGGTGATCGTGAACTGTTCGAACTTCTGCCCGTCGAGCTTCACCAGCCGGGCGGTGAACGCCTGCTGCGGATGATTGAGCTCGGCCTCCATCGACCAGTACTCGCGCGGGACGAAGGCTTCGATCTCCTCCTCGCGCTCGACGATCATGCGCAGCGCCGGCGACTGCACGCGGCCGGCGGACAGCCCGCGCTGGACCTTGCGCCACAGCACCGGCGAGAGGTTGAAGCCGACCAGGTAGTCCAGGGCGCGTCGCGCCTGCTGGGCGTCGACCAGGTCGGTGGCGACCTGGCGCGGATTCTGCACCGCCTCGCGGATCGCCCGGGGGGTGATCTCGGTGAACACGACCCGGTGCAGTTCCTTGCCCTTGAGCAGCCCGCGCTCCTTCAGGATCTCGGAGATGTGCCAGCTGATCGCTTCCCCCTCCCGGTCCGGGTCGGTCGCCAGGTAGACGGCGTCGGCGACCTTGGCGGCCTTGGCGATGGCCTCGACATGCTTTTCGTTCTTCTCGATCAGCTCGTAGCGCATCGCGAAGCCGTTGTCGGGGTCGACCGCGCCCTCCTTGGGGACCAGGTCGCGGACGTGGCCGTACGAGGCCAGGACGTGGAAGTCCTTGCCCAGGTACTTGTTGATCGTCTTGGCCTTCGCAGGCGACTCGACGATGAGGAGGTTCTTGGCCATGGCCGGGGGGATGCTCCGCTGGGCGCGCTGAAGGCGGCGCCAAGATGACGCGGCCCGCGAAGGATTCGCGGGCCGGGGGTCTTTTTTTATTAAGGCGCCAGCGCGGCCCGGGCTGTCAAGCCGGGCCGGAAGCCCGTCAGGGCGCGGACGCCGCCCGGGCCGGGGTCAACGGCACTCGGGCGGCAGGGTGTCGCGGGAGGCCATGTCGCTGGTGCAATACCAGTCGCCGGCGATGTCCCGGCTCAAGACAAGTCGTTCACCCGAAAGGGATTGTGAGCCGTCTCCGGAGAATTCGACCTCGATCGTGCACATGCCCGTGCGGGCCTCGCCGACCGTGATCGCCGCCACGCCCGGGGTGACGACGGGAGGCACCGCCACTTCGCCCGGATCGCGGGGGCAGCGGTCGGTATTGGCGACGAAATCGTCCACCAGGCCCTGGTGCTGGCGCGCTTCGGCCAGCGCCATCGCGACGACCGCGCTGTCGGTCGACCCCGCTTCGGGGGTCCCGGAATCGGTCGTGCCACCGGCATCCGAGTCGGCGGAGGCCGCGTCCCCGGCGGTGTCCTCGGCCAACTCCTTGGCGCGCTCGACGTAGTCCTGGTAGGCCGGCAGGGCGATCGCCGCGAGGATCGCCAGGAAGAACAGCAGGACCAGGCCACCGACGATGGCGGCGATCAGGCACCCGCTGCCGGACTTCCTTGGCGGCGCCGGCAGGGCGGTGGGGGGCGAATACGCGGTCGTCGCCGTGGCGGCCTGGGCCGGGGCGGCGTGGACCGGTGCCGGTGACGCGGTGCCGGGCGACGCGGATTCGCCGGCCAGCCCGAGTTCTTCCCGGAAATGGGCCAGCGGCAGCCATTCGGCCAGGCCTTCGCGCCACACCAGGCTCGTATCGTCGGCGTCGCCGGTGCGCCAGGCTTCGGCGACCGCCGCGGCCGTGACCGGGCCCTGGCGCTGGCGGGAACGATCGACGTAATACCAGACGCTGTCGTTCATCTGCTTCTCCGGCCGCACGGGGGCGGCGTTCCCCTGGAACCGGCGCCGCGGGCGGGCGCCGGCCTTCCGTCCGGCGTCAGTGCACCGGCTCGGGCTCGTCCTCGAACATCTGGCTTTCCATCCAGGCGTAGGCCGCTTCCGACCCCGGCTGGTTGAACAGCACCATCAGCACGACCCACTTCAGGTCGTCCACGTCCACTTCGTCCTGGTCGAGCGCCATGACCCGGTCGACCACCAGTTCGCGCTGGTCGGCGTCGATGACCCCGCTGTTCTCGAGGAACATCAGGAAGCCGCGGCATTCCAGGTCGAGCCGGTCCTGTTCGGTGTCGGCATACACCCGCACCGGCGTGTCGCGGCGGACGACGGTCGACACCGGGCGCTGGCGGGCGAGTTCGTCCAGCCAGTCGAAGGCCTTGTGGATTTCCGCCGGGCTGAAGCCGGCCTGGATCAGGCCGTTCTGGAGCGAATCGCGGTCCCGGACGGCGTCGGGGTCGTCGTAGAAGTAGTGCTCGAACAGATAAAGCAGGACATCCAGGATGGTCTCTTTCATTACCCTCAGCCTGCGCCCCGGGGCGCGATGGGAAGGTCAGGACCGGCGGCGGGCGTAGCGACCGTTGTCGGCGACCACGCGCCCGTCCAGCTCCATGTGCAGCAGCATGGAGGACAGTACCGGAACCGTCAATCCTGTCCGGCGGGTCAGGTCATCCAAAGGGGTGGGGTCGTGACCCAGTGCTGACCACAACAGGCTGTGGTCTGCATCGTCCTCCGGCTGTCCCGCGGCTGAGTGCCCGGACCCGGTCCCCGGTGCCGGCACCAGCCTCGCCCGCAGCGAATCGGCGAGCCCGGCGGCCACCGGTGCCAGCGCTTCGACCACTTCCTCGGGCGACTCCACCAGGGCCGCGCCCTCCCGGATGAGTCGATGGCAGCCGCGGGCCAGCGGATTGTCCGGCGAGCCGGGCAGGGCGTACACCTCGCGGCCCGATTCCGCCGCCAGCCGCGCGCTGATCAGCGCGCCCGAACGCATCGCGGCCTCGATCACGACAGTCCCCAGCGACAGCCCCGCGACAATCCGGTTGCGGGACGGGAAGTGGCTGGCCAGCGCCCCCGTCCCCGGCGGATGTTCGCTGACCACGCAGCCGGCGGCGGCGATGCGTTGCTGCAGCCGCAGGTTGCCGGCCGGGTAGGCGACATCAGGTCCGGTGCCGACCACGGCCACGGTGCGGCCGATCTCCAGCGCCCCCTCGTGCGCGCACGTGTCGATGCCCTCGGCCAGGCCGCTGGTGATCGCCCAGCCGGACGCGGCCAGCATCCGGGCGAAGTGGCGGGCGCGTTCACGCCCGGCCAGCGTCGGCCGCCGGCTGCCGACGATCGCCACCTGCGGATGCCACAACAGCAGCGGGTCGCCTTCGACGAGGAGCACCGGCGGCGGCGAGGGCGCCTGCCGCAGCAGCGACGGGTAGTCGGGATCGTTCCAGGCCAGGAGGCGGCGGCTCCCGCCGGAGAGCCAGCGCAGGTCGTTCGCAAGCGCGGCGGCATCGGGATGACGCAGCGCCGCGGCCTGCACGGGATTCAGCCCCAGTCCCGCGCCGTGGCGCGCGGCATCGAGCGAGGCGTCGGCATGCGCATGCGTTTCGAGCAGCGCGCGCAGCAGGGCGTCGGGCAGGTGGGCGCGGAGCAGGATGAGCAGGGCGCGGTCTGGATTCACGGCCCCGACAGCATCGCGGCGCCCGAAGGCGCCGCGATGTAGGAAAAGCTTACTGCGTGGAGTCGGGATGTTTCAGGATGTCGCCCTGCCGGACCGGCCGGATGCCATCCATCACCAGCGCGTAGCTGACCTTGTCGAACGTGCGGAACACCATCAGGTGGCCGAGGAAATCGTCCGGCAGGTCGAGCTTGCCCGGACGCGGCGTGACCCGCACGCGATCCAGCACCTGGTCGCGCTGGTCGGGGGCGTCGTGCCAGATCGAGAACACGTGGCCGTTGCGGATGCCGTCGCGGGCGCCGATGTTGAGCGCGACCACGACCCTCGGACCCGCCTGGATGCCGTCGGCCACCGCCAGGATGCGGCCATGCGACGGTACCGAGTCCGGCGCCCGCGGCATGAAGTGCAGGTCATACGGCTGCGCTTCGGGCGTCAGCACGCGGTCTCCGACCCGGATCTCGCGGCCTTCGTCGCGCAGCACGACCACGGCGATCTCGCCCTGGATCTGCGTGACTTCGCCGGTAGCGTGCACCAGCAGCTCGTAGCCCAGTTTCTCGCCGGTGGCCTCGCCAAAGCCCACGGGCGGCTGCGCCCAGTGGCGATGGTAGACGTCACCGCGGAAATCGAGCGGCGAGTGCCCCGGCCCGTTCTTGCCCCTGCCGGCGCCGAACAGGTTGACCGGACGCGCGATGTCGACGACCTGGCCCGGCTGCGCGCCGGTCAGGTTGCGCACGTACACGAGCTGGCCGGCGGTGCTGTACAGCCGGTTCTCCTCGAGGCCGACCACATAGGGCAGCGACTCGACGTCGTCGACCACGGTGAACTGCTTCAGGAACGGCTCGATGTCGGACAGCGGGATCGTGTTGATCGCCGCCTCGACGCGCGGGCCGGGGCCGGTGGTGCTGACCCGCGGCTGGCCGTCGATGTAGACCAGGCTCAGCACATCACCCGGATAGATCCGGTGCGGGTTCTCGACCTGCGGATTCGCCTGCCAGATTTCGGGCCACAGCCACGGCTTCCCGAGGAATCGACCAGCGATGTCCCAGAGCGTGTCGCCCTTCTGGACGACATACGTGGATGGATGATCTGCGCGAAGCTCCGCCGCGATGACGGCGCCCGCGAACGTGAGCAGCACGGTAGCTGCAACTGCAAGAAGCCGTTTAAACATGGCGGCTATCCACCTGATTTCCCCGGACAGGTTGGACGACTATAGCCCAAACCCGGACCCGGATTGCAAGCCTGCCCGCGCTATACTTCCGACCCGGCCCATTGAGGTCCGGTTCCGACTTCCCCATCTGTACGTCCATGGCCAAGCTCCCCATCCTTGAATTCCCCGACCCCCGGCTCCGAACCGTCGCCAAGGCGGTGGACAGGGTCGACGCGGATCTCCGTCAGCTGATCGACGACATGTTCGAGACCATGTACGCCGCCCCCGGCATCGGCCTGGCGGCGACCCAGGTCGACGTCCACCGGCGCCTGCTCGTCCTTGACGTAAGCGAGGACAAGGGTCGGCCAATGGTGTTCATCAACCCCGAGATCCTGTCGGCCGAAGGCCACCAGGTGTACCAGGAAGGCTGCCTTTCCGTGCCCGGCATCTATGCCGACGTCACCCGCGCCAACTCGGTGCGCGTGCGTGCGCTGGACCGCGACGGCGCCCCGTTCGAGCTCGAGGCCGACGGCCTGCTGGCCGTCTGCATCCAGCACGAGATGGACCACCTGGCCGGCAAGGTCTTCGTCGACTACCTGTCGCCACTCAAGCGCGAGCAGGTGCGCAAGAAGCTGGCCAAGGCCGCGCGCGGGTCCGACGCGGCCTGATGGCGTCGCTGCGGATCGCCTTCGCCGGCACGCCCGCGTTCTCGGTGCCTTGCCTGCGCGCGGTCCGGGATGGCGGCGGCGAAGTCGTCGGCGTCTGGACCCAGCCCGACCGGCCGTCCGGCCGCGGCCGGCAGCTGACCCCTTCGCCGGTCAAGGTCGAGGCGCTCGCGTACGGCCTGCCGGTGTTCCAGCCGGAGAACTTCAAGTCCGAGGAAGCGCGCGAGCAACTGCGCGCCGTGCAGCCCGACCTGCTGGTCGTGGTCGCCTACGGCCTGATCCTGCCGCCGGCGGTGCTGGCGATCCCGCGCCTGGGCTGCTGGAACGTGCATGCCTCGCTGCTGCCGCGCTGGCGCGGCGCCGCACCGATCCAGCGGGCGATCGAGGCCGGCGACCGCGAGACGGGCGTCTGCCTGATGCAGATGGAAAAAGGCCTCGACACCGGCCCGGTGCTGCTGGAACTGCGCACGCCGATCCATGCCGACGACACCGGCGGCAGCCTGCACGACCGCCTGTCGGCGCTCGGCGCGCAGGTGCTCGGCGACGGCCTGGCGTCGCTGTGCGCGGGGATCCACCCGGTGCCGCAACCGCAGCCGGCCGATGGCGTGACCTACGCCCACAAGCTCGACAAGGCCGAAGCCCGGCTGGACTGGACGCAGCCGGCGCGCAGGCTCGCCGACAAGGTGCGCGCGTTCCAGCCGTGGCCCGTCGCCGAGGCGGTGCTCGCGGGCGAACGCCTGCGCATCCATTCGGCGGTCGCGCTCGACGCGGCGAGCGGGCGATCGCCCGGCGACGTGGTCGGCGCCGGCCGCGACGGCATCGACGTCGCGTGCGGCGAGGGCGTGCTGCGCCTGCTGCAGGTGCAGCGCGAAGGCGGTCGGCCGATGGCCGCGGGCGACTACCTCAACGCCCGTCCGGCGCTGAAGCCGGCATGAGCGCGCCGGCCGGCGCCGCGATCCGCGCCGCCGCCGCCCGCGTGCTGGTGGCCGTGCTCGGCGACGGCCGGTCGCTGAAGACGACGCTGGCGCAGACCCTGCCGGGCATCGCCGACCCGCGCGATCGCGCACTGCTCGAGGCGATCTGCTTCCAGGCGCTGCGCCATCGCCGCCGCTACGAGCACGCGCTCCGGGAGTGGATGCAGAAGCCGCTGGGCGGCCGCGAATTCACCGTGCACTGCCTGCTGCTGGTCGGCCTGGCGCAGCTCGATGCGCTGCGCCTGCCGGTGCACGCGGCCGTCGGCGCCACCGCCGAGGCGGCGCGCGAGCTCGGCAAGACGGCGCTCGTCGGTCTGGTCAATGCGCTGCTGCGGCGGGCCTCGCGCGAGCCGTGGCCGGCCAGCGACGATCCGGGCATCGCCAGCAGCCATCCCGACTGGCTGGTGCAGGCGCTGGCCAGCGATTGGCCGGAGGAATTCGCCGCAATCCTGGCCGGCAACAACCAGCCGGCGCCGCTGTGGCTGCGCCCGAATACCCGGCGCACCCATCGGGAGGCGCTGATGCACGTGCTGTCCGCCGCGGGTTATTCGCCCACGCCTTCGGCGCATGCCGACCATGCTCTGAGGCTCGAGGAGTCCGTGCCGGTGCAGTCGCTGCCCGGCTGGAACGACGGGCTGATCGTCGTGCAGGACGCCGCCGCGCAGCTGGCCGTGCAGGCGCTGGCCCCGGCCGCGGACGCGCGCGTGCTCGATGCCTGCGCGGCACCGGGCGGCAAGACCGCGCAGCTCGCCGAGCGCCTGGACGGCGGCGAGCTGCTGGCGCTCGATGTCGATGCGCGGCGGTTGCGGCAGGTCGTGCAGCTGCTCGATCGCCTCGGCCTTTCCGCCGAGGGCGTCCGCACCCTCGCGGCCGATGCCGCCGACACCGCCGCGTGGTGGGACGGCCGACCGTTCGACGCGATCCTGCTCGACGCGCCGTGCTCGGCCACCGGCATCATCCGTCGCCAGCCGGACATCAAGTGGCATCGCCGCCCGGGCGACATCCCGGCGCTGGTGGCGACGCAGGCGGCGCTGCTCGATGCGCTGTGGCCGACGCTGCGCGCCGGTGGCCGGCTGCTCTACGCCACCTGCTCGGTGCTGCGCGACGAAAACGACCGCCAGGTCGACGCGTTCCTCGCGCGTACGCCGGATGCGGTCGCGCTCGCGCTCGATCCTCGCCACGGCCGCGCGGCCGGCGCCGGCCGGCAGCGGTTCCCCGGCGAGGACGGCATGGACGGCTTCTTCTATGCGCTGCTCGAAAAGCGCGCGGCACGCTGATCGGGCGCAGCCCGGGCGCGGGGCGCGATGGTATCGTCCGCGCCCATGAGTACTGACGCGCGGCGCATCGGGTGGTTGTTCGCGGTGGCGTTCGCCGTGCTGGCCGCCGGTTACGGCCTGCGCGATCCGTGGCCCGCCGACGAACCGCGTTTCGTGCTGGTCGCCCGGCAGATGGCGGAAAGCGGCGACTGGTTGTTCCCGCACCGCGGCTCGGAGCTTTATCCGGACAAGCCGCCGGTCTATTTCTGGCTGCTGGCGCTCGCGCACGGGCTGATCGGCAGCTGGCGCTGGAGTTTCCTGCTGCCGTCGCTGCTGTCGGCGCTGGGCACGATGGCGCTGGTCAACGATCTGGCGAAACGGCTGTGGACGCCGCGCGCCGGTTTCTGGGCCGCCACCGCGGTGATCGCCAGCCTGCAGTTCGTCTACCAGGCCAAGCGTGCACAGATCGACCCGACGCTGGTGCTGATGACGACGGTGGGTTTCTACGGCATCTGCCGGCACGTGCTGCTCGGACCGCACTGGCGCTGGTACTGGGCCGGCTGCGCGGCGGCGGGCCTGGGCGTGATCACCAAGGGTGTCGGGTTCCTGCCGGTGCTGGCGCTGCTGCCTTTCGCGCTGATGGCGCGCGGGCGCTGGCAGGGCCTGGCGGCGATCGGCCCGGGCAACGCACCCCGGTGGTGGGCCGGCGTGGCGGCCTTCCTGCTGCCGATCGCGCTGTGGCTGGTGCCGTTGCTGCTGATCGGCCTGTCCAGCGACGACCCGTCGCGGCACGAGTACCTGCGCAACATCCTGTTCAAGCAGACCGCGCAGCGCTACGCCGACCCGTGGCACCACTACGAGCCGGCCTGGTATTTCCTGCAGGTCGTCGCGCTGTTCTGGCTGCCGTTCTCGCTGGCGCTGCCGTGGCTGTTCAAGCCCTGGCGCGAGGCGTGGCGGGCGCGCGACGCGAAGGTGTGGCTGCCGCTGGCGTGGTTCCTGCTGGTGCTGGCGTTCTTCAGTGCAAGCGCGGGCAAGCGCGACATGTACCTGCTGCCGGCGTTGCCGGCGCTGGCGCTGGCGGCGGCGCCGTACCTGGACGCGCTGTCCGGACGGGTCGGGTTCCGGCGCGCCGTGCTGGCCTTCGTGCTGGTGCTGTCGTCGGCGCTGCTCGCCGGCGGGCTCGCGGCGCTGCTGGGCGAGCCGGGGTTCGAGCGCAGCCTCGCCGAGGACCGCGGGCTGGGAAGCGAAGCCGTCTGGCTGTGGGGAATGCTGGTCACCGTGGGCGGCATCGGCCTGCTCGGCGCCGCGCTCGGCCGGCTTCGGCACGCGCTGGCGGCCTGCGCCGCGCTGCTGGTGGCGCTGTGGGTGGGCTACGGCGCGGTGCTGCATCCGGTGCTCGACGAGGAGAGCTCCGCCCGCGGGGTGATGCGGCAGGCGCGCCAGCTGGCCGGCGACGACGTGGCCATCGGCCTGGTCGACTGGAAGGAACAGAACCTGCTGCAGGCGGTCGGACCGGTCGCCGAGTTCGGATTCCGGCAACCGCCGCGCACCCAGCTCGAGCGCGGGCTGGCGTGGCTCGCGGCCGATCCCGCCGGCCGCATCCTGATGGTGCAGCAGAGCGACGCGCTGGCGTGCGTGGATTTCGACGACGGCCAGGCCCGGCGCGTCGGCGTCGCCAATCGCCGCGCCTGGTGGCTGCTGCGTGCCGGGTCGGCCACGCGCTGCGCGGCGACCGATGCCGCACCGGTGCCGGCCCCGGTAGACTGGCGCGCACCGGCCTCCGCCGGCCCCGCGCAGCAGGCAAAGGTCGTGGCGTCATGAAGATCCTCATCCTCGGCGCAGGCCAGGTCGGCACCTCGGTGGCGTCGGCGCTGGCGACCGAGAACAACGACATCACCGTCGTCGACACCGACCACCAGCGCCTGCGCGACCTGGCCGAGAAGCTCGACATCCGCACCGTCGTCGGGCACGCCTCGCTGCCCAGCGTGCTGGCCCAGGCCGGTGCCGAGGAGGCCGAACTGCTGGTCGCGGTCACCTCCAGCGACGAAGTGAACCTGATCGCCTGCCAGGTCGCCCAGCACCAGTTCCGCACGCCGACCCGCGTCGCCCGCCTGCGCGAGGCGCAGTACCTGGAAGTGGCGGCGCTGGCCGACCCGGAGCACTCCGCGGTCAGCGCGGCGATCAGCCCCGAGCAGCTGGTGTGCCGGCACGTCGAGCGCCTGATCGAATTTCCCGGCGCGCTGCAGGTGCTGGACTTCGCCGACGGCCGCGCCCAGCTCGTCGCCGTGCGCGCGGTCGAGGGCGGCGCGCTGGTCGGCCACGAGATCCGCGAACTGCGCGACCACCTGCCCAACGGCGTCGACGCCCGGGTCGCGGCGATCTTCCGCCAGGGCAAGGCGGTCAAGCCCGAAGGCAATACCGTGATCGAGGTCGACGACGAGGTGTTCTTCCTCGCCGACCGCAAGAACATCCTGACGGTGATGGGCGAACTGCGCCGGCTGGATGCCAAGCCGACCCGGCGCCTGCTGATCGCCGGCGGCGGCAACATCGGCCGCAACCTCGCCCGCAGCCTCGAAGGGCGCTATTCGGTGAAGGTGCTGGAGCGTTCGCGCGAACGCGCCCGCAGCATCGCCGAGGACCTGCTGAACTCGATCGTGCTGGTCGGCGACTGCGCCGACGAGGACCTGCTGCGCGAGGAGAACATCGACCAGACCGACGTCTACTGCGCGATGACCAACGACGACGAGGCCAACATCCTCTCGGCGATGCTGGCCAAGCGCATGGGCTGCCCGCGGGTGATCTCGCTGATCAACCGGCCGTCGTATGCGGAACTGGTGGAAGGCGGCCCGATCGACATCGCCGTCAGCCCGCAGCTGGTGACGCTGGGAGCGCTGCTGGCGCACATCCGCGAGGGCGCGCCGGCGCGCGTGTACTCGCTGCGCCGCGGCGCCGCCGAGGCGATCGAGGCCGTGGTGCGCGGCGACCGCCGCACGTCGCAGGTGGTCGGTCGCGCGCTCGAGGAGCTGGAGTTGCCGGCGGCGACCACCATCGGCGGCATCGTCCGCGGCGACAAGCTGCTGATCGCCCACCACGACGTCGTCATCGAGCCCGGCGACCACGTGATCCTGTTCGTGATGGACAAGCGCGAGATGGCCAAGGTCAGCGCGCTCTTCCAGACCGGGGCGACCTGGCTGTGATGAGTCAGCGCTTCCGCGCGATCCAGCGCATCCTCGGGGTCATCATCGTGCTGTCGTCGCTCACCAAGCTGCCGCCGGCGCTGCTGGCGCTGATCTGGCGCGAACCGGAGACGCCGAGTGTCTTCTTCGGCAGTTTCCTGGTGAGCTTCCTGGTGGGCGTCGCCCTGTGGTTTCCTGCGCGCAACGTCAAATATGAAATGCGCCTGCGCGACGGCTTCCTGATCGTCACCATGACGTGGGTGTTCGCCAGCCTGGTGTCGGCATTGCCGTTCATCCATGGGCCGCCCAACCTGAGCTACACGGACGCGATATTCGAGGCCACGTCGGGACTCACGACCACGGGCGCGACCGTGATACCCAGCCTGGACGACCTGCCGCGCAGCGTATTGTTCTACCGGCAGCTGCTGCAGTTCCTCGGTGGCATGGGCATCGTGATCCTGGCCGTGGCGATCCTGCCGATGCTCAAGATCGGCGGCACGCAGCTGTTCCGTGCCGAGAGCACCGGGCCGACGAAGGACACCAAGCTGACCCCGCGAATCGCGGAGACGGCCAAGGCGCTGTGGGCGGTCTACTTCGGGCTGACCGTGATGTGCGCGGCCTCGTTCTGGGTGGGCGGAATGAGCCTGTTCGACGCGATCGGTCATGCGATGTCCACGGTTTCGACCGGCGGCTTCTCCACCTACGACGCTGGCTTCGGCACGTGGAACAGCCCCGTGCTGGAGTGGATCGCCATCCTGTTCATGATGCTGGGTGGCATCAACTTCGGTCTTCACTACATCGCCTGGCGGCGCGCATCGCTCGGCGTGTACGGCTCGGATTCGGAACTGCGCTCGTTCATCCGCATCGTGATCGGCACCAGCGTGATCGTGGCAGCGACCCTCTGGCTGGGTGGCGACTACGCCGGGATGGGCGACGCCTTCCGCAATGCGACCTTCCAGGTCGTTTCCAACATCACCACGACCGGGTTCGTGGTTTCAGGCTTCGATCTTTGGACCGGCCCCGCCCCATTCCTGGTCGTCACCATCGGCGTGATCGGCGGTTGTGCGGGTTCCACGGTGGGTGGCTTGAAGGTGGCCCGCGTGGTGATGGTGGTCCGCCAGGGCTACCGCGAAATCAAGCAGCTGGTGCATCCCAAGGCGCAGTTCCTGGTGAAGATGGGCGGCAAGCGCGTATCCGAAAGCGTGGTGCTGTCGGTGAGCGGCTTCATCGCCATCTGGATGCTGTGTTTCGCGGTGCTGGTGATCGGCATGAACGCCACCGGCCTGGATCTCCAGACATCCTACGGCGCGGTAGTGGCGACGCTGGCGAACTCCGGTCCCGGCCTCGGCGACGTCGCCTACAGCTTCGCGAGCGTCAACGATTTCGCCACGTGGCTGGGCACCCTGGGAATGGTGCTCGGGCGGCTGGAGGTGTTCTCGCTGCTGGTGCTGCTCACCCCGCAGTTCTGGCGCGAATAGCGCCGCGGTCCATCTCGCGCGCGAGGCGGTCGTGCAGCGCGCGCGCCTCCGCCTCGGGAAGGTAGCGGATCCGCAGCGGCGGCTCGAACGGGCTGGCGCCGGCGGTGTCCAGCAGCAGCGTCGCCATGCCATGCCGCCGGTCGAACGGCGAGCGCGACAACCGCAGCGCCTGCAGCTTGCCGGTCTCGGCGAAGCGCCAGTGGCGCTCGAGCCAGCCTTCGCGCACGGCCACCAGCCCGTCGGACACGCTGTAGCCGGCATGCCGCGCCCAGATGTGCGCACGCGCCAGCACCACCGGCAGCGCCGCCAGCACCGCCAGGCCCCACGGGCCTTCGCGGAACACCATCACCGCGGTGGCGGCGAGCACCGCCGTCGCCGGCAGCGCGAACTGCCGCCGCCAGGCGCGCGGATGCAGCGGCC
>JAKFCL010000024.1:0-16465 GCA_036676665.1 Arenimonas sp. | reverse complement strand
TGGCGCCGGAGTTCTCGCTGTCGGGGTCCCACGGTGCCCCGCTGACCCTGGCCGCGTACCGCGGCAAGGTCGTGCTGCTCGGCTTCGGCTTCACGTCCTGCCCGGATGTCTGCCCGGTCACGCTGGCGACGCTGAAGGCGGCGACCGCGAAGCTCGGCCGGCAGGCGGACGACGTGCAGGTGATCTACATCACCGTCGATCCGAAGCGCGACGACCCGGCGCGGATGGCCGAGTACCTGGCGTTCTTCGACCCGCGCTTCGTCGGCGGCACCGGCACCGGCGCGCAGCTGGCGGCCGTGCGCAAGGCCTACGGCGTCGCCGCGGCGGAAGTGGCCGGGACCGGAGGCGGCTTCACCCACTCCTCGTTCGTCTACCTGATCGACCGCCAGGGCCGCCTGCGGGCGCTGATGCCCTACGGCCGCGGCGCCGCCGACTACGTGCACGACGTGCGCCTGCTGCTCGCGTCGCCATGACCCGGCCGCGGCGTTTCCTGCCCGGGCTGTTCGCCGGCGTGCTGGCGGTGGTTGCGTGGGCGGCGCTGGCCCCGGTACGGTTCGACTCCCGCGAGGAAGTGTTCGAGATTCCTTCCGGCACGTGGGCGCGGCGCATGGCCGGCGACGACGTCGGGATCCTGCCCTCGAAGATCCGCCTGACCCTCGGAGTCCGCGATGTGCTCGTGTTGCGCAACCTCGACGACGTGCCCCAGCAGTTCGGGCCGACGATCATGATGCCGGGGCAGACGTTCCGCCTGCCGTTCGAGGTCGCGTCGACGTATTCGTTCGTCTGCACCGCGCATGCCAGCGGCGAGATGCTCATCGTCGTCGAACCCGAGCCGGTGACGGCGTGGGGCCGCCTGCGCTGGCGGGCGGCCGGGCTCTGGAACGCCGCCACGTGATCGCCGCGAAGCGGGTGTGGCCGTCGGTCACCGTCATCGCGCTGATCATCGCGGTGTGGTGGGCCGTCGTCGTCGCCACCGCCAGCGTCGTCTTCCCGACGCCGTGGCAGGTGGTCACCGGCACGCTGGAGCTGGTGCGCGACGGCACGCTGTTCGAGCACATCGGCGCGTCGCTGTTCCGGGTCGGCACCGGCTTCGGGCTGGCGGTGCTGGTCGCGGTGCCGGTGGGCCTGTGGATGGGCTGGGTCAAGGGCGCGTACATCACGCTGAACCCGTTGTTCCAGATGCTGCGGCCGATCTCGCCGATCGCCTGGATCCCGATCGCGATCCTGTGGTTCGGCGTCGGCAACGTGTCGCCGATCTTCCTGATCTTCCTGTCGTCGGTGTTCCCGATGGTGGTGCAGACCACCGTCGGCGTGCACACGATCCCGAAGCGCTACCTGCGCGCCGCGGCGAACTTCGGCGTGCCGCGGGCGACGCTGTTCCGCCAGGTCGTGATTCCGGCGACGCTGCCGCAGGTGATCGTCGGCATGCGCATCGGCCTGGGTGTGGCCTGGCTGGTCGTCGTCGCCGCCGAGATGATCGCGCTGCGCTCGGGCCTGGGCTACCTGATCATGGATTCGCGCAACGCCGGCAACCGCTACGACCTGGTCATCGCCGGCATGATCATCATCGGCCTGATCGGCCTGCTGCTGGACGGATTGATGCGCCTGCTGGAGAACATGAAAGTCGTGCGGTGGCACTATGCCCACTAGGATCCGCGTCGACGGCATCAGCAAGAGCTTCGACACCGAGCAGGGCACGCTGCACGTGCTCGACGACATCAGCCTGGAGGTCGCCGACGGCGAGACCGTCGCCATCGTCGGCCCGTCGGGCTGCGGCAAGTCGACGCTGATGGGCATCCTCGCCGGCTTCAACGCCCCGGACCGCGGTTCGGTCAGCGTCGACGGCGTCGTGCAGACGCGGCCCAGTTCGCGCGGCATCCTGATCTCGCAGAACGGCTCGGTGTTCCCCTGGCTCACCGTGCAGCAGAACCTGATGTTCGGCCTGACCGGCCGCGGCGAGGACGAGAAGAAGCGGCTCGCGGACCACTATGCCGAGATGGTCGGGCTCAAGGGCTTCGAGGCGCGCTATCCGCACGAACTGTCGGGCGGCATGCTCAAGCGCGCCGAACTTGCGCGCGCGCTGGTCGTGAAGCCCGAGATCCTCTACATGGACGAGCCGTTCTCGGCGCTCGATGCGCTGATGCACCTGCGCATGCGCACCGAACTGCTGCGGATCCTGGCGCAGGAGCGGCACACCGTGCTGCTGATCACCCACGACGTCGAGGAGGCGATCCACCTCGCCGACCGCGTCATCGTGCTGTCGGCGCGGCCGACGACGATCAAGGCGACCTTCCAGGTGCCGTTCGCGCATCCGCGCAAGCTCTCCAGCGCGCCGGTGCAGGAACTGCGCGCGGCGATCCTGCGCGAGCTCGGCGTCGACCTCGCCGCCGGCTGAGCCCGCGTCCCTTCAGAAGCGGGTGTTCTCCAGCGGGCGTTCCCGGTGCATCAGCGCCCATTCGGAATGCTCGGCCAGCGCCGCCTCGCCCAGCGCACGCAGGATCTCCCGCTTGCCGGCGGCATCGGGCGCGGCGTCGAGCTTGCCGCGGGCATCGGCGAACACCCCCAGCATGTAGCGGTACTGCCGGATCAGCTCCTTGTCGCCCTTGCGGTAGGCGTACGACTCGCGCGCCGCGGCGACGATGCCCAGCACCGCCATCACCGCCACGAGCAGGTCGGTCGGTTCGGGTCCGAGCCGGTGCTGGAACAGCGCCAGCAGCACGACGATCGCGATGACGGCCCACAGGCAGGCCAGGCCGAGCCCGCGCGTGAAGCCGTGCGTGCGTGCGCGGTGGTCGGTCTTGCGCGTGTAGTAGTCGAGCTGGCCGCCCTGGCCGGGCGAACCGATCCATTCGGAAATCACCGCGCGCAGCGCCGCGTCCGGCACGGCGCCGACGTCGATGCGGTCCATGCTCGCCACCCGCATCACATTGCGGATCCAGCCCAGTTCGACGTCCTTCTTCTGCATGAAGCCGTCGTGTTCGAACGCCCCCGGGCTGGTGGCGACGACGCCGGCCCGGCGCCAGCCGCGCTGCACGCGCAGGCCCTCGGCCAGCGCCCGGTAGTCGATGTACTTGCGATGCCAGTCGCGCCGGCGTGCCAGCCAGGCCAGCCACGCGCCGGCGGCGAACAGCACGATGAAGACGTAGATTCCCCAGGACTGGTACGGCACGTCGGCGGTATAGACGACGAACGCGATACCGGTGAGCGCGGCGAGCACGTGCAGGCCGCGCAGCGACAGCAGCACGCGCTTCTGGAAGTGCATCGCCAGCGTGTCGGCGGCCGAGAACAGGCGGTCCAGCGCGTCGCCGGTGTCGGCCGTGCCGACGCCCGAGGCCGCCGCGCCCGCGGCGATGCCGCCGGCATGCCGGCTCAGGTCCCTGTCGAATTCCTGAAGGCGGGCGAACATGCGGCGGAATTCGTCCGGCATGCCCTGCCCGGCCGGGCGTGCGTGGTTGTGGCTGACCCAGCGCACCTGCAGCGGCTCGAGCCCCGGCGCCGGCGGCAGCACCGCGCCGGACCCGTCGACGCGCGAGCAGGCGATGTGGTGGACGATGCTCTCGTCGACGCTGGTGAGCGCCGTGCGCACGCTGCGGCGGCGTTCGATCAGGCCCGGCATCGTGCCGTCGAGCGCGTAGCGCACCACCTGCGCGGTGCCGCCGAGCAGGTCTGACTCCCGGCCATCCCACAGCGCCAGCAGGATGTGGCAATGGCTGGCGACGAACACCCCGGCCTGCGCGTACTGGCGGTCGCGCTGGGCCCCGGGCCCGGCGACACCCGCGGCGGTGTTGCCGGGCAGCAGCGGCATCGGCAGCCGGTCGGCCTGCGCGGCGAGATGCTCGAACGCGGCGCGCACCGCCGGCTCGGCGAAATCCTCGGCATAGAGATCGCGCGGCAGCGGCAGCGGCGCGATCAGGCGGGCGCCGACGGCCAGCGCCTCGTGCGCGACCAGCTGGTCGCCGCCCTCGGCCAGTGCCGACAGCAGCACCAGCGGCAGGCCCGGATAGTCCTGGCGCAGCTGCGCGAAGAATTCCCGGACCCGCTGCCGGATCGGTTCGAGCTCGTGCGCGGCCAGGTTGCGGTGGCTGGTGACGCCCACCACCAGCGGGACGTCGAGCGCCGTCGTGCCCGCGTTCATCCGCTGCCTGCCGGCGCGCTGGCCATGCGCCGGGTCAGCCCGACGGCGTCGAGCGCGCCGCCGCGACCAGTTCCGCCAGCTTGCGCATGTCCGACAGTTTCCGCGCTTCCGCCGACGCCCCTTCGAGCAGCGCGGCGGCCCTGGCCAGGTCGGCCCGGCGCTTCGCCGGGTCCGTCTCGGCGAGCACGCCGACGTACAGGGCATGGGCGTAGTCGAAGCGGAACGACGTCTCCGCCGCGCCGAGCTCGTGTTGCTGCCCCAGGTACGCGACCGCCGGTGCCAGCATCCCGGCCGCCTCGGCGTGGCGCCCCTGCAGCGCCAGCGCGTGCGCGACGCCGGTCCGCGCGCGCGCGTTCTCGTCGCGCGAGTCGGCGCTGGTGTTGGTGTCCTGCGGCATGGCCATCCATTGCCGGGCGAGCGCCTCGGACTGTTCCGCGCGTCCCAGCAGCACGGCCGCCCGCGCGGCGACGCGCAGGGCGGCGCGGCGGAAGTTGTTGCGGGTTATCGCCGCGCCCCGGGCCTTTTCCGGCACGTCGATCCGCGCGACGGCGGCGTCCACGGCGAGCGCGTTCGCCAGGGCGGCCTCGTAGTCGCCGTGGATCAGCTCGAGCCGGCTGCGCATCAGGGGTTCGGCGTACGCGAAGATCGCGCGCCGCGGCTCGTCCTCCGGGAACGACGCCGCGAGCTCGGCGCCATCGCGCGCCAGCGCCTGCAGCGACTTCTCGGCGCCCGCCCGGTCGCCCATCTTCGCCTGCAGCGCCGCCAGCCCCTGCCAGCGCAGGAACATCACCGGCCCGAGGCTCGACGGGCGCCGCGGGTCCTGCGCGATGGCGACGGTCTCGAGCATCGACGCCAGCGCCTGGCCGACCTCCCCGCGCTCGAGCTGAATGTCCGACGACTGTGCCTCGCCACTGATCCAGAAGTTCCACGACGTCATGTCGGCCGGGTTGAACCGCACCAGGTCGCGGCCGGCCTGCGCGGCGCGCCGCGAGTAGTCGAGCGCGGCATCGAGGTCGTGCCGGCGTGCGGCCAGGTCGCCGAGCATCTGCGTGGCGTAGTAGCGGTTGCCGAGCGAGCGCAGGTCGTTGGGTCGCTGCGCGAGCACTTTCTCGGCGAGGTCGTACACCACCTCCTCGCGAGCCTGCGCGTCGACGACCCGGTCGAGGTCGAGCAGGTGGCGGGCCTCGGAATCGGCGACGTCGGCGTAGACGGCCGCGGCGTCGAGGTCGGTCAGGTCCAGAGCGCCCAGCGCCTCGAGCACGCCGCGCGCCTCCACGCAGGTGGCGACGCCTTCCTCCGGCGGCTGCGTGTGGCTGAGGTAGTTCAGCGCGTTGGCGTACAGCAGCTTGGCGGCGCGCGGGCCCTGCGGGTCCTGCACCATCGGCCGCAGCAGCCCGGCGGCTTCTTCCAGAAGGTCGGCATCGGAGCGGGACGCATTGCCCAGGCCCGCCGAGCCGAGCTCGTAGATCGCCTGCGCCAGCCCGATGACGACGGCGTCGCTGTCGTCGCCGGCGGCGTGCAGGCGCGCGAACACGTCGCGGGCTTCGCCCATCTTCCGCCGCCCTTCGGCCAGGTCGCCGCGGCCGTTGTCGGCCTGGGCCTCGCGGATCAGCGCCATCGCCCGGTACGTCTCGGTCTTCGGGGTCACCAGCTCGGCCGGCAGGCCGTCGTAATAGCCGACCGTGCGGTGCGCGAGCTTGCCGAGCGTGTCCAGCCGGCCGGTCGGCGCCAGTTCCGCGTGGAAGTCCTCGATCAGGAAACCCACCAGCTTCTCGGCATCGCCCCGCGACTTCTGCGCGGCGGCATCGGCTTCGCGGGCGCGCTGCAGGTTCACCCAGCCGAACACCGCGCTGGCGACCGCGAGCAGCATCAGCACCGCGCAGACCGACGCGACCTGGCGGGCGCGCACCAGCGCCCGGTGCTGCGCCTCCTCGCGCGCCTGCTGTTCTGCGAGCTGGCGTTCGGCGAGTTCGCGCTGCTCGCGCTCGTGGCGCTTGTCGCGGCTCGACAGCACCACGTTGCACAGCACGTCGTGGGTGAGTTCGACGCGCCGCATGTCGAGGCGTTCCTCGATGCGCAGCAGGCGCCGGTTCACCAGCGTCGACAGCGCGTCGGGCGAGGCGCCGGCGGCGGCCAGCGCCTTGAGCACGCGTTCCTCGGCCAGGCTCTCGCGATAGCCCGACTCGGTCAGCAGCTCGTCCTCGATCACCCGCCGCACCGCCGCCGGCTGGTCGGCGAGCGTGCGCTCGTAGAAGTCGCTCAGGATGCCTTCGCGCGAGCCGGCCAGCAGGTCGGCGGAAATCTCCGCCCGCCCCTGCAGCTGCCGCACGGTGTTGAGCTCGCGGCAGACCAGGCTCAGCAGCGACGGCTCGATCTCGGCATTGGCCAGCTCCGAACCACCGGCGACGAAACGCACGATGGACTCGGCCACTTCCTGCGACACCAGCCGCCCGCCCGGGCCGATCACGGCGCTGAGCGCCTGCGCGCCGTTCATGCGCGCCAGCCGCATGCGGTTCTGGGTGATCGACGGCATCGCGTTCTTGACGCTTTCCAGGTGCGCCAGGTAGTCCTCGCGCAGCGCGATCAGCACCCGGTAGTCGGCGCGGGCGAAGTCGAAGTCGTCGGCGGCGGCATCGTCGGCCTCGAGCCGTGCCTCGAGCACCGCCGGTGGCCGGTTCTCGACCAGGTCCGCGAGCTGGTCGAGGAATTCCTTGGCGCGCACGCGGCCGCGATCGTCGGCCTGCGCCAGCGTGAACACCTCCTCGAACTGGTCGAAGATCAGCAGCGGCAGCAGCGTGCGGCTGTCGGCGTCGCGCAGCAGGTCGCCGCGGTGGTGCATGAATTCCCACAGCGTCTCGCCCTCGATGGCGCTGCCCGGCCGGGTCCAGGCGCCGGCGGCGGCCGATGCGCGCAGGATCGCCGCCTTGATCTGCTCGGCCGGCGCCGGCGAGTCGGCGGCGTAGTCGATGCGCACGTACACCGGGCAGTAGCCCTCGTCGCGCAGCCGCGGCACCAGGCCGGCACGCAGCAGCGAGGTCTTGCCCAGGCCGGACTGGCCGAACAGGACCGTCAGCAGCTTGCGCTGCACGCGCCGCGCCAGCTCGGCGGTCTCCTCGTCGCGGCCGTGGAAGTACGCGCGCGACTCCTCCGAGTACGAGAACAGCCCGAGCCAGGGATTCTGCGGATCGATCGCGACCGTGTCGGGGTTGATGGCGGCGGCGAGGTTCATGCGCTTCTCCCGCTGAACAGGTCGCGCAACCGGTGCAGGAATTCCGGCGACGGCTCGCCGCCCGGCAGGCGAACGATGTGCACGGCCTTGAACTGCTCGGGCACCAGCGCCGCCGCCTCGGCGGTATCGTCGATGCACACCGGCAGGATGAAGACCGCACCTTCGGCGATGTTGCGCGCGCGGTCGACGGCGTAACTCCACTCGCGGCGGAAATACGCCTCGTGCCGGCGCTGCGTGGTGGCCGAGATGATCGGCACGAAGTAGCTGCAGCGGCCGATGTTGGCGCGGATCTTGCGGTCGTAGTCGTCGCCGCCCTCGAGCCGGTCCAGGTCGAACCACGTCGTCAGCCCGGCGGCGTCCAGCCCGGCCTTGAGCCGCTGCACCGCCGGCAGATCCTCGCGCGCGTAGCTGATGAAGATCGCGTTCTCCGGCATCTCGTGCGCCGGCGGCAGGAAACGCTGCGGCGCCGCGCCGGTCGCCGCCGCCTTCGGCCGCTGGCGCGCGCTCCAGCGCGCGTGCAGTTCGTCGACGAACGCCTCGGCGCCGCCGTACACCCGCGTGCGCACGCTGACCTGCTGCAGGAACGACACCAGCCGCCCGTCCTGCATCGTGTGGTCGTCGGCGAAGACCTCGCTCTCGTCGCGCGGGTCCGACAGCCGGCGGCGCTTGGCCATGCGCAGGAACAGCCGCGCCAGCCAGTTGGAGAAATCGCTGCCGATCAGCAGCAGGTGGCTGTGCTCGAGCTCGTGGAAGAGTTTTTCCGGCGTCAGGTGCTCGGACTGCAGCGCGCAGATGAACTCCAGCATGTCCTCGTCGGACACCACGTAGGTCGGCGACGCCGACAGCCGGCCGAGCAGGTGGTAGACCACCGTGCGCTGCAGCTGGCTGCGCTCCACCGGCAGGTCGGCGACCCGATTGGGCGCGTAGGTGATCACGTCGGCCGTCGGCTGGCCGCCGTAACGCTCCAGGTTGATCGCCTGCTCCAGCAGCGGGTCGAAGGTCGTGGTGACGTAGAGGTCGAAGTCGGTGATCTGGGCGAGCTGCCGCAGCGCCCGCGGCGGCTCGAACTCCACTTCGCGCATGATCGAGCGCAGCCGCGTGTAGGCCTCCTCGCGGCGGCCGCGCTGGCCGAGGTAGCAGCACAGCACGTCGTTGAGGGTCAGCGGCCGCGGCAGCCCGACCACGTCCACCGACAGCCGGATGGCGAGTTTCTCCGCGAGCCATTCATACAGCGGGCGCGGGCCGGACGGCGTGTTCACCCGCAGCAGGTCGGGCCCGATGATGGGGATGACCCGCCGTTCCTCGATGTAGTTGAGCAGGTCGTCCCAGGCGTCCTCGTCGAATCCCTGCGCCGCGGGCGATGGAACGGGAGCGATGGTCACGTGCCTTCCCCCAAAAGGACGTTGCCCTGCGCGCGACTACCGCACGTCGGGCGGTGCTGCTACGGGCGCCGGCGCGGCCCGGAACAGCCCCTCGGGGGCCGCCCGGGCGCGGGGGTCGCCCTGAGCAAACGCGCGGCCGTCCCCAGACCGGTCGCCCCGCCGGAGGACATGGTGCCGGGACGGCCAAAAGGAAAAGGCCGGGCGCGAGCCCGGCCTTTCCTGTTCAGCGGTATTGCGTGCGGTACTGCTTCGGAACGCTGGACTCAGCGACCGTCGCCGTCCGCGTCGCCCGGCATCGCCCGCTCGATGTGGTGCCAGCCGTCACGGACCGCGCCGCGCGCTTCCGACCAGGCCAGACGCGAATTCGCCTTGGTCTTCTCCCAGCCGCGCTCCAGATCCGACTCGACGGAGTCGAACGAACGGCCGCGATACTGGCCGTAGGTGTCGTAGCCGTACTTGTACGCCGGCTGGTAGTCGTTCCAGTCGCGATCGGCGATGTAGTAGTCGCGCGTGTTGTACGTGTCACGGAAGGTGGACTCGTACGTGGTCGGGTTGACGGCTTCGGCGATCGAGTCGCCGGCCTTCGCACCCAGGACACCGCCGACAGCCGCACCCACCAGGCTGCCGATCGGACCCGCCGCTGCACCGACGGCCGCGCCAGTCAGGGCGCCGCCGACAGCGCCAGTGCCGGCGCCGATGCTGTGGTCTTTCTTGACGTCGCTCATGTTCGATTCCTCGTCTTGAATCCGGAGCCACGATGGCGCCGGGGAAGCCACCGTAGGCTTGCGCGATTCAAGCGATCGTGAAGGAACACGCGACGTGCACGGAAAAATTTACGCTTTCGCGATGCGTTCAGCGCGACGTTCAGCGCGATGAAAAGCGCATTAATTCCCGGTGATTTTCCCGGTTCTTTTTTCAGGCGCTCTTGCGCGCGGCGAGGATCATCTGCGCGACCGCGGCATCGCCCTTCGCGATCAGTTCCACCGGCGTGAACTGGAAACCGGTGACGACCATCGCTTCGCCGATGCTCCATTCGCGCTGTTCCTTGTTGAACGTGGCGGCGCCGGCGGCGGCGGCGGCGAGCAGTTCCGGCGTCGGCACGGTGTCCTGCGGTTCGGGCATGCGCTTGCCGGAATTCGAATGCGACGGCGAACCCGTCGCGCCCTTCTGCGCCTCGGCGGCGAGCCAGTCGATGCGCGCGAGGGCGACGCCGAGGAGGTCGCCGCCGTCCACCAGCGTCGGCACCTTGGTCGCCAGCGCGCCGAGCACCGCGTCGCGTTCCATCATCAGCGTCTGCGCGGCCTTTTCCTTCGTGGCGATCTCGCTGCGCAGCACCGCGATCTTCTGCTCGAGCTCCAGGATCTCGGTGCCGGGGTCGACCAGCGAGCGGGCGCCGAGCAGGCGGATCACCTTCTCGCTCAGCCGCGCGTGGATCGCCGGGTCGCTGAACTTCAGGTCGCGCGCGGCGGTCTGCCACGCCAGGGCGACCTGGCTGACGGTCTGCCCCTTCTCGGGTGCGTTCGTGGCGGAAGGCGCCGCTTCGTTGACCGGTGCCTCGCCGCTGGGCACGAACGTGCCGGTGGCCGCCGACTGGATCGCCATGTCGAGGCGGTCGCACAGTTCCGATTTCTGGAAGTCGCGCGAGAGCTTGCGCAGTTCGATGCGGCAATCGATCAGCAGGGAGCGCAGGTCCTTCATGGCGGCATTGTATGCCCGGTGTCCGGGGCCCGCACCGTGTACCCGCGGGCCTGCAGCATCGGCAGGAAGGCCTCGGGCCCGGTCACCAGCCGCAGCGGCAGCACCGCGAAACTGCGCGGGTGGGCGGCCAGCGCGGCCTCGGCGTCGGCGACCCAGGCCGCGGCGATCCGCGCCGGCAGCCGGGCCAGGCCCTTCTCGCGGGCCAGGCCGGTGCCCAGCAGGGCGTCCATGCAGGCCTGCGCGTTGTCGGTGTAGGGCAGCCGGTCCAGCATGGCCAGGTCGCCCAGCGCCCAGGCATTGGCGCGCAGGGCCAGCGTGTCGAGGTCGTGTTCGACCTGGTCGAGCGTGCGGCGGAAGCAGGGCAGGTCGTCGAGGGTGCTGCCGGCGAACTGCTTCAGCGTCGCCTTCGCGTCGCCGATCACCAGCGTGACGGACGGGCGCAGCCGGGGCACGCCGGCGCGGCGCGCGGCCCGCTCGACCACCCGGCCGACGATGTCGCGCTGCGACAGGTCGGCATCGGCGAACGCCGCCTCACGCAGCGACATCGCCGCCAGGATCGGCCGGCGCTTCTCGACGCCCCGGTCGCGGCCGAGGTAACGCGCCTTCAGGCGCTGCCAGCGCGCCAGGTCGGCAGGCGGCAGCACGCCCTCGAGGCGCCCGCCGTCGGGGTTGTTGCGCGCCTTCATCAGCGCCGGCAGCAGGAACACGCCACCGAAGCGCGCGCCGCCGGCCTTGAGCCTGGCCGTCGGCGGCAGCAGCACGATGCCGGACTCGCCGATCCGCTGTTCGACCTCGTCGGCATTCCACTGCATCCGCCGCGGCAGCGGCGAGACCGTCGCCAGCACCCACAGCACGCGCCCGTCGCGCTCGACCTGCCACAGGCCGGGGCCGGGCAGCACGCCGCTGACGACGATCGCCTCGAGTTCCGGGATCGCCGGATCGGAGCCCGGTCCCGCGGGCACCGGGGCCGGCACCGGCGCCGCCGTTCCGGCGGCCTCGCGGCCGGCGGGGTCGGCACCGGCGGGCGCCTGCGCCGCGGCCAGCGGCGAGGCGAGCGCGAGCAGGACGAACAGGCAGGTGGCGGGCAACAGGGTCATCGTCGCTCCGGTTCAGGCGCCGACCGTCGCACGGTCAGCGGGCCAGCAGGAAGTTGAGCAGGTTGTTCTGGAAGTACGGGTTGACCGACAGCTGGTCGTGCTGCTCGCACAGGAAGAAACGCTGGGCGATCGGGAACACGCCCGACGGCCGCCCGAACACTTCCGGCAGGTCGCGGCCGACCATCGAGTCGCGGGTGACCAGGCCGTCGCCCGGCAGCATCAGCAGGCGCTCGTAGTCGACGCCGTCGACCCGCGAATGCACTTCCTCCGGGCGCACGACCAGCCGCTGGCGGCCATCCGGGCCGACGTCGAGGATCGCCCGGCCCGGCGTCGGCGCGCAGTCGCCGCCGAACACGGCCACTTCCACGCCGTTGCCGCGGATCGGCGCGCCGAGCGCTTCCTGGAAACGCTTGGCGCGGCGCAGGTGGGTGACGAAATGCGCCTGCAGCTCGGCCATCTGCAGCGCGCCGGTCTCGTGGTCGGGTGCGTCGGAGAGCACGCGCTCCTCCACTTCCGCGGAAAACACCGACCAGCGCCGCAACCGCCACGCGTCCGCGTCGTAGATGTCGAAGTCGACCGGCTTGCCGTCGGTGCCGAACACCACCTGCGCCTGCGGATGCGGCAGCGCCTCGAACGGCGTCGCGAACGTCGCCAGCACCTCCACCGGCACCGTGCGCCACGCGAGCTTGAAGCCACGCTGCAACCGCTCCAGGCTCGTGACCGCGCCCAGCGTCGGCGTGCCCAGCAGCACCATGCGGCGGATGCGGTGCGAGCCGAGGTCCCAGGGCTGGTAGTTGCCGTCGGACATCACGTCCTTCGGGCCGTAGCGCAGGTAGTAGTTGGCGATCAGGCCGCCGTTGCTGTGCGCCAGGATGTCCACCGGCAGGTCCGGATCGCCGTAGTCGCGGCGGATCTGCTCGATCAGGTCGTGCAGCTGGCGCACGGCGACCAGGTTTTCCTTGCGCCAGTCGTACAGCAGCACGTAGTAGCGGCGCCGGTCCTCGGCGCGCACCGGCGTGCCGGGTTCGCCGCGGCGGAACTTGCCGACCTTCTCCAGCGCATCGATCAGCGCCTGGTAGTAGTCGGTGCGGGCGATGCCGTAGAACAGCCCGCCGGGCACCAGGCCGCCGCTGGCCTGTTCGGCCGCGTCCAGCCGCGCCAGCTCGCTGTAGTCGCTGAAGGCGAGCGCGCCGAGGCCGCCGGGCCAGTATTCCTTGCCGCCCGCTTCGACCAGCGTCGAGCCCATCAGCCCGTGGATCAGGATCACCGGGGGCTGGGTGGCATTGTCGATGTCGGCTTCGTACAGGCGCGCCAGGTCCGGGCGTTCCGGCGCCGAGCCACACGCTGCCAACAGCAATCCGGCCAGCGCAGACGCCAGCACCCTCATCCAACGATTCATGGCGCGTATTTTTGCATGCGCCCGGTGAACCCTTCATGGCCCGGAAGTCGCGGCCTGCTCCACCGCGACCCCGGGATCCCGCGGCCGCTCAGGCGGCCGGGGCCAACTCCGCCGCGTGCGCCGGCCAGTCCGTGTAACCCCGGGCGTCGGCGCTGAAGAATGTCGCCGGATCCGGTGCGGCGAGCGCGACGCCGTCGCGCAGGCGCGCCGGCAGGTCCGGGTTGGCGATGAACGCCGAGCCGAACGCGACGATGTCGGCCAGGCCCGCCGCCAGCACGGATTCGGCCTTGTCGGCATCGAAGCCGCCGTTGACGATCAGCGTGCCCGGGAACCGGCGGCGCACTTCGGCCAGCAGTTCGCCGGCGACGGTACCGCCGCCCAGGTGCAGGTAGGCGATGTCGCGGCTGGCCAGTTCCTCCACCAGCGCCAGGAATTCCTCGCGCTCGCCGGTGAAGCCCGCTTCCAGGTCGTTGTACGGATTGAAGGGGCTCAGGCGCACGCCGACGCGGTCGCGGCCGATCGCCGCGGCGGTCGCGTCGACCACCTCGAGCAGGAAGCGGCGGCGGTTCTCGCCATTGCCGCCGTAGGCATCGGTACGGACGTTGCTGCGCGGATTCAGGAACTGCGCCAGCAGGTAGCCGTTGGCCGCATGCAGCTCGACGCCGTCGGCGCCGGCCTCGCGGGCGTGCCGCGCGGCCTGGACGAAGCCGCCGCGGGCGCGGTCGATGTCCTGCGCGTCCATCGCCCTGGGCACCGGATGCGGCTGCATGCCGTGCTGGTCGGTCCAGATCTGGCCGGCGGCGGCGACCGCCGACGGGGCCACCAGCGTCGCGCCCTCGGGCAGGTTGTCGGCGTGGCCGATGCGGCCGACATGCATCAGCTGGATGAAGAACTTCGCGCCCCCGGCGTGCACCGCGTCGGCGATCGGCGCCCAGCCGGCGACCTGGGCGGCGCTGTACAGCCCGGGGATGCGGGCATAACCGAGCGCCTCGGGCACCGGGGCCGTGCCCTCGGTGATCACCAGCCCGGCGCCGGCGCGCTGGCGGTAGTACTCGACCATCAGGGCGTTGGGAACGTTGCCGATCGCCCGCGAGCGGGTCATCGGCGCCATCGCGATACGGCTCGGGAACGCCTGGCCGGCGCGGGAATAGGCGGTGTGCAGGAGGGACATGGAAGGATCTCCGGTAGGGTTGCCGGAACGATGGCCCCTATCACCGATGAAACAAAGACTCGCCGTGGTGACGCATCGTTGTCTTAATCAGGACGCCGCTGGGCCTGCCCGCGGTCACGACCGGCACACGCCCCGGTGGTCTACGCTGCGCCCACCGCCCCATTGGACCGACCCCATGACCCCGATCCGCACGATGCTGTTCGCCGCGTTCGCCGCCCTGGCGATGTCCGCCTGCGCGACGCCCGCCGAGGAGTCCACCGAATTCGAAGACCGGTCCGGTGCGGTGCGCACGGTCCCGGCCAAGCCGCCGGCACGCGAAACCGGCACGCCCCCCGCCTCCGGAGAGGAAGAAACGATGACCTGCGACGCCACGAACATGGCCTGGGCCAACGGCAAGCTCGCCGACGAGGCCCTGGTGACGAAGATCCGCCTCGACACCGGCTCCAAGGCCGTGCGCGTGATCAAGCCCGGGATGATGGTGACGATGGACTACCGGGAGGACCGGGTGAACATCGACGTCGACGCCGACAACCGCGTCACCAACGTCCGCTGCGGCTGATCGCGGACGGATGACCCGGTGGCCGGCGCCGACGCCGGCAACCGGGTGTCAGTGCGCGAACAGCACCGGCACGCTCGCGCGCAGGAGCACATCGCGCGTCGCTCCGCCCAGCACCCGCTGGCGCAGCCGCGAATGCCCGAAGCCGCCCATCACCAGCAGGTCGGCGCCCTGCTCGGCGGCGTACTGCGCCAGCGAGTCGCCGGTCGTGCGGCCCTGCCGCGGCAGCGCGACCACGCGCACCTGCAGCCCGTGCCGCACCAGGTGGCGGGCGATGTCGGCCCCGGGCTGTTCGCCGTGGTGCTGCTCGCCGACCACCGGGTCGATGACCAGCACGTCCAGACGCGCGCCTTCGGCCAGCAGCGGCAGCGCGTCGTGGACAGCGCGGGCGGCTTCGCGGTGCGGATGCCAGCCGAGCACCGCGTACCCGACCCGCTCCGGCAGCGTCGCCGCCGGCGGCACCAGCAGCGCCGGACGCCCGGTCTCCATCAGCAGCAGGCCGAAGATCTGCTCGAAGCGCGGCGCCGCGCCCGGATCGGCGGGGCGGCCGAGCACGCTCAGGTCGGCATGACGGGCGTGCATCGCCGCGTTTTCCTCCGGCCAGGCCAGCAGCGAGTCCACCAGCCGTGTCTCGAAGCGCACGTCGGCGCGCTGCAGGCGTTCGCCGGCCGCGGCCACGGCCTCGGCGGCGACCGCGCGGGCGGCCGCGAACTCGCCGCCGTCGGGCGCCAGCACCGCCAGCCCCCATTCGCTGACGACCGGCATCGGGTAGGCGACGGTGGCCAGCACGATCACCGTGCCGCCGGAGCCGCGCGCCAGCGCCGCGGCCGCGTCCAGCGCCGGGGCATCGCACGGGGAAAACTGCAGGGGCACCAGGATGTCGGTCAGGGCCATGGTCGGATCTCCGGTCGGCGGCGCGGGGGGCGATCCCAACGCTACGCCGGCGGCCGGCGGCCGCATTGACGCCGGTCAAGCCGGCGCGGCCGCGGCGGACACCCGGTCCGCAGGCGCCGCGTGGCACAGTAGCGGCCCCGACGCCGCGCCCGCGCGCCGGCGCCGCTCCGGAAACCCCATGATCACCAACGACGTCCTGCGCAGCATCCGCTACATGCTCGACCTGAGCGACGGCGCCATCATCGAGACGGTGCGCCTGGCCGACCCGGACTTCGCGCTCGAGCGCGCCGATGTGCAGGCGTACCTGAGGAAGGACGGCGAACCCGGCTTCGTCGACTGCCCCGACGCGGTGCTGGTGCGCTTCCTCGACGGCCTGGTGGTGCACTACCGCGGCCGCGACGACAGCCAGCCGCCGCGCCCGTTCGAGGCGCGCATCACCAACAACCTCGTACTGAAGAAGCTGCGGGTGGCGTTCGAGCTCAAGGACGTCGACATGCATTCGGCGTTCGCCGAGGCGGGATTCCCGGTGTCGAAGCCGGAACTGTCGGCGCTGTTCCGCCAGCCCGGGCACAAGAACTACCGGCCATGCGGCGACCAGATGCTGCGCAATTTCCTCAAGGGGCTGACGCTGCGGGTGCGCGGACCGGGCTGAGGCGGCAGCGGCGGCGTTTCGCGGCCGCCGGCGCGACCGCCGCGCGGCTGAGGCCGCTCAGGCGGCGTCGCGGGTCGCGGGCCGGGCCAGTTCGTCGAGCACCTGCGCCAGCCGCGACTCGTTGTGCACGTGGTCGAGCATGAAGGCGCGCATGCGCGCGGCGGCATCGGCGGAGTCGTCGCACAGCGCCGCGGGATCGGCGGCGATGCCTTCGGGCGCGATCAGCTGGCGCAGCACGCCGCGGATGTCGTG
>JAKFCL010000023.1:0-39746 GCA_036676665.1 Arenimonas sp. | reverse complement strand
TCAGGCGCGGACATGGCGCACCTCCTCGCGGGCGTACCGCTGCAGGGTCGACCGCACCTGCGCGACCTCCGCCAGCAGTTCGGCCATCGGCGGGTGGTTGAAATCGCGCTCGAGCAGCGCCGGCCGCGGCCCGAACAGCGCGCAGGCACGATCCAGCAGCGCGAACACCGCCGGGATCACCGGCGCGCCATGGGTGTCGATCTTCAGGTCGTCGGCCTCGTCGTAATGGCCGGCGACGTGGTAGTAGGCGATGCGCCCGCCCGGCAGGCGGCGCAGGAACGCGTCGGCGTCGTAGCCGTGGTTCACGGCGTTCACGTACACGTTGTTGACGTCCAGCAGCAGGTCGCAATCGGCTTCCTGCAGCACGGCGTTGATGAAGTCGATCTCCGCCATCGCCTGGTACGGCGCGGCGTAGTAGGAAATGTTCTCGACCGCGATGCGGCGGCCGAACACGTCCTGCACCTCGCGGATGCGGCCGGCGACGTGGTGCACGGCCTCCTCGGTGAACGGCAGCGGCATCAGGTCGTAGAGCTGGCCGTCGTCGCTGCAGTAGGACAGGTGCTCGCTGTAGACCGGGACCCGGTGCGCGTCGAGGAACCGGCGCAGCCGGAGCAGGTGGGTCTGGTCGAACGGCTGCACGGCGCCCAGCGACAGCGACAGCCCGTGGCAGAACAGCGGGTGCTTCGCACTCAGGTCGCGCAGCGCCTCGCCGAAGCGGCCGCCGACGCCGATCCAGTTGTCCGGCGCGCATTCGAGGAAATCGAACGCGCCCGGCGCCGCCGCCTGCAGCGGTCCCAGCTGGGACCGCCGCAGGCCGAGGCCGGCCGCGGTCGGGGCGGGCATGCGCGATGCCGTCGTCATGGTCCGTCCCGTCGCCGCCGTCGTGTCAGCGGGCCGCTTCGTCGTCCGCGTCGGCCGCTTCGGCCTTCCGGTCGGCGCCGCACTGGCCCTCGCCACACTTGCCTTCCTCGTGCGCCTTGGGCGCGGCCGTGTCGGCACCGCAGCTGCCTTCGCCGCACTTGCCTTCCTCGTGCGCCTTCGGCGCGGCGGCGTCGGCGCCGCACTGGCCTTCACCGCACTTGCCCTCGCCGCACTTGCCTTCTTCCTTGGCCTTGTCGTCGCCGGCCTCGGCACCGGCCTGGGCTTCCGCCTGTGGCGCGTTGTCGCCGGGCGCGACCTGGTAACCCTGCGCGAGCGGGGTCATCGCGAAGGCCGAGCCGGCGAGGGCGAGGCTGCCGAGGATCGCCGCGCTGGCGGCCAGGACGACGGGTTTGCGGGTGGTGTGGGACATGGGTATCTCCGGGGTGGTGCGGGTTGCCCCGCGGGGTTTTCAGTCCTGCAGGTACTCGCGCGCCAGGGCGCGGGCACGGTGCAGGCGGGCCTTGGTGGCCTGGCGGGTCAGGGACAGGCGCTGGGCCAGTTCCTCGATCGTCAGGCCCTCGAGATCGCGCAGCAGCACGATCTCGCGGTAATGCGCCGGCAGCGACTCGAGCGCGGCGGCGAGGTCGCGGGCGAGCCCGCGCTGTTCGATGTGGCAGACGGCGGCGATGTCGTCGGTGATCGGCTCCTGGTTCAGCGCGCGCAGGCCGCGCTTGAGGCGGTTGCACTCGCGCTTGACGATGCGGAACAGCCACGACGCGAAACATTCCAGCTGCCGCAGGTCCATCAGCCGGCGCGAGGCGGTGAACAGCGATTCCTGCACCGCGTCCTCGACATCGTTGACGCTGCAGTGGTGCTCCGCGTAGCGGCGCAGGTCCTGGCGCGACCGGCCCAGCACCCGCTCCAGCGCGGCGCGGTCGCCGCGGCGGGCGGCGTCCAGTTCGTCGTTCCAGGTCAGGTCCTGCATGGTGTCGCCGCCTCCGCGTGGCCGAGCATGGACCGGAACGATCCTGCTGTCACATGCCGAAAGAGCCTGCGTGCGGGCCTGGGGATGCGCGCCCCCGGACGGCGCGTTTAGCGTTCGTTCACCGTACAGTACGGCACGGGACCGGACCCGGATGCAGGGGAGGGCGGACATGGGACAGGACGCGCCGAAAGGTTCCCGCCCGGCCGCACCGGCCGCGAGGACCCTGCGGGCGGTGCTGCCGGTGATCGCGGCGCTGGTCGCGGCGCCCGCGTTCGCGCTGGACGAGCCGCCGCCGGTCGAATGGCCGGTGCTGCCCGCACAGGTGGCCGATCCGGAGGCGGCGGTGCCGTCGTCCTGGACGCTCGAGTCGCGAGACGACGGCGATCTGGACGGCGACGGCCGCGCCGACCGCGTGCTGGTGCTGAGGATGGCCGACCCGCGCAACGTGCTCGCCAACGACGGCCTCGGGCCACCGCGTTTCGACAGCAATCCGCGGATGCTCGTGGTGGCGCTGGCCGGGCCCGGCGACCGCTGGCGGATCGCCGTGCAGGACCATGGGCTGATCCCGCGCCCGTGGTCGCCGACCCAGGACGACTATCTCGACGGTCCCGACGCCGTGGCGATCACCGCGCGCGGGACGCTGAAGGTGTCCCTGCACCAGTGGGCGAGCGCCGGCAGCTGGTCCGCCGGCCGCCGCACCTACACGTTCCGCCACGAGGGCGATTGTTTCCGCCTGATCGGCTTCGACGACACGACCCGTGACCGCGCCAGCGGCGACGAGGTCGCGCACAGCGTCAACTACGCCACCCGGCGCGTGCACACGACGACCACGAGCGGCGAGGACGGCGCCACGCAGGAGCGCTGGGAAACATTCGCGCCGCCCCGGATCTGCCTGCAGGACGTCGGCGACGGGCTGGAGTTCCGGCCGTTGCCCGAGGCCTGGGCCGAGTAGGCCGTCCCGCGCCGGCGAATCGGCGGCCGCCCGGCCCTACTCGGCCTGCAGCTTCTTCAGCATGCGGGCGTAATCGCGCCGGTACCGGCCCGCCAGCGTCGCCTTGCGCGATTCGGGCAGGATCTTGCCGGCCAGCTGGAAGAACTTCTTCTCCTCCTCGCGCAGGTGGTGGTGCACCGTTTCCGACAGCTTGCGCGCGGTCGCCATCCAGCCGCGGCCGTTGTGGTCGACGACCTGCAGGTCCTCGACCAGTTCGTCCATCTCGTGGTGCTCGTGCAGCGCGTGGCGCGACGGGTCCAGGCCGAGGTCGTCCATCAGGATCTGCGCGTACAGGAAACGTTCCTCGGCGGCCGCGTGTGCGGCCAGCTCGATCCGCAGCGCGGTGAACAGCTCGATGCGTCGGCCGCTGTGCGGCGCGGAACGCAGCAGCCGCCGGCACAGCGAGCGCTGCCGCTCGTGGCTTTCGCGCAGCGCCTCGAAGATGTTGTCCGGCATGGTCGGCTCCTGGCGCGCGGGGAAGTGCGCGCAAGCGTGGGCGCGAAGCCGTGAAGGGCGTGTTTCAGTCGCCGAGGAAGGCGACCAGCGCGTCCCGCTCCGCCGGCGAGGACAGCACGGCGTCGTGGTCGGATTCGGGCAGTTCCAGCACGCGCGGCGCCGGCGACAGCGCGGCGACCAGGCGGTCGGTGTTGGCCGGCGGGATCACCTGGTCCCGGCCGGCGCGGATCACCAGCACGGGTCCGCGGAAGTCGCGCAGCCAGTGCGCCGAATCGAAGCGCTCGGTCACCAGCAGGCCGGTCGGCAGCCACGGGTAGTGCGCGCCGGCGACGGCGGCCAGGCTGTCGAACGGCGTGACCAGCACCAGCCTGTCCACCGGGCGGTGCCCGGCGACGTAGCTGGCGACGCCGCTGCCGAGGCTGCGGCCGATCACCGCGATGCGCGCGTCCGGATGCCGCCGCCGCACGTCGTCGAACAGGGCCAGCGCATCGGCGAACAGCAGCTCCTGTCGCGGCTCCCCGTCGCTGGCGCCGTAGCCGCGATAGGCCAGCAGGTAGCTCGTGCGCCGGGGGAACCAGGCCGCGAGGCGTTCGCGCATCCCGTGCAGCGGATCGGCGTTGCCGCCGAAGTACAGCAGGACGTCGCGCCCGCCCGGGTTCACCGTCCAGCCGCGCAGCACGACGCCGCCGCGGCGCAGCTCGAAATCGGTCTGCGACGCTTCCACCCGCGTGTGCTGCGGCAGGTACACCAGTTCGCGCTGCTTGCCGTACATCAGCACGCAGATGCCGGCGTAGGCCAGCACCGGCACCGCGAGCAGCGCGACCAGGATCCGGCGCATCAGGCCTCGGCGGGATCCTTGTAGGCGTCGACCGGGATGCAGGCGCACATCACGTTCTTGTCGCCCCAGACGTTGTCGACGCGGGCGACCGGCGGCCAGTACTTCTGCTGGCGCAGGCTCGCCAGCGGGAACGCCGCCAGTTCGCGCGGGTACGCATGCGTCCACTCCGTGCCGGTGACGGCGGCGGCGGTGTGCGGCGCGTGCTTGAGCGGGTTGTCCTCGCGGTCCAGGCGACCGTCCTCGATCGCGCGGATCTCGTCGCGGATCTGGATCATCGCGTCGATGAAGCGGTCGAGTTCGTGCTGCGACTCGCTCTCGGTCGGTTCCACCATCAGCGTGCCCGGCACCGGGAAGCTCAGCGTGGGGGCGTGGAAACCGAAGTCGATCAGGCGCTTGGCGACGTCCTCGGCGCTGATGCCGGTGGCGTCCTTCAGCGGCCGCAGGTCGAGGATGCACTCGTGCGCGACCAGCCCGTTGCGGCCGGTGTAGAGCGTCTCGTAATGCGCTTCCAGCCGCTTGGCGATGTAGTTGGCGTTGAGCAGCGCCACCTGCGTCGCCTTGCGCAGGCCCTCGGCGCCCATCATCGTCACGTACATCCAGCTGATCGGCAGGATCGACGCCGAGCCGAAGCTCGCCGCCGACACCATGCCCACGTCGCCGGCGCCGACACCCTCGGTGCGCAGGCCGTCCTTGCCGAGCGCACGCGGCAGGAACGGCGCCAGGTGCGACTTCACCGCGCACGGGCCGACGCCGGGGCCACCGCCGCCGTGCGGGATGCAGAAGGTCTTGTGCAGGTTCAGGTGCGACACGTCCGAGCCCCACTTGCCGGGCTTGGCGACGCCGACCAGCGCGTTCATGTTGGCGCCGTCGGTGTACACCTGGCCGCCGTGCGCGTGGATGATCTCGCAGATCTCGACCACGTCCTCCTCGAACACGCCGTGCGTGGACGGGTAGGTCATCATCAGCGCGGCGAGGCGGCCGCTGTACTTCTCGGCGGCGCGGCGGATGTCGGCGACATCGACGTTGCCGTTGGCGTCGCACTTGGTCACCACCACCGTCATGCCGCACATCTGCGCCGACGCCGGGTTGGTGCCGTGCGCCGACTCCGGGATCAGGCAGATGTCGCGCTGCGGCTCGCCGCGGCTGCGGTGGTAGGCGCGGATCGCCAGCAGGCCGGCATATTCGCCCTGCGCGCCGGAATTGGGCTGCAGGCTCACGGCGTCGTAGCCGGTGCACTCCACCAGCATCGCCTCGAGCTGCTCGATCAGCGTGCGGTAGCCGCCGGCCTGCGCCGCCGGCGCCAGCGGGTGGATGTTGCCGAACTCCGGCCACGTCACCGGGATCATCTCGGCGGTGGCATTGAGCTTCATCGTGCACGAGCCCAGCGGGATCATCGTCCTGTCCATGGCCAGATCCTTGTCGGCCAGCGCCCGCATGTAGCGCAGCAGCTCGTGCTCGCTGTGGTGCGTGTTGAACACCGGGTGCTGCAGGAACGCCGACGTGCGGCGCAGGCCGGCCGGCAGCGCGTCGTCGACCGTGCGGTCGAGCGCGTCGATGTCGCCCAGCGCGACGCCGAACAGGCGGGCGATGGCCTCGACGTCGGCGCGCGTGGTCGTCTCGTCCAGCGCGATGCCGACGCTGGCTGCGTCGATCTTGCGCAGGTTCAGCCGCGCATGGCTGGCGTAGAGGTGGATCTTCTCGGCATCGACGCCGCCGACGTGCAGCGTGTCGAAGAAACCGTCGCCGACCGCCAGGCCGGCACCGCGCAGCGCGGTCGCCAGGATCGCCGCCAGGCGATGCGTGCGGCGGGCGATGCGGGTCAGCCCCTCGGGGCCGTGGTAGACGGCGTACATCGACGCCATCACCGCCAGCAGCACCTGCGCGGTGCAGATGTTGGACGTGGCCTTCTCGCGGCGGATGTGCTGCTCGCGCGTCTGCAGCGTCAGGCGATAGGCGTGGCGGCCCTCGGCGTCGACCGAGACGCCGATCAGGCGGCCCGGCATCGAACGCTTGTAGGCGTCGCGGCAGGCCATGAAGGCCGCATGCGGGCCGCCGAAGCCGAACGGCACGCCGAAGCGCTGGGTGTTGCCGACGACGATGTCGGCGCCCCATTCGCCCGGCGCCTTGAGCAGCGTCAGCGCCAGCAGGTCGGTGGCCACGGCGACCAGGCCGCCGCGGGCGTGCACCGCATCCGCCACCGCCTGGTAGTCGTTGGCGGCGCCGAAGGTGTCCGGGTACTGCAGCAGCACGCCGAACGCGTCGGTGTCGGCGGCCTCGGCGTCGTCGCCGACCACCAGCTCGATGTCGAGCGGTTCGGCGCGCGTGCGCAGCACTTCGAGCGTCTGCGGGTGCACGCCCTTCGAGACGAAGAACACGCTGGACTTCGACTTGCAGGACCGCTTGGCCAGCGTCATCGCCTCGGCGGCGGCGGTCGCCTCGTCGAGCAGCGACGCGTTGGCGATCTCCATGCCGGTGAGGTCGGCGCACATCGTCTGGAAGTTGATCAGCGCTTCCATGCGGCCCTGGGAAATCTCCGCCTGGTACGGCGTGTAGGCCGTGTACCACGCCGGGTTCTCGAGGATGTTGCGCAGGATGACGTTCGGCGTGTGGGTGCCGTAATACCCCTGTCCGATGAAGCTGCGGTACACCTGGTTGCCCTGGGCGATCTCGCGGATCTTGGCGATCGCCTCGACCTCGGTGATCGGCGCCGGCAGCGCCAGCGGGTTCGGCGACTTGATCGAACCCGGGACGATCGCGTCCGTCAGCGCGTCGAGCGAGTCATGCCCCACCACCGCCAGCATGTGGGCGATCTCGGCATCGTTGGGGCCGATGTGGCGTTCGAGGAAGGCGTCGTGGTGCTCGAGGGTGCGCAGGGAGTCGCGGGTCATGGAAGGGTCCAGGTTGGGGGAAGGCGCGCGCCTCGCGGCGAACGGGTCGTCCGGCCCGCGCGCTTGCATGCGCGCGGGCGCTCGCAGGCTCGCGGCTGGCGCCGCTCGAAAGCCCTGCTCGCCCCCTCTGTCCTTTTGCCTGAGAGTTTTGGGCCGCGACGGCGGATCCCATGCACCTTCGGCGCCGGAGTGAACCGGTCTCTCCAGAGTTTGTTCCTGCCGGCGGTTCGGGAGCCTGAGCGATTACGGGCGTTTGCGCCTTCGGCAGCGGGGCGGACCCCGCTTCTCCCACCGGCTGGTTTCAGCCCGGCGATTATATGCCCGTGGCCGGCCCGCCGCTCGCCGGCGCAGGCCGGGGGCGGCCGGCAGAGCGCCGGTGCGGAAGGGCCCCGCGGCGATGCCGCCGCGGGGCGGGTCGATCAGTCCAGCAGCGACTTCGGGATGTTGCCGCCGTTGGCGGCGATCCGGCGCAGGACTTGCTTGTGCAGCCACAGGTTCATCTCGGCCGACCCGTCGGCCAGGGACTGCGGCGCGCCGAGTTCGTCCGCCAGTTCCTTGCGGGCGGCGAGGTTGCTGTCCAGGTCGAGCAGCTTGAGCAGGTCGACGATCGATGTCTTCCAGTTCAGCTTTTCCTTGCTGGCGGCGGCCTTCGCTTCCAGGCGCGACATCACGTCGACCTCGGAGATCGGCCGCGGTGCCGCCGCCGGCTTGGCGCCGGTGGAGCCACCGCCGCCGGAACCGGGCCCCTTGGACGCGGCCGCGCCGGACGCCCGCTCGTGCGGACGGGTGCCATACGCGTCATCGTCCTTGCGGTCGATGCCGAGCTTTTCGAGGATGCGGGTGAACAGTCCCATCGGTGTCTCCTTAGGTCAGTCGAGCAGGGTGGGCGGGATGTTGCCGCCGTTGGCGGCGATGCGGGCGATCACTTCGCGATGCAGCCAGACGTTCATTTCCGCCGAGTCGTCCATCACGTCCGTCGGCGCGTTCAGTTCGGTGGCGAGTTCCTTGCGGGCGGCGAGGCTGCTGTCGAGGCCGAGCAGCTTGAGCAGGTCGACGATCGAGGTTTTCCACTCGAGTTTCTGGCCGCTGGCGCCGGCCTTGGCCTCGATGCGGGCCAGCAGGTCGGCGACCGGGATGGGTTTGGACGCGGCGATCGCGACGGCCGGTCGCGGCGCGGGGGCGACACCGCGGCCGCCGGGCGTGCGCGCCGCCGGGCCGACGGTGGCCGGGCGATGGCGGGTGGACGCGGCGGTACCGCCGATGCCGAGCTTGCCCAGGATGCTGGCGAAAATTCCCACGGGATGTCTCCTTGGTTCCGGCGCGCCGGCGGCGCCGACACGGCGCGGCCCGGGGCCATCGGGTCCGACACTACTTGCCGCGAAGTGCAAGGAGGATGATCGGGAGCCAGGGCCTGCCGGCGCCGACCGGCGGGCGGCCGCCGTCCGGCGGAGGCGCGGTCAGGCCACCGAGCAGGCCGCCGCCCCCGGGCTGGGCGAGCAGGCCGCCGAGGCCGTCTCCTCGTCGGCGAACCGGGTGATGCAGACGCCGGTCTCGGGCAGCACCAGTTCGACGCGGCGGGCCGCGTCCATGTCGCCGGCCAGCGCGGCGACGACCGAGCGCACCTGCTCGTAGCCGGTCAGCAGCAGGAACGTCGGCGCCCGCCCGTAGCTCTTCATGCCGACGATGTAGACATCCGCGTCGGGGTGCCTGAGTTCCTCGGCGCCGTGCGGGCGTACGCTGCCGCAGCTGTGCCGGTTCGGGTCGATCAGCGGCGCCAGGGCGACCGGCGCCTGCGTGCCGGCGTCGACGGCGATGCGCAGCTCCGACAGCAGGTCGAGGTCGGGCCGGAAGCCGGTGGTCGCGACGATCTCGTCGACCGGTGGCAGCGCCCGCTCGCCGGAATGCGCGACGATGCCGTCGGCCGTGCGTTCGAGCCGGTCGATCGCGAAGTCCGTCGCGACCGACAGCACGCCGTCCGCGACCAGTTTCCCGATCGTCATGCCGAGCCGGCCGCGTTCGGCGAGCTGGTCGCTTTCACCGCCGCCGAGCACGCGCGCGACCGACGGACGCCGCAGCGCCCAGGCGATCGTCGTGCCGGCCGCCTGCGGCGCGAGCCGGGCGAGGTCGGCGAGCACGTTGAACGCCGAGTGGCCGCTGCCGATCACCAGCACGCGCCGGCCGGCGTAGCGGTCGCGGTCGGCGCCGCCGACGTCGGGCATGCCGTAGTAGATCCGGTCGCGCAGCGCGCGTTCGCCGGCGGCCGGCAGACCGGAAGCGCCGAGCGGATTGGGCGTGCCGATCGTGCCCGACGCGTCGATCACGGCCCGTGCCAGCACCTCGTGCTCGCCGTCGGCATCGGAGTACTGGACGAGAAACGGCACGTCGTCGCGCTGCGCGTCCTTCATGCGGTCGCGCCGGTGCCTGGCGACGGCGGTCACCCGCGCGCCGAGCTTCAGCCGGGGCGCGATCTCCGGTGTCGCCGCCAGTGGCCGGAGATAGTTGGCCACGACGTCGCCGCCGGTCGGGAAGGCCGCCGGATCCGGGGCGTTCCACCCGGCGCGGTCGAGCAGGGCGCGTGCCTGGCGGTCGATCGTGTACTCCCACGGCGAGAACATCCGGACATGCGCCCACCGGAGCATGCCGGCGCCGGCCGAGGCGCCGGCTTCCAGCACCAGCGGCTCGAGGCCGCGGGCGAGCAGGTGGGCGGCGGCGGCGAGCCCGACCGGGCCGGCGCCGATGACGATCACGGGGAGGGTGTTTTTCATCAGGGCGTCCTTTCAGGTGAGGTTTTCGGGGATCAGCCGCTCGACGATCACGACGTCCCGCCAGTCGCCATCGAGCTTCGCGTGCTTTTCGTAGATGCCGACTTCGCGGAACCCGGCCGCGCGGCATGCGGCGCGGCTGGCGGCGTTGAACACGAACACCCGCGACAGCAGTTTCCAGAAGCCGCGGGCCCGCGCCGCGACGACCAGCGCCTCGAGAAGCGCACGGCCGATCCCGCGGCCGCGCGCGGCACGGTCCAGGTACACGGAGAAGTCGCCGATGCCGGCGTAGCAGGCGCGCGGGCGGTAGGCGCCGACGCCGGCCCAGCCGAGCACGCGGCCGTCGCCATCGCAGGCGACCAGCAGCGGTGGCGCGCCCGCATCGTCCAGGCGCGCCTGCAGGTCGGCGGCGGCCCGCGGCGCCGTCTCGAAGGTGGCGACGCGCTCCTCGATGCCCTGGTTCCAGATCGCGGCGATCGCGGCGGCATCTTCGGCGCGGGCGGGGCGGATGGTCGTCATGGCATGCTCCATGTGGTTGGCACTAGCAACAAATGGCGGAAAAAAAGGGGCTGCTCAGGCAGGCCCGCCGGCGGCGCAGGCCGGGGCGCAATCGCCGGCACCGCCGGCGGCCACGAAACGGTCGGCCGCGGCGCGGGCGAGACGGTTCAGTACCTCGGTGGCGCCGGCACGGATCTCCGGATCCAGGTCGCGCAGCATGTCGGCCTGCTGGGCCACGAGCTCGCCGTTGATGCGCGCATACAGGCCCCGGCCCCGGCGGGTGACCCGCAGCGACACCGCACGGGCGTCGTCGGGGTCGGGACGGCGTTCGACGTAGTCCTTGCGTACCAGCGCGTCGACCACGCGGGTGGTCGTGCTCTTGTCGAGCTTCAGCGCGGCCGCGAGGGCCTGGCTGCGCAGCGGCCCCTGCTCGACGAGCACCTCCAGTGCGTGGCACTGCGTCACCGAGATGTCGTGGCAGCAGATGCGGTCGCGGTCGCGATACTGGTAGATCCGCACGAGGCTCGACAGCGCCAGGTGCAACGCTTCGGCGTCGCGTTGCAGGCTCGGGTCGGCGGCGGCCGGAAGGCGGGAGGACGGGGTCATGGCGGTCCAGGCACAATGGTTGCGTGTGACAACCATATTTCCCGGTCGACGGCCCTGTCAAGCCCCCCGGGCGGTCACTGGGTGGTGAGGTCGCGCTTCTCGCGCTCGCCCGGCGGCTGCTCGCCGTGCACGAGGAACCAGGTGTATTCGGCGATGTTGGTGGCGTGGTCGCCGATGCGCTCGATGTTCTTGGCGATGAACAGCAGGTGCGTGCAGGCGGTGATCTGCCGCGGGTCCTCGGCCATGTAGGTCAGCAGTTCGCGGAACAGGCCGGTGTACTCGGCGTCGACCTCGACGTCGCGGGCGCGCACCGCCAGCGCCCGGTCGGCGTCGCGGGCGGTGTAGGCGGCGAGCGCCTCGCGAACCAGCGCGTTGGCGAGCTTGGCCAGCGCCGGCAGCCCGCGCGCGGCGGCCACCGGCGCGGTCTGGTTCAGCACCATGCTGCGCTTGGCGACGTTGGCGGCGTAATCGCCGATGCGCTCGATGTCCGACGAGATGCGCAGCGCGGCGTAGACCTCGCGCAGGTCGCGCGCCATCGGCTGGCGCAGCGCCAGCAGCAGCAGCACGTCGCGGCTGACCTCGTGCTCGAGCTCGTCGATCGCGTCGTCGTTGCCGACCACGCGCATCGCCGCCTGGCTGTCGCGGCGCTGCAGGACGTCGATGGCGGCATCGAGCTGGCCGATCGCCAGTTCGCCCATGCGGGTGATCTCGCCGTCGAGGCGGGCGAGTTCGCTGTCGAAGGACTTCGAAATGTGTTCGTGCTGGGTGGGCATCGGTGCGGTCCTGGGCTCAGCCGAAACGGCCGGTGATGTAGTCTTCGGTCTGCTGCTTCACCGGCTTGGTGAAGATCGTCGACGTGACGCCGTGCTCGACCAGTTCGCCCAGGTACATGAAGGCGGTGTAGTCCGAGCAGCGCGCCGCCTGCTGCATGTTGTGGGTCACGATCAGGATGGTGAACTGCTGCTTGAGCTCGGAGATCAGCTGCTCGATCTTGCCGGTGGCGATCGGGTCGAGCGCCGACGTCGGCTCGTCGAACAGGATCACCTCGGGCCGCAGCGCCACCGCGCGGGCGATGCACAGCCGCTGCTGCTGGCCGCCGGACAGCCCCAGCGCGCTCTTGCCGAGCTTGTCCTTGACCTCGTCCCACAGCGCCGCCTGGCGCAGCGCCGACTCCACCCGCACCTCCATCTCGGCGCGCGGCAGCCGCTCGTAGTGGCCGATGCCGTAGGCGATGTTGTCGTGGATCGACATCGGGAACGGCACCGGCTTCTGGAACACCATGCCGACCTTGCTGCGCAGCCGGTTCAGCGGGTACTTCGGGTCGAGCACGTTCTCGCCGTCGAGCAGCACCTCGCCGCTGGCGCGCTGGCCGGGGTAGATCGAGTAGATGCGGTTGAAGATGCGCAGCAGCGTCGACTTGCCGCAGCCCGACGGGCCGATCAGCGCGGTTACGCGCTTTTCCGGTACCTCGAGGTCGATGCCCTTGAGCGCGGCGAAGTCGCCGTAGTGGAAGCCGAGGTTGCGTGCCGCCAGCTTCACAGGCCGTGCCTCGAGGGGCTGGGCCGGGGTGGCGACGGGCGTCTTGATCGCGACGGAGAAGTCAGTCATGGCTCATCTTGTTCCGCAGGAGGATGGCGCGTGCGCCGAGGCTGATCAGCAGCACGAACATCGTGACGATGAACGCGCCGGCCCAGGCCAGCGTGTTCCAGTATTCGAACGGGCTCAGCGCGAACTGGAAGATCACCACCGGCACGCTCGCCATGGGCTTGGCGAGGTCGGTGCTCCAGTACTGGTTGTTGAGCGCGGTGAACAGCAGCGGTGCGGTCTCGCCGCTGATGCGCGCCAGCGCCAGCAGCACGCCGGTGACGATGCCCGGCGCGGCGGCGCGGTACAGGATCTGCAGGTTGACCTTCCACTGCGGGATGCCCAGCGACAGCGCCGCCTCGCGCATCTGCGACGGCACCAGCCGCAGCATCTCGTCGGTGGTGCGCACGACGACCGGCAGCACGATGAAGCCCAGCGCGATCGCGCCGGCCAGGCCGGAGAAGCCCCCCATCGGCTCCACCACCAGCGTGTAGACGAACAGGCCGAGCACGATCGACGGCGCCGACAGCAGGATGTCGTTGATGAAGCGGATCGTCTCGCCGATCGCCCGCTTGTTGGCGTACTCGGCCAGGAACGTGCCGGCGGCGATGCCGACCGGCGCCGCCATCGCCACCGCCAGCAGGCACATCGTCAGGCTGCCGGCCAGCGCATTGGCGAGGCCGCCGCTGACCTCGCCCGGCGGCGGCGTCATCTGCGTGAACAGGTGCGGGCCGAACGCCGCCAGGCCCTTGCTGACCGTGACCCAGAGGATCCACACCAGCCAGAAAAGGCCGAACAGCGTCGCGGCGCCGGACAGCACCAGCGACAGGCCGTTGATCGCGCGCCGGCGCAGGAACAGGCGGCTCGAGGCGGATTTCATCAGGCGCCCTCCCGCCGGTTCAGCCCGCGCAGCATCAGCTTGGCGATGCTCAGCACGACGAACGTGACCACGAACAGCAGGAAGCCGAGCGCGATCAGCGACGACAGGTAGATTTCCGAGTCGGCCTCGGAGAACTCGTTGGCGATCGTCGCGGCGATCGAGTTGCCGGGCTCGAGCAGCGACATCGTCAGGAAGTGGGCATTGCCGAGCACGAACGTGACCGCCATCGTCTCGCCGAGCGCGCGGCCCAGGCCGAGGAAGATGCCGCCGATCACTGCCGAGCGCGTGTACGGCAGCACGATGTCCCAGGCCACCTCGGTGGTGGTGGAGCCCAGCGCGTAGGCCGATTCCTTCAGCCGCGACGGCACCGTCAGGAACACCTCGCGCATCACCGACGAGATGAACGGGATGATCATGATCGCCAGCACCAGCCCGGCGGTCAGCATGCCGATGCCCAGCGGCGGGCCCTGGAACAGCCTGCCGATCACCGGCCACGTGCCGAGGTTGTCGTTGAGCCACGGGAACGCGTGCTCGCCGAGCCACGGCACCAGGATGAACAGGCCCCACATGCCGTAGATGATCGACGGGATGCCGGCCAGCAGTTCGATCGCGGCGCCGACCGGCGTGCGCATCCACGCCGGCGCGACCTCGGTCAGGAACAGCGCGATGCCGAAGCTGATCGGCACGGCGATCAGCAGCGCGATCGCCGCGGTCACCAGCGTGCCGTAGATCGGCACCAGCGCGCCGAAGCGGCGCTGCACCGGATCCCATTCAGTGGAGGTCAGGAATTCCCAGCCGAAGGTGTCGAAGGCCTCGCGGCCGCCCCAGAACATCGAGAACGCCGCGGCCACCAGCGTGATGCCGACGAACACGCCGGCGGCGGTGACCGCCCAGCGGAACAGGCGGTCGTTGCGCGAGTCGGCGCCCGTGCGACGTTCGTCGTCCGGGCGCAGGTCGCTGTCGAGGGTGGCGGTTTCGGACATCCGTATTCGATCCGGGAAGGCGGGCAGGGAACCGCAAACGCGCGCACGCCCCGGGGCCGGGGCGTGCGCGGTCGGGCGATGGCGGGAATCAGAGCTTCAGGTCGGACGCCCAGTAGGCCTTGATCTGCGCGACCAGTTCGTCCGGCAGCGGCACGTAGCCGAGCTTGGTGGCCGCATCGTCGCCGTTGGCGTAGACCCAGTCGAAGAAGGCCAGCGCTTCCTTCGAGCGCGCCGCGTCCTTCGGGTCCTTGCGCATCAGCATGAAGTTGGTGGCCGAGATCGGGTACGAGTTCTCGCCCGGGGCGTCGGTGATCACCAGCGAGAAGTCGGTCGCCGTCGCCCATTCGGCCGAGGCCGCGGCCTTGGCGATGGTCTCGTTGCTGGGCACGACGAACGTGCCGGCGCGGTTGCGCACGGCGCCGTAGGTCAGCTTGTTGACCAGCGCGTAGCTCAGCTCGACGTAGCCGATCGCACCCTTGATCTGCTTGGTGTACGCGGCGACGCCCTCGTTGCCCTTGCCGCCCACGCCGGTCGGCCAGCGCACCGAGGTACCTTCGCCGACCTGCTCGCGCCAGGCCACGCTGACCTTGCTGAGGTAGTTGACGAAGTTGAAGGTCGTGCCCGAGCCGTCGGAGCGGTGCACGACGGTGATGCGCTGCTTGGGCAGGGCCAGGCCGGGGTTGACCGCGGCCAGCGCCGGGTCGTCCCACGAGGTGATCTTGCCCATGAAGATGTCGGCCAGGATCGGGCCGGTGAACTTGATCTTGCCCGGCTCGATGCCGGCCAGGTTGACGACCGGCACGACGCCGCCGACCACCGACGGGAACTGGGCGAGGTTGCTCGCCGTCAGGTCCTCGGGCTTGAGCGGGGCGTCGGACGAGCCGAAGTCGACCGTCGCGGCCTTGATCTGGGCGATGCCGCCGCCGGAGCCGATCGACTGGTAGTTGACCTTGTGGCCGGTGGCTTCGTTGTAGTCGGCCGACCACTTGGACATGGCCGGGTAGACGAACGAGGCGCCGGCGCCGGTGATCTCGGCCGCCTGGGCGGCGCCGAAACTCATCGCCAGCGCGAGCGCGGCGATGCGGAGGGGGGTGGCGAGCGAACGGGACATGGTCGACTCCTGAAGGGGGCGGGGCGACCGGCTGACCGGTCGATGGGCGCATCTTCGGGGTCGAACATGACAGCGGCGTTACATGTTCCTTACCAATGCAGCTGCACGCGCGCCTCGAGGATCGACGGATCGTCGTCGACGCCGCGGCGCTCGCTGGATACCTGGACATGGTTCAGCGACAGGCGGGTGTGCCGACCCCAGTACCAGTTCACGCCGACGGTCCAGGCCGACATCGCGCCGCCGTCCACGGCCCCGTCGTCCAGGTCGATGCGGTCGTGGCGCAGCCCCAGCTGCCAGAGCCCGCGCGACGGCGCGGCCGGGGCCGGGGTGCCGATCACGCCGGCCTTGTAGGTCCAGGTCTCGCCGGTGACGTTCCACAGCGCCGAGACATAGGACGCGTCGGCGTCGAAGTCCGAAGCCGAGGCGTAACGGTCGACCGCCCCGTGCATCCATTCCCCCTGCAGCTTGACCGGGCCGTGCACCCAGGCGCCTTCCAGCCCGAGCGTGCGCAGGCGGTCGGCGTCGCGGAAGGTCCCGGCATCGACCAGGCGCACCACGGCCAGGTCGGCCTGCGGCCGCGCGCGCAGGCGCAGCTGGTCGGCATCGGTGTCGGCGTCGACGATCGCCGCGCCCAGGTGCAGCAGGCGGCCGTCGGCGAGCACCGGCGCCCAGGCCACGCGGCCGGCGAAGCCGCCGCCGTGCGCCATGTTCCGGGTCAGCTCGCGGCCGAACACGGCGCCGGCGAACGTCCACGGCCCGGACACGTGCTGGACCTTGAGACCCAGCCGGCGCCCGATCGCGAACGTGCCGGTGGCGCTGGCCTTGGCGATGAATTCGCCGGTGCGCGAACTCGACAGCTCCTCCAGCCCGAGCGGCACCTTCGACTGGCCGACGACCAGCGTGGTGCCCTGTTCGAACTTCCACGACCCGTACGCGTCGAGGAACTTCTCCGCGGCGAAGTCATAACCGACCGCCCAGGCGAACCGGCCGGGGCCGGCGCCCTTGAGCACGACCTCGGCGCGGCGCACGGCGACCTCGCGCGAATCGTCGTCGAACGGATCGCCGTCGAGGTCGGCGACATCGTCGTCGAAGGCGTTGAAGTCGTACTGCAGCAGTCCTTCGGTGGACACGTCCGAGCCGGCGACCGTCGCGATCGGGACGTCGGCCAGCGCGGGCGTGGACACGGTGGCCAGCAGGGCGGCCCCGAGCAGGAGGCGGAGGCCGACCGGGGCGGAGGCGGCAGGCAGGAGGCGGGCAGGAGCCATCACGGGGTTCTCGGCAGGGGCCGGCGGCCCCGATGCCGCATTGTCCGGGAATTCCGCCCCCGGCGACCCCGACGCAGGTCAAGTGCGGCCGCTGGAACCGCATCGGCGGGGTCCGGCCCCGCAAACGCGGACGCCACCGGCAGGGGCCGGTGGCGTCCGGGTCTGGAGGGGGGGCTGCAGGGCCCCGCCCTCGGTTCTTACCAGAAGAACTGGACGCGGGCTTCCAGGATGTTCGGATTGTCCTGCACGCCGCGGCGATCGGATTCGACCGCGACGTAGTTCAGGGCGAACTTGTAGTTGGAGCGCCAGTACCAGTTGACGCCGGCGGTCCAGGAGGACATTTCACCGCCCAGGACGCTGCCGTCGTCCAGGTCGATCGCGTCGTAGCGCAGGCCCAGCTGCACCATGCCGAAGCCCGGCTCGTTCGGGCCGCCGGTCGCGATCACGCCATTCTTGTAGCCCCAGGTTTCGCCCGTCACGTTCCAGAGGCCGCTGACATACCAGCTGTTGCCGGTGAAATCGTCGGGGCTGGCGTAACGGTCGACGGTCGACTGCATGTACTCGCCCTGCACCTTGAACGCGTCCTGCACCCAGATGCCTTCCAGGCCCAGCGTGCGCATCCGGTCGGTGTCGGCCAGGGTGCCGGTGTCCACCAGGCGCTGGCCGGCGAGGTCCGCCTGCGGGCGGGTCCGCAGGCGCAGGGAGTCGGCGTCCGTATCCATGTCGATCGCCGACAGGCCCAGGTGCAGCAGGCGGCCCTCGTCGTTGATCGGCGCCCACGTGAAACGCGCACCGTAGCCGGCGCCATGGGCGAGATTGCGGGTGAGCTCGCGGCCGAACACGCTGCCCGTCAGCGTCCAGGTGTCGCCGGCCGTGGTCGCGCCGACGCCGAGGCGGCGGGCGACGGCGAACGTGTTGGTCACCATCGCCTTGGAGATGAAGTCGTTGTTCTTGGTGCTCGACAGTTCTTCCAGGCTGTTGGGCTGCTTGTACTGGCCGACCACCATCGAGGTGGAGCCGTTGAACTTGTAGCCGACATTGACATCGAGGAACTTGTCGGCCTTTGCGTCGTAGCCCACGACCCAGTTGAACTGGCCCGGGCCCTTGCCCTTGAGCACGATCTCGGCACGGCGCAGTTCGTTGTCCGAGCTGGAGCCGTCGCCGCCGTCGCCGTTGAGGTTGGCGACATCGCTGTCGAAATCGTTGTAGTCGAACTGGACCAGGCCTTCCAGAGAGACCTCGGATCCGCCGACCACGTCGATGGTGACCTCGGCCAGGGCCGGGGTGGAGAGCGCCGCCAGGATGGCGACGGCGAGCAGGCGGGGAGCGGCTTTCATGATCGGTTCCTGGGCAGGTCGGGGAGGGGACCGGCGCAGGTTAGGACGTGAAGATTTCGTTCTTGTTACAGAAAAACCACATTCGGACCCGCGCGCAGCGGGGCCGCCCGGCTCAGCCCGGCGTCTTGTCGCGAAATGCGCACAGGTCGCGGATCACGCATTCCGGGCACTTCGGCTTGCGGGCGATGCAGACGTAGCGGCCGTGCAGGATCAGCCAGTGGTGCGCGTCGAGCAGGAACTCGGCCGGCACGGCCTTCATCAGCTTGTCCTCCACCTGGCGCACATTGGCCCCCGGCGCCAGCCCGGTGCGGTTGGCGACGCGGAAAATGTGCGTGTCCACCGCCATCGCCGGTTCGCGGAACGCGGTGTTGAGCACGACGTTGGCGGTCTTGCGGCCGACGCCGGGAAGCGCTTCCAGCGCCGCGCGGTCGCGCGGCACCTCGCCGCCGTGGCGTTCGAGCAGCAATCGTGACATCGCGATGACATTCGCCGCCTTGGTGTTGAACAGGCCGATGGTCGCGATGTGCTTCTTCAGCGCCGCCTCGCCGAGCGCCAGCATCGCCGCCGGCGTGTTGGCCACCGGGAACAGCCGCCGCGTCGCCTTGTTGACCCCGACGTCGGTGGACTGCGCCGACAGCATCACCGCCACCAGCAGTTCGAACGGCGTCGAGTATTCCAGCTCCGTCTTCGGATGCGGGTTGAGTTCGCGCAGCCGGGTGAACAGTTCGCGCCGCGCGGCCGGCTTCATGCGGGCACGCCCCGGCGCAGGCGCCAGCCCTGGCGCAGCGCCACCAGCGCCGCCAGCACCAGGAACGCGCCGATCGGCAGCACCGCCAGCAGGAAGCCGGGCCAGCCCGTCCAGTGCAGCTCGAGCGCCGGCGCACCCAGCAGCTCGCCGGCGCCGGCGAACAGGCTGCCTTCGCCGAGCGCCTCGCGGATCGCGCCGATCAGCAGCAGCACCCACAGGAAGCCGAGGCCGACCGCGAAGCCGTCGAGCGCCGCCCGGGCCGGATCGTGGCGGGAGGCGAACGCCTCGGCCCGCCCCATCAGCGCGCAGTTGGTGGCGATCAACGGGATGAAGATCCCGAGCACCGCGTGCAGGCCGGGCAGGAACGCCCGCATCGCCAGTTCGATTGCGGTGACGACCGCGGCGATGATCATCACGAAGGCCGGGATCCGCACGTCGTGGCCGGTGAGCCGCCGCAGCGCGGCGACGGCGGTGTTGGTCACCGTCAGCGCCAGCACCGTCGCCAGCCCGAGCCCGAGGGCATTCACCGCGTTGCCGCTGACCGCCAGCAGCGGGCACAGCCCGAGCAGCTGCACCAGGCCGGTGTTGCCGCTGGCCAGGCCGTATTCGAGGATCGTGCGGGCGGTGGGGGCGCTCATGCGGGGTCGTCCGGCAACGGGTCGGGCGCGTCGTCGAAGCGCAGTATCGCGCCCGGCGCGGCGGCGCGCAGCGCGTCGCCGTGGCGTCGCACGAATGCCAGCGCGCGTGCGACCGCCGCGACGACCGCGCGCGGGGTCACCGTCGCGCCGGCGAACTGGTCGAAGTCGCCGCCATCGCGGCGCACGCGCCAGCGCGACGGCGGCGGGTCGCCGAGCGATCGGCCGCGGAAGCGATCGATCCAGCCGCTCCGGGCAGGCTCGATGTCGTCGCCCAGCCCGGGCGTTTCCTGATGACGGGTGACCCGCACGCCGAGCACGCGGCCGTCGCGATCGACCGCGACCAGCAGGGCGATCGCGCCGGCGTAGCCGTCCGGCGCGACGGCCTCGAGCACCAGCGCGGTGTCGGCCCCGGCCAGGCGCGCGCGGCGCACGTCGGCGATCGCGACGCCGAGCCATGCCTCGGCGTGGACCTGGATGCGGTCGGCCTCCGGATCGTTGTCGAACGCCGCCGCCGGCAGCACCAGCGCCAGCGCCTGCCGCTGCGCCAGGCGTTGCGAGTCGGCGATGCGGTCGCGGGTCAGCACCCACGTACCGGCCAGCAGACCGCCCGCCAGCAGCGCGGCCAGCGCCAGCTGCGCCGCCGCGCGTGCGGGTCCGGCAGGCGCGGTGGTCATCGTGGCGTGCCTTCGCCGGCGATCCGTGGGCGGGTGTGCAGGTCGATCCAGGGCGCCGCGCAGTTCATCAGCAGCACGGCGAACGCGACGCCGTCCGGGAACACGCCCCAGCGGCGGATCGCCAGCGTCAGCGCGGCGACGCCGGCGCCGAACAGCAGCCGCCCGCGCGGCGTCGTGCAGCCGCTGACCGGGTCGGTGGCGATGAAGAACGCGGCCAGCACCAGGCCGCCGCTGAACAGGTGCTGCAGCGGGAACGGGTGCAGGTCCGGATCGGATGCCCACGCCGGCAGCGCCAGCAGCACGGTCGTGCCCAGCACCGCGACCGGCACGCGCCAGGAAATCACCCGCATCCAGAGCAGGAAGGCGCCGCCGAGCGCGAACGCCGCGGCCACCCACTCCCAGCCGCGGCCGCCGAGCGCACCGAACACCGGCGCCGTGCCGATCTCGGCGAGCGTCGACCCCTGCGCGGCCTGCGTGCGCAGCGTGTCCAGCGGCGTCGCCTGCGCCAGCGTGTCCCACTGCAACGGCGCCGGCAGCTGCCCGCCGAACACGGCACGCACGCTGTCGAGCAGCGACGGCAGCACCGGCTCCAGGCCCGCCGGCGGCAGCCAGCGGGTGAACTCGCGCGGGAAACACACGACCGCCACCGCCACGCCGACCATCGCCGGGTTGAACAGGTTGTGGCCGAGCCCGCCGAACAGGTGCTTGGCCAGCACGATCGCCGCGCCCATGCCGACCGCCGCCAGCCACCACGGCGCCAGCGGCGGAATGCACAGCGCGAACAGCACCGCGGTGAGCGGCGCGCTGAGGTCGCCGAGGAACAGGCGCAGCGGCTTGCCGCGCAGGCGCAGCATCGCCGCCTCGAACGCCAGCGCGAACACCGTCGCCAGCACGATCTGCACCAGCAGCCCGGGCCCGAACCAGCCGGCCTGCACGGCGATGCCCGGCACCAGCGCCAGCAGCACCAGCCCCATCACCGCCGGGACGCCGCGGCGGCCGGGCAGGTGCGGCGCGGGCGAGGTGTCGAACGTCCTCACGGGCCGGCCTCCGGTGGCGCGCCCCGCTTCGCGCGGGCGCGCGCCAGCGCGGCCTCGACGGCATCGCTCGAGGTCGCATCGGCCTGCTGCTGCCGGGCACGCTGCGCGCGCGCCTCGGCATCGCGGTCCAGGCGCTGCTGGCGCGCGTCGAAGCGTGCCCGGGCGGCGTCGGCGCGCTGTGCATCCGCCGTGCGCATCGCCTGCGCGGTCTTGGCCGCGCGGAAGATCGAAACCAACGGAATGTGGCTGGGGCAGGCCAGGTCGCAGCAGCCGCATTCGATGCAGTCGAACAGGCCCTGGTCGAGCGCCCGGTCGAGCTGGCCGCCCCGCGCATGCAGCAGCAGTTGCTGCGGCAACAGCCGCGGCGGGCAGACATCGGCGCAGTCGCCGCAGCGGATGCACGGGCGTTCGGACTGCACGGCCGCGCCGTCCGCCGCGCCGAGCACCAGGACGCAGGCATGGGTCTTGGCCAATACCGCGCTGTCGTCCGGCAGCGCCGTGCCCATCATCGGCCCGCCGAGCAGCAGGCGGCGTGCGTCGTCGGTGTAGCCGCCGGCGGCGGCGACCAGGTGGGCGACCGTCGTGCCGGCGGGCACGAGGAAATTGCCGGGCCGGGCGACGCCGCGGCCGGCGACCGTGACCACGCGTTCGACCAGCGCCTCGCCGTGCACCACCGCCCGCCACGCGGCGTGCGCGGTGGCGACGTTGTGCACGAGGATGCCGATGTCGCGCGGCAGCCCGTGCCGCGGCACCTCGCGGCCGATCAGCGTCTCGATCAGCTGGCGCTCGCCCCCCTGCGGGTAGATCGTCGGCACGACCGCCAGTTCGACGTCGCCGTCGGCGTGCGCGGCGATCGCGTCGCGGCACGCGGCGATCGCCGCGCCCATGCGGTCCTCGACCGCCAGCAGGATCCGCGGCGCACCGGTGGCCCGTGCCAGCACGCGGCCGCCGCGCACCACGTCGCCGGCGGACGCGCGCAGCAGGGCGTCGTCGCAGGCGATCCAGGGTTCGCATTCGGCGCCGTTGAGCACCAGCAGCGAACGCTCCGCGGCCAGCTTGTCGGCGGTCGGGAAACCGGCGCCGCCGAGACCGACGAGGCCGCAGGCGGCGACCCGTGCGCGCAGGTCGTCCGCGGTCGCCTGCCACGGATCCAGCGGCGGCAGCCGGAGTTCGGCGGACGAGGCCGCATCCACGGCGATGACGACGTGGTCGACGACCCGGTCGGGGCGATCGGGTAGGGGGCGCGCCTCGATCGCGACGATGCGCCCGGCCCACGGCGCATGCACGTCGGCGCCGCTGCCGGCTTCGGCGATGCCGATGCGGCTGCCGCGCGCGACCGTGTCGCCGACGGCGACGCACGCCACCGCCGCGGCACCGGCGTGCTGCAGCAGCGGCACGCGCAGGACGTCGGGCAGCGGGCAGCGGCGGATCGAACCGGCCGCGGAATCGTCCTTGTGGTCCGGCAGCCGCAGGCCGCCATGGAATCCTTTCGCCAGCATCCGCGGCAGCGGCTCAGCGTCCGTGGAATTCGGCCTTGCGGCGGGCGAGGAAGGCGCCCGTGCCTTCCTTCATGTCGTCGGTGGAGAACGCCACCGCGAACAGCTGCGTCTCGTAGTCGAGCGCCGCGTCGAGCGCCGATTCGCCGCCGACCAGCACCGCGTCGAGCACGCCGCGCAGCGCCTGCGGCGCAGAGGCCGCCAGCTGGTCCGCCAGTTTCATCGTTTCCGCGTCCAGCTCGGCCGCCGCGACGACCCGGGTCACCAGGCCGATCTGCTGCGCGCGCGTCGCATCGATCGACGCGCCGAGAAGGCACAGCTCCAGGGTCGCGCCGCGACCGCACAGCCGCAGCAGGCGCTGCGTGCCGCCGAAGCCGGGAATCAGGCCGAGGCCGACTTCCGGCTGCCCGAGTTTGGCGCTGTCGGCGGCGACGCGCAGATGGCAGGCCATCGCCAGTTCCAGGCCGCCGCCGAGCGCGAAGCCGTTGACCATCGCGATCACCGGCTTTCCGAGGCGCTCGATGCGCGTCATCAGCTGCTGGCCGTGGCGGGAAAAATCGCGCGCCTGCACCGGGCTCAGCCCGTTCATCTCGGCGATGTCGGCGCCGGCGACGAAGGCCTTCGGACCCGCGCCGGTCAGCACGACGACACGCACGCCGGCCTCGTCGCCGGCGGCGGCGAAGGCCGCGTGCAGTTCCGTCAGCACATCGCGATTGAGCGCGTTGAGCTTGTCGGGGCGATTGAGGGTGATCCGGCGGACCGCGCCGCGATCTTCGATGAGCAGGTGCGTGAAGGACATTAGGACTCCGTTAAGAAGGCGCGGTTCCGGTGCATCGCCAACGATCGCGCCGGGTTTGTCAGTAGCGGTTCAGCGCCGCGGGGGCTATCCTAGCGCGGCCTTTGGGGGCCTCCCATCGCCCCACGTTCCATAACCCGGAGATACCTTGATGAAGTTGCGTCTGTTGGCTGCCAGCCTGGCGGCCCTTGGTCTGACTGCCGGCATTGCCTCGGCCCAGACCGCCCCGGCTCCGCAGGCCCAGCCGTCGGCGCCCGCGCCGGTTGCCGCCAACAAGCCGGTGCTGAGCTATGCCATCGGTTACGACCTGGGCAAGGACCTCGCCCAGCAGAAGGTCGACGTCGACATCAACGCGGTGATCCGCGCGTTGCAGGACGGCTACGCCAAGAAGGAGCCGGCGCATCCGGCCGCCGCGATGGAGGCCCAGCTTTCGGGCCTGCAGCAGCGGATGATGGCGCAGGCCCGGGCCGAGTTCGAGCGCGTTTCGCGCGAGAACAAGACCCGTTCCGACGCGTTCCTGGCCGCCAACCGCGGCAAGCCGGGCGTCACCGTGCTGCCGAGCGGCATCCAGTACCGCGTGATCGAGCCCGGTTCCGGCGCCAAGCCGACCGCCGCCAGCACGGTGTCGATGCACTATCGCGGTTCGATCTCGACCGGCCAGGAGTTCGCCAACACCTACGCCCAGCAGAGCCCGACCCCGGCGTCGTTCAAGGTCGGCGAATTCCCGATCAAGGGCGTGCAGGAAGTGCTGAAGTTGATGCCGTCCGGCGCGCGCTGGGAGATCTTCCTGCCCGCCGACCAGGCCTTCGGCAACGACCCGCGTTCGCCGGTCGGCCCGGCCCAGGCGCTGGTGTTCGACATCAAGCTGGTCAGCGTCAACTGATCCACCCTCGTCGCCGCGCCGGGTCATTCCGGCGCGGCGTCGTCGTTTCCGGGATTCCCGAATGAATTCCTTCCGTGCCGTGCTCAGCCCGTGCATCGGCGTCTGTTCCCTCGACGCCGACGGCCTGTGCGAGGGTTGCCACCGCACCAGCGCGGAAATCGCCCGCTGGTCGCAGATGGGCGACGACGAGCGCCTGCGGATCATGGAGTCGGTGTTGCCCGGCCGCGAGGCGGCACGGGTGTGACCGCGTCGTTCGATCCGCTCGAACGACTGTCCCGCGCGCTGCATCCGCTGATCGCTCCTCCGGCCGGCCCCGGCTGGAACCAGGCCGAACTGGCCGATCTGCTGTCACCCGATGTCGAACTGCGCCACGCCGCGGTGCTCGTCGCGCTGGTCGACCGTCCAGGCGGCACCCGCGTGCTGCTGACCCGGCGCACCGACGGACTGCGCCACCACGCCGGCCAGGTCAGTTTTCCCGGCGGGCGCATCGAAACCACGGACGCCGACCCGGTGGCCGCGGCGCTGCGCGAAGCGGACGAGGAAGTCGGGCTGGCGGCGGCGCTGTCGTCGCCGCGCGGATACCTGGATCCGTTCGTGACGATCACCGGCTTCCACGTGTTCCCGGTGGTGGCGACGGTGTCGGGCGACTACGTGGCGCGGGTGGATCCGTCCGAGGTCGCCGAGGCGTTCGAGGTGCCGCTGGCTTTCGTGCTGGACCCGGCCAACGTGCAGGAACACGATGTCGACTGGCAGGGCCGGCGCCGCCGGCTGCTGGAATTCCGCTACGGCCCGCACCGGATCTGGGGCGCGACCGCGGCGATGCTGGTGAACTTCCGCATGCGCCTGGAGCAGAACCCGTGAGCGAACCGATGGACTGGACGACGCTGGTGTCGATCGACGACGTGGCCGCCGCGCTCGGCGACGACGGTCCGGTGCTGGTCGACTGCCGCTTCGCGCTGGCGGACCCGGACGCCGGCGAACGCGCCTGGCGCGAGGGCCACCTGCCCGGCGCCGGTTACGCGCACCTGGACCGCGACCTGTCCGACCACGCCCGGCCGGCCAGCGAGGGCCGCCACCCGGTGCCTTCGGCCGCGGCATTCCGCGAAACCCTGTCCCGCCTGGGCGTGACGCCGGACGTGCAGGTGGTCGCCTACGACGCCGGCGACGGCGCGATGGCGGCGGCACGGTTCTGGTGGCTGCTGCGCCTGCTGGGCCATCGTCGCGTGGCGGTGCTCGACGGCGGTTTCTCGCGCTGGGCCAAGCGCGGCCTGCCGATCGATGCCGACGCCGTCCCGCACCGCGGGACCCGGTACGACGGCGAGTTCGACGTGGCGGCGATCGCCGACACCGCCGAGGTCGAGCGCCGGCTCGGCGATCCGCCGGGCTGGCTGCTCGACGCCCGCGCGCCCGAGCGCTTCAGCGGCGACATCGAACCGATCGACCGCATCGCCGGCCACATCCCCGGTGCCCGCAACCGGCCGTTCACGGCGAACCTGCGCGACGGCCGCTTCCGCCCGGCGGCGGAAATCCGCGCCGAGATCGAACCGCTGCTCGCCGGCACGCCGCCCGCGAACGTGGTGCTGGGCTGCGGCTCGGGCGTCACCGCCTGCCACCTGCTGCTGGCGATGGAACATGCCGGGCTCGCCGGCGCGCGCATCTATGCCCCGTCCTGGAGCGGCTGGATCAGCGAGTGGTCGCGGCCGGTCGCGCGCGGCGGATAGGCGGCGGGCCGCGGCGCCGCCGCGGCGCGTGCGACGTCCTGCTTCCTACTTCCCGAGGCGGGCGACCAACGCCTGCAGCGCCGCCTGCGTCGACGGCGAGTACCACTGTTCGACGAAACCCTCGAGCTTGCCGGCATCGAACGCGGCCAGCGCGTCGATCATGTCCGCGCGGGCGATCCGTCGCGTGGCCTTCATCGCCGCTTCCGGCATCTTCAGCAGCTCCTCGAGCCACACCGCGGCGCGGACCGCGACGTGCTCGGAATCGGTCAGCTCGTCGACGAGACCGAAGTCCAGCGCCTGCTCGGCCTCGATCAGCGCGCCGGCGACCAGCAGCCGCTCGGCGCGGTACGGGCCGATCACCCGCCGCATCAGGTGCTGGATCGCGTCGGGCGCGACGAGGCCGACCTGCACCTCGTTCAGGCCGATGCGGAACGGCCCGCGCGCCATGATCCGGTAGTCGCAGCACAGCGCCAGCACGCAGCCGCCGGCCGGGCTGTGGCCGGCGATCGCCGCGACCACCGGGATCTCCGACGCGGCCAGCGCCCGCGCCGCGTCGAACAGCGTCATCCAGCCCGCCCGCAGCGCGTCGGGGTCAAGGCGCATCAGGTGCGGCACGTCCATGCCGGCCGAGAACACGCCCGGCCGGCCGGACAGCACGATGCCGCGCGCGCCTTCGGACGGCGCGTTGCGCACGGCGGCGGCGAGTGCCGACAGCATCTCCGGTTCCAGCGCGTTCACCGGCGGCCGGGCCAGGCGGATCTCCTGCAGGTCTCCGTGGCGGTGCAGCTCGATCATGGCGTGGCCCTCAGGGAATCTGGATGTCGGGGGCCCAACGATAGCGCACCGTGTACTCGAGCTGGGTCTCGCCGCCGGCCGGAACCTCGACCGCGAACGTGGTCGTCTGCGCGTCCTGCTTCTTCGCCGGCACGGTGCTCTCGACGATCTCCCAGTCGCTCCAGCGCGGCAGCGGTTCGACCACATGCACCGTCGCCGCCGCCTTCTTGGCGTTGCGGACGGTCACACGGACCTTTTCGGTCATCGTGCGGCCTTCGCGGTCGACGTCGAAATCGACGCGGGTGCGCGTCGCGGTCAGGTCGAACACCGTGCCGGTTTCCAGCGCCAGCTTGCCGTTGGCGGGGGTGTGGCCGATGCTGGCCTCGCCCAGCAGCGCGCCGTCGTCGAACACGCGCACGCGGCCGGCCGGCAGCGGGATGCCGAGACCGTCCTGCTCGCGGTTGGCGAAGCGCAGGCTGGCGACGACCGGCTGTTCGCCGCCTTCGCCGGCGAAGCCCGGTTCGAGCATCGGATGCGGCGGCACCCAGCCGCCGATCGGCGCCCGGGTTTCGTAGCGGCGTTCGCACGGAACGCCACTGGCGGGCTCGATCAGCGGCAGGCGCTGGATGCTGTTCTGCGCCAGGTCGCCGGTGCCGGGCAGCCGGTACGCGTGGTATTCGCCCGAGGCTTCCGGGGCGACGGCGGCGTCGGCGACCATCATTTCGGCCCGCGCCATGTTGCCGGCGTAGCCGGACTTGGCGGCCTGGCGCGGTTCGCCGGCCACCAGGGTCAGGGCGACGCCGCGGAAGTCGGCGCCCGAGCGGTTGGCGACCATCGCCGCGCCGTCCAGGTCCATGCGGCAGGCCGTTCCCTGGCCGCTCACATCGGCCTGGTATTCGGCGCGCCAGCCGAGGCCGGCCGTGGCGTAGGCAAGGTCGAACGCCTGTTCGCCGGCGCGCGGCGCGGCGATCGTCCAGGTCAGCGTGGGCTCGGCGACGATGCCGCCGGGCAGGGCCGGCAGGTCGAACCCGGAATAGCTCGACAGCACCTTGATGCGGCCGTCGGGCAGGCGCAGCGTCAGCCCGTTGCCGGCGGCGAGCAGCACGCCGGTGTGGGTCTGGCGGCTGCCGCCGATGTCCTGTTCGACGGTGATCGTGCTGCCGATCGCCCGGCGCAGCAGTTCGTCCTGGCCGGCGACCGCGAAATCGAAGCGCTGGCCGCGCACGCGGGCATCGCCGCGCGGCTTGAGCCGCACCGAGCCGGCATCGAGCGCGGTCGGCAGGCCGGCCAGGGTCTCGAGGTTGTCGCCGGAGGCCAGCGTGAAGGAGAGGGTGGATTCGAACAGTGCGAACCCTGGTCCGCCCGGCATGGGTGTCGACTGCGCCACGGCGTCGTAGTCGCCGCTGTACACGGTGAGCTTCGGCGCATCGGCGGCCGAGGCGGCGGCGAGCGGGGTCATGGCGGCGGCGAGGGCGAGGGCGAGGGCATGGCGGTTCATTCAGGGCTCCGGTGGGGGCGTGCGTTTACCATAAGCCATGAACGTGATGCGCCCGATGATGGGGTTGGCCCTGGCCGCGCTGGCTTCAGCGGCGGTTGGGGCGGAGCCTTGCGCCCCGACGATCGAAAACGCCTGGATCCGCGCGGCACCGCCGGGCGCGCCGTCGCTTGCCGGCTACCTGGTGCTGCGCAACGCCTGCCCGGCGCCGGTGGCGGTGACCGGAGTCGAGAGCCGCGACTTCGCCGCGCCGATGATCCACCGTTCGGTCGAGGAAGCCGGCGTCAGCCGCATGCGCGCGGCGGGCACGCTGGAGGTGCCGGCCGGCGGCGAGCTGCATTTCGCGCCGGGCGGGTTGCACCTGATGCTGATGTCGCCGAAGCGCGCGTTCGCCGAGGGCGATGTCGCCCGCCTCCGGCTCGTGCTGGCCGACGGCCGCCGCCTCTACGTCGAGGTCCCGGTCCGCCGAACCGCGCCCTGACCGCATCGCCCGGTCCCGGGCGCGGTCATCGCACTCTCCCCTACGCGCGTCGCTCCGCGACGAAGCGCGTGTCGCCCACGGCGCCGGGGGCATCGGCCGCGAGCGGGTCCGAGCCTCCTCGCTGCTCGGGTCGTACCCACTCACTTCCGATACTCCCGGTCCGGATCCCCACGCACTGCGTCGCGAAGCGACGCGCGCTCGAGAGGAGCGACGCGGTTCGAGAGGAGCGACGCGGTTCGTGAGGAGCGAAGCCCTTGCGGAACGACGGACGGGCTAGGGCGTGCAGGCGGCCCGGACGGAGGCGGGCAGCGGCACCGACTGGCCGCTGCGGTCGATCCAGACCAGCACCGTGTTGCCGTCGCAGTAGACGACCGAACGATCGGCCGCGGACAGGATCCGATGCGCGAGCGTGAGGCTCTTGTTGCCCAGGCGCTCGGCCAGCAGTTCCACCACCACGTCCTCCGGCCACTCGATGGGCCTGCGGTAGTTCATCGTCACCGCCGCCATCACCGGCGCCGCGGTTTCGCCGGCCCAGTCCTCGCTGAGGGAGCGGAACCAGCACACCCGCGCCTCCTCGACGTAACCGAGGTAGGTGGCGTTGTTGACGTGGTTGAAGGCGTCCATGTCGCGCCAGCGCACCGGCATCGGCAGCGAGAAGATCACCGGACTCATGCGGTCTTCCGCCTGCGGGCGGCGGCGGGCTTCGCCGGCGCCAGCAGCTTGGCGAGGAACCGGCCGGTGTGCGATTCCGGAACCTGTGTCAGGTCCTCCGGCGTGCCCTCGGCCAGGATCGTGCCGCCGCGATGGCCGCCTTCCGGCCCCAGGTCGATCACCCAGTCGGCGGTCTTGATCACGTCCAGGTTGTGCTCGATGACGACGATGGTGTTGCCGTCGTCGCGCAGCTTGTGCAGCACGGCGAGCAGGTGCTCGATGTCGTGGAAGTGCAGGCCGGTGGTCGGCTCGTCGAGGATGTAGAGGGTGCGGCCGGTATCGCGCCGGCTCAGTTCCTTCGACAGTTTCACCCGCTGCGCCTCGCCGCCCGACAGCGTGGTCGCCGATTGCCCGAGCTTGATGTAGCTCAGGCCGACGTCGACCAGGGTCTCGAGCTTGCGCGACAGCGTCGGTACCGGCTCGAACAGCTTCAGCGCGTCCTCGACGGTCATCTCCAGCACGTCGTGGATGCTGTAGCCCTTGTAGTGGATCTCGAGCGTCTCGCGGTTGTAGCGCTTGCCGTGGCAGACGTCGCAGGGCACATACACGTCCGGCAGGAAGTGCATCTCGACCTTCAGCAGGCCATCGCCCTGGCACGCCTCGCAGCGGCCGCCGCGCACGTTGAAGCTGAAGCGCCCCGGCGAATAGCCGCGCGCCCGCGATTCGGGAACCTGCGCGAACAGTTCGCGCAGCGGCGTGAACAGCCCGGTGTACGTGGCCGGGTTCGAGCGCGGCGTGCGCCCGATCGGCGACTGGTCGATGTCCACCACCTTGTCGAACAGGTCCATGCCCTGCAGTTCGCGGTACGGCGCCGGCGTGTGCGAGGCGCCGTTGAGCTCGTTCGCGGCCAGGTGGTACAGCGTGTCGTTGACGAGCGTCGACTTGCCCGAGCCGGACACGCCGGTGATGCAGGTGAACAGGCCGGCGGGGATCTCGAGGTCGACGTTCTTGAGGTTGTTGCCGCTGGCGCCGAGCAGCCTCAGCGTCATCTTCGGGTTGGGCTTGCGGCGTTGCTTCGGCACATCGATCTGGCGGCGGCCGGACAGGAACGCGCCGGTGATCGAGCGCGGCGCCTTCAGGATGTCGGCGTAGGTGCCCTGCGCGACGACTTCGCCGCCGTGCACGCCGGCGCCCGGGCCGATGTCGACGATGTGGTCGGCGAGGCGGATCGCGTCCTCGTCGTGCTCGACGACGATGACGGTGTTGCCGATGTCGCGCAGCCGCGTCAGCGTGCCGAGCAGGCGTTCGTTGTCGCGCTGGTGCAGGCCGATCGACGGTTCGTCGAGCACGTACATCACGCCTACCAGGCCGGCGCCGATCTGCGACGCCAGCCGGATGCGCTGCGCCTCGCCGCCGGACAGGCTGTCGGCCTTGCGCTCCAGCGTCAGGTAGTCCAGGCCCACGTCCACCAGGAAGCGCAGGCGGTCGCGGATCTCCTTGACGATCTTGGCGGCGATCTCGCCGCGCCAGCCCGGCAGCGTCAGCTGGCTGAAGAACGCCAGCGATTCGTCCACCGGCAACTGCGTCAGCTGCGACAGGTTGCGCTCGGCGACCAGCACGTTGCGCGCCGAGCGGTTCAGGCGGGCGCCGCCGCAGTCCGGGCACGGGCGGTCGGAGATGAACTTCGCCAGTTCCTCCTTGACGGCCTGCGACTCGGTTTCCTTGTAGCGCCGCTCGAGGTTCGGGACGATGCCCTCGAACTTGTGCTTGCGCTGCGTGCGGCCGCCGGCCTCGGTGAGGTAGGTGAAGGTGATCAGCTCGCCGCCGCTGCCGAACAGCACCGCCTGGCGGACCGCTTCCGGCAGTTCTTCCCAGGGGGTGTCGGCGCTGAAGTCGTAGTGCTTGGCCAGCGAGGCGATCAGCTGGAAGTAATAGGCGTTGCGGCGGTCCCAGCCGCGCACGGCACCGGCGGCCAGGCTCAGCTCGGGATGCACGACCACGCGCGCCGGGTCGAAGAACTGGGTCACGCCCAGGCCATCGCACGACGGACAGGCGCCCACCGGCGAGTTGAAGGAGAACAGCCGCGGTTCCAGTTCCGGAAGTGCGTAATCGCACACCGGGCAGCTGAACTTCGAGGAAAACAGCAGCGGTGCCGCCGAATCGTCGTCGAGGTCCTGCACCTGCGCCAGCCCGTCGCCGAGCTTGAGCGCGGTCTCGAAGCTCTCGGCGAGCCGCTGCTTGAGGTCGGCGCGCGGCTTGAAGCGGTCCACCACCACCTCGATCGTGTGCTTCTGCCGCAGCGCCAGGGCCGGCACCGAGTCGAGTTCGTGCAGCGCGCCGTTGACGCGGACGCGGACGAAGCCCTGCGCGCGCAACTGGTCGAACACCTGCGCGTGCTCGCCCTTGCGCTCGCGTACGACCGGCGCCAGCAGCATGTAGCGGTGTTCCTCGGGCAGCGCCAGCACCTGGTCGACCATCTGGCCGACGGTCTGCGCCTCGAGCGGGTAGTGGTGGTCCGGGCAGCGCGGGGTGCCGACGCGGGCGAACAGCAGGCGCAGGTAGTCGTAGACCTCGGTGATCGTGCCGACGGTGGAGCGCGGGTTGTGCGACGTGGACTTCTGCTCGATCGAGATCGCCGGGCTCAGGCCCTCGATGTGGTCGACATCGGGCTTTTCCATCACGCTGAGGAACTGCCGGGCGTAGGCCGACAGCGACTCCACGTAGCGGCGCTGCCCCTCGGCGTAGATCGTGTCGAAGGCGAGCGACGACTTGCCCGAACCCGACAGGCCGGTGATGACGATCAACTTGTCCCGGGGCAGGTCCAGGTCGATGTTTTTCAGGTTGTGGGTGCGGGCACCGCGGATGTGGATCGTGTCCATGCGCCGGGGGCGGCTCCAGGGGAGGAACGGGGGAGGAACTGGGCAGTCTATCAGGGCGGCCCGGGCCGGCCGGGGTCGGCCGAGCGCCGGGGGAAAGGCCTTGCCCGGCACGGACTTGGCCCCCCTACATGAGGGCGGGGCCGGGGTCCGCAAGCCGGCGTCGCCACGGCCGTTCAGACCCGGTCCGGGTTGACCCTAACCCCCCGATTCCCCTACAATCCCGCTTCTGTCCGCCGACCCCGGGCAGGTTTCGACAAAAAATAACTACAGAGGAATTCCGGTCATGTACGCAATCATCGTCACCGGCGGCAAGCAGTACCGCGTCATGCAGGGCGAGACCCTGAAGGTCGAGAAGATCGACCTGGAAGAAGGCAAGAGCTTCGACATCGCCAGCGTGCTGATGATCGGCGACGGCGACAACGTCACCGTCGGCACCCCGTCGATCGCCGGCGCCAAGGTCACCGCGACCGTCAAGTCGCACGGCCGTCTCGAGAAGATCCGCATCGTCAAGTTCCGTCGCCGCAAGCACCATCGCAAGCAGATGGGCCACCGGCAGTACTTCACCGAAATCGAAATCACCGGCATCGCCGGCTAAGCCCGAGGAGCATCCGTCATGGCACAGAAAAAAGGCGTAGGCTCGTCCCGCAACGGCCGCGATTCCAACCCGAAATACCTGGGCGTCAAGATCTACGGCGGCCAGGCGATCGACGCCGGCAACATCATCGTCCGGCAGCGTGGCACCGAGTTCCACCCGGGCATGGGCGTCGGCCTCGGCCGCGACCACACGCTGTTCGCGCTGGTCGACGGCACCGTCGAGTTCTCGGTGAAGGGCGCCAAGAAGCGCCGCACCGTGAGCGTGATCCCGGCCGCGGAGTAATCCCCGCCCGGTGTCGCCTGAAGGGCCCCGCTTCGGCGGGGCTTTTCGTTTCCGCCCGCATTTCGTCATGACCGTGCCCTTCCCGGGTCGGCGTGCCGGGCCCAGAATCGGGGTCCGACCCCTCGGCCAAAGGCCAGCCCCAAAGGAACCGTCCACGTGAAGTTCGTCGATGAAGCCCAGATCATGGTCAGTGCCGGCAGCGGCGGCAACGGCTGCATCAGCTTCCGTCGCGAGAAGTTCATCCCGCTCGGCGGCCCCGACGGCGGCGACGGCGGCAACGGCGGCAGCGTCTGGCTGCAGGCCGACGAGAACCTCAACACGCTGATCGACTTCCGCCACCAGCGCCAGTACCGCGCCCAGCGCGGCGAGAACGGCATGGGCCGGCAGTCGTTCGGCAAGGCCGGCGAGGACGTGCTGATCCGCGTGCCGGTCGGCACGGAAGTCATCAACGTCGAGACCGACGAGATCATCGGCGACCTCACCACCCACGGCGAGCGCCTGCTGGTCGCGCAGGGCGGCGTCGGCGGCAAGGGCAACGTGCACTACAAGAGTTCGACCAACCGCGCGCCGCGCAAGGCCGGCACCGGTACGCCGGGCGAGGAACGCGAGATCCGGCTGGAGCTCAAGCTGCTCGCCGACGTCGGCCTGCTCGGCTTCCCGAATGCCGGGAAGTCGACCTTCATCCGCGCGGTGTCGGCGGCGACGCCGAAGGTGGCCGACTATCCGTTCACCACGCTGCACCCGAACCTGGGCGTGGTCAGCGTCGAGATGGACCGCAGCTTCGTGATCGCCGACATCCCCGGGCTGATCGAGGGCGCCGCCGACGGCGCCGGCCTGGGCAGCCTGTTCCTGCGCCACGTGCAGCGCACCCGCCTGCTGCTGCACCTGGTGGACCTGGCGCCGTTCGACGACGGAGTCGACCCGGCCACGCAGGTACGGGCGATCGAGAACGAGCTGCGCAAGTACGACCCGGCGATGCTCGAGAAGCCGCGCTGGCTGGTGATGAACAAGGCCGACCTGCTGACCCCCGAGGAGGCGCAGGCGCGCGCCGAGGCCGTGGTCAGGGAGCTGGACTGGAAGGAGCCCTGGTTCATCGTCTCGGCGATCGGCCGCGAGGGCACCTGGCCGATCGTGCTGAAGGTCCAGCAGTTCTTCGACGAGCAGAAGGCGGCCGCGCTGGAGGCGGCCGAGGACGTCGCCGCCCGCGCCGAGATGAACCGCAATGCCTGAGTCCGCGCGCCTCCCGCGCGCCGGCGCCCCGCGCCGGCCGTTCCTGCGTTCGCCGGCCGTCGCCGCGGCGGTTCGCGGGCAAACAAAAAGGCCGGCTTTCGCCGGCCTTTCGCTGCCACCGTCCGGCGTCGCCGGATCAGGCCTGCTTCAGGGCCTTGATGTGGGCGCTGATGCGGCTCTTGTGGCGGGCGGCCTTGTTCTTGTGGATCAGGCCGCGGGACGAATAGCGGTCCAGGATCGGCTGGGCGGTCGCGAACGCGGCCTCGGCGGCCGGGGCGTCCTTGGCTTCGAGGGCCTTGAGGACCTTCTTGACGGCGGTGCGCAGCATGGAACGCTGGCTGGCATTGCGGGCGTTGCGGACGACGGTCTGCTTGGCGCGCTTCTTGGCGGACTTGATGTTGGCCACGGAGGGCTCCTGAACTCTGGAAGTGTCGGCCGGATCGCGGGGAACCGGCAGGGAAAGGGGGGTGGTGCGCGAAAGACCCGGAATTATGGGCCAGCCCGCCCCGTCCGTCAATTCCCATGCCCGTCGCGGGAGGCCGGGGCATGAGCCGCGGCGCCGGGCTGCTGCGTTCGACCGCGGTTTTCAGCGTGATGACCTTCCTGTCGCGGCTGGCCGGCCTTGCACGGGACCTGCTGCAGGCGACCCTGTTCGGCACCGGCCCGGCGGTCAGCGCGTTCGTCGTCGCCTACCGGATCCCGAACTACCTGCGGCGGATCTTCGCCGAAGGGTCGTTCTCCTCGGCCTTCGTGCCGGTGCTGTCGGAACTGCACGAGCGCGGCGACAAGGAAGCGCTGCAGGACTTCCTGGACCACGTCGCCGGCGCGCTGCTGGCCGTGGTGGTGGCGATCACCGGGCTGGGCATGCTGTTCGCGCCCTGGATCGCCCGCCTGTTCCTGCTGTTCGCCGGCAGCGGTTCGGCGCAGGTGGCGCTGACGGCCGACATGCTGCGCATCACGTTCCCGTACCTGGCCTTCATCTCGATGACGGCGCTGGCCGGGGCCGTGCTCAACAGCGTCCGCCGGTTCGGGCTGCCGGCGTTCACGCCGGTGCTGCACAACCTGGCGGTGATCGCGGCGATGCTCGGGCTGGCGCAGTTCTTCGCCGTGCCCGAATACGCGCTCGCCTGGGGCGTATTCCTGGCCGGGCTGACGCAGATGCTGCTGCTGTGGCCGGCGCTCGGCCGGCTCGGCCTGCGGCCCCGGCTGCGGCTGGGCCTGCGCCATCCGGGCGTGCGCCGCGTGTTCACGCTGATGCTGCCGACGATCTTCTCGTCGTCGGTGTCGCAGCTGAACCTGCTGGTGGGCACGATGTTCGCGTCGGCGCTGGTGGTGAACGCGCAGGCGTGGCTGTACTACTCCGACCGTCTGATCGAGTTCCCGCTCGGCCTGTTCGGCGTGGCGATCGGCACGGTGATCCTGCCGCACCTGTCGCGCCGTTTCGCCGCCACCGATGCTTCCGGGTATTCGAAGGCGCTGGACTGGGGGCTGAAGATGGTCGCTCTGGTCAGCGTGCCGGCGGCGCTGGGCCTGGCGCTGATGGCCGAGCCGCTGTGCGCCACGCTGTTCCAGTACGGCCGTTTTGGCGAACGCGACACGGCGATGGTGGCCATCAGCGTGATGGCGATGAGCCTGGGCGTGCCGGCCTTCATGCTCAGCAAGGTGCTGCTGCCGGCGTTCTACGCCCGCCAGGACACCCGCACGCCGATGCGCGCGGCGGTGCTGACGGTGTTCATCAACATCGCGCTGACCGTGCTGCTGGTGACGCCGCTCTGGTACCACGGCGTCGAGGCGGCCCACGGCGGCATCGCGCTGGCGACCGGCCTGGCCGGCGTCGCCAACGCGGCGCTGCTTTGGCGCTACCTGATCCGCCAGGGCGCCTATGCCGCCGGGCCCGGTTGGGCGCGGCTTTTCGCCCAGATCGGGCTGGCTTCGCTGCTGATGACCGCGGCCGTGCTGGCCGCGCGGCACGCGCTCGGCGACTGGAGCGCGCTGGGGCCGTGGTACGTGCGGGTGGCCTGGCTGCTTGCGGTGGTGGCGGCCGGCGCCGCCAGCTACGGCCTCGGCCTGCTGCTGGCCGGCATCCGGCCGCGGCATCTGCGGGAATCCTGATGCGGCGCCACCGCTTATACTTTCGCGCATGAGCAGGCTGTTCCGTGATGTCGGGGGCGAGTCACCGTGCCCCGAGGGCAGCGTGGTGTGCATCGGTGCGTTCGACGGGCTCCATCGGGGCCATCGCGCGCTGGTCGACCGCGTGCGCGTGCGTGCGCGCGAGTCCGGCCGGGCGGCGGTGGCGCTGAGCTTCGAGCCGTTGCCGCGCGAGTTCTTCGCCGGCGCCGCCAGCCCGCCGCCGAGGCTTTCGCTGCCGCGCGCCAAGTTCGAGGGCCTGAGTGCGCTCGGCATGGACGTGGTCGGCCTGCTGCGCTTCAACGCGGCGATGGCGGCGATGGAGGCGGCCGAGTTCGTCGAGCGCGTCCTCGTGCGGCGGGTGTCGGCGCGCGAGGTCTGGGTGGGGCCGGAGTTCCGCTTCGGACATCGGCGCCAGGGCGACCTCGCGGTGCTGCAGGCGCTGGGCGCTCGCCACGGTTTCGACGCGCAGGCGATCGCACCGGTGGAAGCCGGCGGCGAGCGCGTCTCGGCGAGCACGATCCGCGCGCAGCTGGCGGCGGGCGACCTGGCCGGCGCGGCAGTCGGTCTCGGGCGCCGGTACGCGATCGACGGCAAGGTCGTGCACGGCCGCCAGCTCGGCCGCCGGCTCGGTTACCCGACCGCGAACATCCGCCTGGCCGGCAAGCGGGCCGCGCTCGGCGGCATCTTCGCGGCCTGGGTGCACGGCGTGGGAGCGCAGCCGCGCGCCGCCGTCGCCAGCCTCGGCACTCGGCCGACGGTGTACGGCGTGGAGCCGTTGCTCGAGGCGCATCTGTTCGACTTCGACGGCGACCTGTACGGGCAGCGCATCGGGGTGGAGTTCGTCGCCAAGCTGCGCGACGAGGAAAAATTCGACGACCTGCCGGCCCTGGTGCGCCAGATGGACCGGGATTCCGAGCAGGCCCGGCGCGCATTGCGCCAAGACATGGAAGAACGCGGAGCGGTGGCGTGAGCGAGCACGGCGGCAAGGACTACAAGCACACGATCAGTCTCCCGGAGACGGCGTTCCCGATGCGCGGCGACCTGCCCAAGCGCGAGCCGGGCATGCTGGCCGCGTGGCAGAAGGACGGCCTGTACGGCCAAGTGCGCGCGAACAGCGCCGGCCGGCCGCGATTCGTGCTGCACGACGGCCCGCCGTACGCCAACGGCTCGATCCACATCGGCCACGCGGTCAACAAGATCCTGAAGGACATGGTGGTGAGGTCGAAGCTGATGGCCGGCTTCGACGCGCCCTATGTGCCGGGCTGGGACTGCCATGGCCTGCCGATCGAGCTGGTGGTCGAGAAGAAGCACGGCAAGGTCGGCGACAAGCTCGACGCCGCGGCGTTCCGGGCGAAATGCCGCGAATACGCCGCCGAGCAGATCGCTGGCCAGTCGCGTGATTTCCAGCGCCTCGGCGTGCTGGGCGACTGGGACAACCCGTACCGCACGATGGACTTCGCCTTCGAGGCGGACATGCTGCGGTCGCTGGCGAAGATCGTCGAACGCGGGCACCTGAGCCGCGGCGTCAAGCCGGTGCACTGGTGCTTCGACTGCGGTTCGGCGCTGGCCGAAGCCGAGATCGAATACGCCGACAAAGTGTCGCCGATGGTCGACGTGGCCTACGATGCCATCGACCCGAAGGCGCTGGCGGCGAAGTTCGGTGTCGACTCCGGCGATGCGATCGTCGGCGTGCCGATCTGGACCACCACGCCGTGGACGCTGCCGGCCTCGCTGGCGGTGACGCTGGGCCCGGACGTCGACTACATCCTGATGGTGGGCCCGCAGCGCGCCGGCCGGCACCAGTACCTCGTGGTCGCCGAGCCGCTGTTCCACGAAGCCGCCAGGCGCTACGGCCTGGGCGAAGCGGGTTCGACCGGCCTGCCGAAGTTCGCCAGCAAGGGGGCGACCGTGAAGGGCGCCGCGCTGGAAGGCGTCGTGCTCCGGCACCCGTTCTACGACCGCGACATCCCGGTGATCCTCGGCGACCACGTCACCACCGACGCCGGTACCGGCGCCGTGCATACCGCGCCGGGCCACGGCCAGGAAGACTTCCAGGTCGGGCAGAAGTACGGCCTGCTGGAGAAGTATTCCGCGCCCGAGATCAACCCGCTCGGCGGCAACGGCGTCTATCTCGCCGGCACGCCGCTGTTCGAGGGCCAGTACATCTGGAAGGCCAACGATGCCATCGTCGCGCTGCTGGCCGAGCGCGGCGTGCTGCTGTCGTCCGGCAAGCTCACGCACAGCTACCCGCACTGCTGGCGGCACAAGTCGCCGGTGGCGTTCCGGGCGACGCCGCAGTGGTTCATCTCGATGGACCAGGCGAACCTGCGCCGCGATGCGCTCGCCGCGATCGGCGAGGTGCGCTGGGTTCCCGAATGGGGCCAGGCGCGTATCGCCGGCATGATCGACGGCCGCCCGGACTGGTGCATCAGCCGCCAGCGCACCTGGGGCGTGCCGATCGCGTTGTTCGTGCACAACATCACCAGCGACCCGCACCCGCGTTCGGTCGAACTGATGCGCGCGGTCGCCGACCGCGTCGCGGAGCAGGGCGCCGATGCGTGGTTCGCGCTGGATCCGGCGGAACTGCTCGGTGCCGAGGCGGCCGACTACCACAAGGTCACCGACATCCTGGACGTGTGGTTCGACTCGGGCGTGACGCACGAGGCGGTACTCGCCGCGCGCGGCGCCGACGGCCTGGGCAAGCCGGCCGACCTGTACCTGGAGGGTTCCGACCAGCATCGCGGCTGGTTCCAGAGCTCGCTGCTGACGGCGGTGGCGATGGACGGCGCCGCGCCGTACCGGCAGGTGCTGACGCACGGATTCGCGGTCGATGCGCAGGGCCGCAAGATGTCCAAGTCGATCGGCAACGTCGTCGAGCCGCAGAAGGTCAACGACTCGCTCGGCGCCGACGTGCTGCGCCTGTGGGTCGCCTCCACCGACTACCGCATGGAGATGTCGGTGTCGGACGAGATCCTCAAGCGCACCGCCGACGCCTACCGCCGCATCCGCAACACCGCCCGGTTCCTGCTCGGCAACCTGCACGGCTTCGACCCGGCAAGGCACCTGCAGGCGAACGCCGACCTGCTGCTGCTCGACCAGTGGGCCGTGCATCGCGCGCACGAGCTGCAGGAACAGATCGAACGGGCCTATGAGCGCTACGACTACGCCGCGGTCGTGGCGATGGTGCAGAA
>JAKFCL010000022.1:0-19222 GCA_036676665.1 Arenimonas sp. | reverse complement strand
CCCGGCGACGCTGGCCGCCGGCGGCGACGACGACGACCGCCTGGTCATCCTGCGGCACACGCTGATGAACCCGTTCCTGCTCGACGCCGGCGACGGCTCGGGCTACCTCGAGATGTATTTCGACTACCTGCGCCGGCGCTGCGCCGAGCTGCTGCCTGCGCAGGCGGCATGAGCACGCCCGACCGCGCCTGGCTGAAGCAGGCGCTGGCCAGCCTCGCGCAGGAAGCGGCGCGCTCCGCCGACACCCACCTGCTGCGGCTGGACCTGCCGGCGTTCCCCGGCGTCGGCTTCTACTTCAAGGACGAAGCCTCGCACCCGACCGGCAGCCTCAAGCACCGGCTGGCGCGCTCGCTGTTCCTGTACGCGCTGTGCAACGGCCGGCTGGGCGCGGGCCAGGGCGTGATCGACGCCTCCTCGGGCAGCACGGCGATTTCGGAGGCGTGGTTCGCGCGGCTGCTGGGGCTGCCGTTCCAGGCCGTGATGCCCGACTGCACGGCGCCGGCCAAGGTGCGCCTGATCCGCTCACTGGGCGCCGAATGCGTGCTGCTGCCGGCGGGTGCGGATGCGGTCGCGGTGGCGCAGGACGAAGCGCAGGCCCGCGGCCTGTGTTTCCTCGACCAGTTCGGCCTCGCCGAACGCGCCACCGACTGGCGCGGCAACAACAACATCGCCGAATCGATCCTGGCGCAGATGGCGCGCGAACCCGACCCGGAGCCGGCCTGGATCGTCTGCGGCGCCGGTACCGGCGGCACGTCGGCGACGATCGGCCGCTTCCTGCGCTACCGCGGCCTCGCCACCCGCACCTGCGTCGCCGAACCGTCCGGGGGCGCCTTCGCGGTGGGCTGGCGCACGCGCGATCCCGGCGCGGGCGCGCTGGCGCCGACGCTGATCGAAGGCATCGGCCGCCCGCGCGTCGAACCCGGGTTCCTGTTCGACGTGGTGGATGCGGTGAGCGAGATCGACGATGCCGATTCGATCGCCGGTGCCCGCCTGCTCGAAGACCTGCTCGGCCGCCGTTACGGCGGCAGTTCGGGAACAAACCTCGTTGCGTGCCTGCGCCTGGCCGAGGCGATGCGCGAGCGCGGCGAGCGCGGCAGCATCGTCAGCCTGCTCTGCGACCGCGGCGAACGATATGCCGAAACCCTGTTCGACGACACGTGGCTGGCGGGCCGCGGGCTGCAGGTGGCGCCGGCACGGGCGGCGCTGTGCGCGCGCCTAGGGATGGCCGCCAGGTGAGCCACCACGATCTGCGCGACTTCCTGGGCGAACTGTCGCGCCGCGGCCAGCTGCGGCGCGTGGCCGAACCGGTGGACCCCGAACTGGAAAGCACGGCGCTGTGCCGGCTGGCGCTCAGGCGCGGCGGCCCGGCGCTGCTGATGGAAAATCCGGTCGGTTCGCGGCACGCGCTGCTGGGCAACCTGTTCGGCCACCGCGACCGCATCGAGCTCGCGCTCGGCGGCCGGCCACTGGCGTCGCTGCGCGAGCTGGGCGAACTGCTGGCGGCACTGAAGGAGCCGCGCTGGCCGGCGAACCTGCGTCAGGCCCTGTCGAGCTGGCCGGAACTGGCGCAGCTGGCCCACGTCGCGCCCCGGACCGTCGCCGACGCGGCGTTCGACGACGTCGTGCTCGAGGGCGACGACATCGACCTGGGCGCGCTGCCGATCCAGCGCTGCTGGCCCGGCGACGTCGCCCGGCTGATCACCTTCGGCCTGGTGGTCACGCGTGGCACCTGCCAGCCGCGGCAGAACGTCGCCATCTACCGGCAGCAGGTCCTGGGCCGGAACCGCGTGGCGATGCGCTGGCTGCCGCACCGCGGCGGAGCGACCGACTTCACCGACTTCCAGGCGGCGCACCCGGGCAAGCCCTTCCCGGTGCTGGTGGCGATCGGCGCCGACCCCGCGACGATGCTGGCGGCGGTCGCGCCGGTTCCCGACACGCTGTCCGAATACGAGTTCGCCGGGCTGCTGCGCGGCGCGCGCACGCGGGTGTGGCACAGCACGCTGACCGGCCTGGACGCGCCGGCCGGAGCCGAGATCCTGATGGAAGGATTCATCGCACCCGGCGACACCGCCCTCGAGGGACCCTTCGGAGACCACACGGGCTACTACAACGCGCAGGGCACGTTCCCGGTGCTCACGGTGGCGAAGCTGCGCCTGCGCCGCGACGCGGTCTACCACGGCAGCTACATGGGGCGCTCGCCGGAAGACGAACCGTCGGTGCTGGCCTCGGCGCTCAACGACGTGTTCGTGCCGCTGCTGCGCAAGGCGTTCCCGGAGATCGTCGATTTCTTCCTGCCCCCGGAAGCGTGTTCGTACCGCATCGCGGTGGTCAGCATCCGCAAGCAGTATCCCGGGCATGCACGCCGGATCATGATGGGGCTGTGGTCGTGGCTGCGACAGTTCACCTACACCAAGTTCGTGATCGTCACCGATCCCGACATCGACGTGCGGGATTGGTCGCAGGTGCTATGGGCCCTGTCCACGCGAGTCGATCCCGCGCGCGACAGCCTGCTGGTCGAGAACACCCCGATCGACTACCTCGACTTCTCCAGCCCGGTGCCGAACCTGGGCTCGAAGCTGGGCCTGGATGCCACGCGCAAGTGGCCGGCGGAGACGACTCGCGCGTGGAGCGAGCCGATCGTGCCGGACCCGGCCGTCGAACGCCGCGCCGAGTCGCTCTACGGCGCGATCCAGGCGGCGTCGTCGAACAGCTCCGGGTAACGGGCCAGCACGGCGCGCAGTTCGGCCAGTGCCCCGGCATCGAACCCGGCCTCGTCAAGGGTCCGGCTGGCGCCCAGCACGCGGGCGAGCAGCGTGTGCAGCGCGGCGTCGGGCGCCGGTTCGAGCTTGCAGTTCGCGATCATGTCGTTGACGGCGAGGCGAAGCTCCCCGGCGATGCCCTTCACGTCCTGGAGGGCGAGCGGTTCGCGCTCGCCGCGCGCGAGCGCCTCGGTGGCGGCGCGCACCCGGTGCATGCCGCGGCTCAGCGCCGCGTCGGCGAGCCACCGCTGGGCGGGCGTGGCGACGTCGTGCGGGGCCGCCACGTGCGTGTCGTGGGTGTCGTGGGTGTCGTGGGCGGCGGCGGCGTGCGCTGCCTCGGGAACGGGGGCGTCGTGCACGGCGGCGTCCGAGGGGGCTGGCCCGTGCGCCGCGGGCGCCGGGGGCGCGGCCTGCTCCGGCGCGGCCGGAGGCTGGCCGCAGGACAGCAGGGCCGCCGGCAGCAGCAGGGCGAGGCAGATCGCGAGGGGCAGTCGGTTCATGGCGGATTCCTCCGGGGCGGCCGCAGGAGCCGCAAGCCACCATCCTGCCGCAGTCGGCCGCACCGGCAGCTGATCCAGGTCAATGACGGGCACCGCCGGGGCGGGCGAGCATGCGCGCTGTCCCCCGCGGAGCCCGCGATGCAACTCGTCTGTCCCGCCGGCAACCTGCCGGCCCTGCAAGCGGCGGTCGATGCCGGTGCCGACGCGGTGTATGCCGGCTTCCGCGACCAGACCAATGCCCGCGCCTTCCCCGGCCTGAACTTCGACGACCAGGAACTGCGCAAGGGCATCGCCTACGCGCACCAGCGCGGGTGCAAGGTCTACCTGGCGCTGAACACCTATCCCGAGACCGCGCGGCTTCGCGTCTGGCAGGCGGCCGTGGACCACGCCGCCGGAGTGGGCTGCGATGCGATCATCGCCGCCGACATGGCCGTGCTCGACCACGCGATGCGCGAACACCCGCGCATGGCCCGGCACCTCTCGGTCCAGGGCTCGGCCACCAGCGCACCGGCGCTGCGCTACATGCACGAGCGCTTCGGCATCAGCCGCGCCGTGCTGCCGCGCGTGCTTTCGCTGCAGCAGGTCGAGCGTCTCTGCGAGCATGCGCCGGTGCCGCTGGAGGTGTTCGCGTTCGGCAGCCTCTGCATCATGGTCGAGGGGCGCTGCCAGCTTTCGAGCTACGTGACCGGCGCGTCGCCGAACCGGCACGGCGTGTGCTCGCCGGCCCGCTTCGTGCGCTGGCAGGACCATGACGACGGCAGCAAGGGCGTGCGCCTGAACGGCCTGCTGATGGACCGCTACGAACCCGGCGAGCCGGCCGGCTACCCGACCGTGTGCAAGGGCCGCTTCCAGGTCGGCGGCGAGATCTTCCACGCCCTGGAGGAGCCGACCAGCCTGAACACGCTCGCCCTGTTGCCGCAGCTGGCACAGGCCGGTGTCGCGGCACTGAAGATCGAAGGGCGCCAGCGCGGCGTCGCCTACGTGTCGGCGGTGACCCGCACCTGGCGCGAGGCCATCGACCGGCACCGTGCCGATCCGGCGGGCTGGTCGCCGCAATCGCGCTGGCAACAGGCCTTGTCGGCGCATGCCGAAGGCCACCAGACCACCCTCGGCCCCTACCATCGCGCCTGGCACTGACCCCATGAGACTCAGCCTCGGACCCCTGCAGTACTTCTGGCCGCGCGAACGCACGCTTTCGTTCTACCGCGAGGCCGCCGGCTGGCCGGTGGACGTCGTCTACCTGGGCGAGACCGTCTGCAGCAAGCGGCGCGAACTCGGCACCCGCGACTGGATCGCGCTGGCCGAGGAGCTCGCCGCCGCCGGCAAGCAGGTGGTGCTCTCCAGCCTGGCGCTGGTGGAGGCGGAATCGGAACTCAACGCCGTCGAGCGGATGCTCGACCACGGCCGTTTCCTCGTCGAGGCCAACGACCTGTCCGCGGTGCAGCGGTGCCGCGAACGCGGCCGGCCGTTCGTCGCCGGGCCGAGCCTGAACGTCTACAACCACCGCGCGCTCGCGCTGCTGGTCGAGGACGGCCTGTGCCGCTGGGTGCCCGGCGTGGAGCAGGGCCGCGACCTGATCGAGGACCTGGTGGCCGCCTTCGCCGGCGACGGCGGCGCCCCGCCCGAACTCGAGGTCATCGCCTGGGGCCGGCTGCCGCTGGCCTGGTCGGCGCGCTGCTTCACTGCGCGCGCGCTCGACGTGGCCAAGGACGCCTGCGGCTTCCGCTGCATCGACCACCCCGACGGCCTGCCGCTGGCGACCCGCGAAGGCGAACCCTTCCTGCGCATCAACGGCATCCAGGTCCAGGGCGAGGAGATCACCGACCTCGGCCCGGAGCTGCCGGCGCTGCGCGCGCTCGGCGTCGGCCTGCTGCGGCTCTACCCGCAGGCCGAAGGCATGCGCGAGGTGGTGGACCACTTCGACCTCGCACGCACCTCGCCGCTGCCGCCGCCGCGCCGCGGCGCGGTGAACGGCTACTGGCTGGGCCAGCCGGGCAAGCCCGGACTGCCGCCGGGCTGAGCGGGATCAGCCGCGGTCGCGGCTGAAAACCAGGCTGGCGTTGGTGCCGCCGAAACCGAAGCTGTTCGACATCACGGTGTCGAGCGTGGCGGCGCGGCTTTCGCGCAGGATCGGAAAGCCCTCGGCCTGCGGATCGAGCTCGGCGATATTGGCCGAGCCGGCCATGAAACCGTCGCGCATCATCAGCAGGCAGTAGATCGCCTCCTGCACGCTGGCGGCGCCGAGCGAGTGCCCGGTCAGCGCCTTGGTCGAGGACAGCGGCGGGATCGCGTCGCCGAACGCCTCGCGCACCGCGCGCAGCTCCACCAGGTCGCCCAGCGGCGTCGACGTGCCGTGAGTGTTGAGGTAATCGACCGGGGCATCGAGCCCCTGCAGCGCCATGTGCATGCAGCGCACCGCGCCCTCGCCCGACGGCGCGACCATGTCGGCGCCATCGGAGCTGATGCCGTAGCCCGACAGCACCGCGTGGATGCGGGCGCCGCGGGCGCGCGCGTGTTCGTAGTCCTCGAGCACCAGCATGCCGGCGCCGCCGGCGATGACGAAACCGTCGCGGCCGGCGTCGTACGGGCGCGAAGCGGTCGCGGGGGCATCGTTGAACGCGGTGGACAGCGCGCCCATCGCGTCGAACATCACGCTCAGGCTCCAGTGCAGCTCCTCGCCGCCGCCGGCGAACACGATGTCCTGGCGGCCCGCGCGGATCAGGTCGGCGCCGGCGCCGATGCAGTGCGCCGAGGTCGCGCAGGCCGCCGACAGCGAATAGCTGGCGCCGCGGATGCCGAACGCGGTGGCGAGGTTGGCCGAGACCGTCGAGCACATCGTCTTGGGCACCATGTACGGGCCGACCTTGCGCACGCCGCGGTTGCGCAGCAGGTCGGCCGCCTCGACCTGCCACTGCGCCGAGCCGCCGCCGGAGCCGGCGATCAGCCCGGTGCGCGGGCTGCGCACGGCGGTGTCGTCCAGGCCGGCGTCGGCGATGGCCGACTGCATCGCCACGTGCGCGTACGCCGCGGCGTCGCCCATGAAACGGCGCTGCTTGCGGTCGATGCGCGCCTCGAGGTCGATCTCGGGGCGGCCGCCGACCTGGCTGCGCAGTCCGGCCTCGGCGGCGTCGGGAAGATGGGTGATGCCCGGTCGGCTCGCGCGCAGCGCCGCCGACACCTGGTCCAGTTCGTTGCCGATGCACGAGACGATGCCCATGCCGGTGATCGCGACACGACGCATCGTCACATGCCCTCGGTGGAAGTGAACAGGCCGACGCGGAGCTCCTCGGCGGTGTAGATCTCGCGGCCGTCGACCAGCGTGCGGCCGTCGGCGACCACCATCTTCAGCCGGCCGCGGATGACCCGGCGGATGTCGATCTCGTACGTCACCAGCTTCGCCGTCGGCAGCACCTGCCCGGTGAACTTCACCGCGCCGACGCCGAGCGCGCGGCCGCGGCCCGGCTCACCCAGCCACGGCAGGAAGAAACCCGACAGCTGCCACATCGCGTCCAGGCCGAGGCAGCCCGGCATCACCGGGTCGTCGGTGAAGTGGCACTTGAAGAACCAAAGGTCCGGATGGATGTCGAGCTCGGCGCGGATGAAACCCTTGTCGTGCCTTCCGCCCTCGGCACGGATCTCGGTGATGCGGTCGAACATCAGCATCGGGTCGGATGGCAGGCGCGCGCCGGCGGGGCCGAACATCGCGCCGCTCGCGCATTCGAGCAGCTGCTTGCGGTCGAAGGAATGGGGAAGGGGCAGGTTCATTTTTCGTTTCCTCGGGCTATGCGCGATTCTTTCATCGATGTGCGTCGATGTGGCCGAACGGCGTCAACTATTTTCGCCGTACGCCTGCGTAGCGATTCGCCGGTGTATGGAATGTCGCGGGTTCCGAATCGGAGCGATGGTGCGCACCGAGACCTTCGTTCCGCGCGAGGGCCGCGTGAAGCAGGCGCGTCGCCAGCCGTCCCTGCCACGCATCCGCCAGCGACCGGTGGGCGGCGATCCGGGCGAGCGAATCGCGCAATCCGTCCGCGTCGCGCACCGGACCGAGGCCGCGCCACAGCAGGTCGCGCAAGGCACGCAGGGCGTCGGGCGGCGCGCCGTCGCCGAGCATCGTCCATGCGGACGGCTGTCGCGGCCGCTCGCGCCCGCACCGCGCCAGGCGCGCGCCGAGCCGACGCCCGAACACCACGCCTTCGAGCAGCGAATTGCTGGCCAGGCGGTTGGCACCGTGCACACCGTTGCAGGCGACTTCGCCGACCGCATGCAGGCCGCGCACGCCGCTGCGGCCGAGCGCGTCCACCGACACGCCGCCCATGTGGAAATGCGCGGCCGGCGTGACCGGGATCCACTGCCGGAGCGGATCGATCCCGTGCGCGCGGCAGGTCGCCATCGCCGTCGGGAAACGGCGTGCGAACGTCTCGCCCAGCGCGGTCGCGTCGAGCCAGGCCTCGCCGTCCCGCTGGCGTTGCTGCCAGACGATGCGCGCCACGAGGTCGCGTGGCGCCAGGTCCGCCATCGGATGGCGGCCGGCCATCAGCGCGCGGCCGCGGCCATCGCGCAGGACCGCGCCGGCGCCGCGCAGCGCCTCGGTCAACAGCGGCAGCGGGCCGTCGCCGGGCCGCGCCAGCGCGGTGGGATGGAACTGGACGAACTCCAGGTCGCGGCCGGAGGCGCCGGCCGCAAGCGCCAGCGCCAGGCCCGCGCCGTCGGCCCCCGCCGGATTGGTGGTGGCCGCGAACAGCGCGCCCGGCCCGCCGGTGGCGAACACGACGTCGTCGCATGGCAGCTCGACGGGACTGCCCTGCGGATCGGCCAGGCGCACGCCGGCGACGCCCGCCGCCTGCTGGCCGAGGCCGAGCAGGGTGTGGCCGCCGAGCCAGCGGATGTGGGTTGCCGCGGCCGCGCGCCGCGCCAGCGCGGCGACGATCGCCCGCCCGGTCGCATCGCCCTGCGCATGCACGATCCGATCGCGGTCGTGCCCGCCCTCGCGCCCCAGCCGCCAGCCCTGCCCGTCGCGGTCGAACTCGACGCCCTGCGCGGCGAGCCAGGCGATCGCCGGGGCCGCCTGCGCCGCCAGCCAGGCGACGAGCGCGGCGTCGTTGTGGCCGGCGCCGGCGATGATCGTGTCGCGCGCATGCCGCTCCGGGCCGTCGTCGGACCCGAGCGCGGCCGCCACGCCGCCCTGGGCCAGCGCGCTGGCGGTTTCGCGGCCACCATGCCCGCGGCTGACGAGCACGACCGGGCGCGGGGCCGCCGACAGCGCCAAGCTCAGGCCGGCGATGCCGGCGCCGACCACGACCAGCGGCGATGGCCCGCTCAGCACGCGTCGCGCCGCCCGATCGCCAGCATGCGCGCAAGCGCCTGCCGGGCGCGGTCCGCGACGCCGGCCGGCACCTGCACCTCGCCCGAGAGGTCCCGCAGGCACGCGTGGATGTTCTGCAGCGTGATTCGCTTCATGTGCGGGCAGAGGTTGCAGGGTTTGATGAACTCGGTGGCCGGGAAGCGCAGGCGCAGGTTGTCGGCCAGCGAGCACTCGGTGATCAGCGCCACGCGGGCGGGCCGCTCGCGCTCGAGCCACTGCCCCATCGCGCTGGTGGAGCCGACGAAATCGGCTTCCGCCAGCACCTCGGGCGGGCATTCGGGGTGCGCGACCAGGCGGGCGTCGAAGCGCTCGCGCGCGTGCCGCGCCTGCGCGGCGGTGAAGGTCTCGTGCACCTCGCAGCGGCCGTCCCACAGCACCAGTTCCACGTTCGTCCGGCTGGCCACGTGCGCGCCGAGGTAACGGTCGGGAAGGAAGATCACCTTGTCGGCACCCATCGCCTCGACGACCTGCACCGCGTTGGCGGACGTGCAGCAGGCATCGGACTCTGCCTTCACCGCCGCGGTGGTGTTGACGTAGCTGACCACCGGCGCGCCCGGGTGCCGGGCGCGCAGCGCGCGCACGTCGGCCGCGGTGATCGCGTCGGCGAGGGAACAGCCGGCGCGCGGGTCGGGAATCAGCACCTTGACGTGCGGCGCCAGGATCTTGGCGCTCTCGGCCATGAAGTGCACCCCGCACAGCACGACCACCTCCGCGTCGCAACCGGCCGCCGCCTGCGCCAGCGCCAGCGAATCGCCGGTGACGTCGGCGACGCCGTGGAAGATCTCCGGCGACTGGTAGCTGTGGGCCATGATCACCGCGCCGCGTTCGCGCTTGAGTTGCAGGATCGCGTCGATCCACGGCAGGTGCAGCGGCACCTCGATGCACGGCAGCAGGCGTTCGAGGGAGGCGCTCAGCGCCGCGTATTCGGTCTCCAGCCCGGGCCGCCAGCGCGGCTGCGCGGCCATGTCCGGCGTCGCCGCGGCGCTCATGCCCGCTCCTGATGCGCGGCGCGGGCGTCGCGCGCCAGGCGGGCGCCGCGGTTGAGCAGGATGCGTGCCGCCAGCGGCACCGCTTCCCAGGGGAGGCGGTCGAGCAGGTTGCGCGCGGTCAGTCCGAGTTCGGTGTCGCCGGACAGCTCCAGCCGGCGCTGGAAGAACAGGGTATCGGCGTCCTCGAGCCGGCCGGCCATCAGCAGCAGGTCGGTGGCGCCGCCACGCACGGTGGCTTCGGCCGCCCCGTCGCACGCGCGCAGTTGGCCGTCGCGCAATTCGAGCACCCAGGCCAGGCCGAGATCGTGCACATCGATGCCCAGGCGGCGGCCGGCCATGAAATCGAATTCGCCGCGCGACAGCGGTTCGGCGAGCAGCCGCGACACCATCGCCTCGAGCGCGTGCCGCTGCCACGCCGACGGCAGCCGGCGCAGCAGCGGCGCCCAGCGTGTCGGCGGCGGCAGCAGCCGCAGGAGGCGCCGGACGGAGGCTTCGCCGGCACCGTCGAAGGAATCGCCGTCGCCCGCGCGGCCGCCCGCGTTCTCGTGCGCGTCCGCCTCGTCGGCCAGCCCCTGCAGGCGGCAGGCGTCGGCGACCACCAGCGCCAGCTGGCCGCGCGCGAGTTCCGGCGGCAGCCGCAGCCAGCGCGCCAGGCCGAGGCCGCGGGCGAAGATCCGCTGCTCCCGCTCCGGGTCGCGCGCCGGCAGGCCGGACCGCTGCTTGACTCCCGCGGCGGCCGCCACCAGCCGCCGGCGGCCGGCGAGCAACAGCAGCAGCGCGTCGTCGAGGCCGTCGATGCCTCGGCGCAACAGGCCCAGCGAGGGAGGTCCAGGGTTCATCGATATGCTCCGGGTTGGGGACGGGAACGCGACGCGTGGGCCGCGGAGAAATCACGCACCGTGCGCGCCAGCGTCCACTGGGCGTGGGCGAGGCGCAGGTTGGCGAGCACCAGCGCGAGGCCGGCCGCCGCCGCGGTCCAGGCATTCGGATGCCAGACCGCGAACGGCAGGGCGATCGCGGCAACAAGGAAGCCGCGCTGCAGCGCCGACCGGCGCGGCGGCGCCAGCAGCGTCATCACGCCGGGCAGGTGGACCCCGCGGCCGCAGCGCCGATGCAGTTCGATCCACGCGAGGAAGGCGCTGATCTCGACCAGCATCCCCATCACCAGCAGCGGCAGGCCGGCGCCGATCGCCAGCGCGCCGGCGAGACGGACGTCGCCGCCGCCGGCGAGCACCGCCGAGCCGGCGAGGATCGCGAGCAGGCCGGCGCGCCAGGCCCGCGGCAGCGCCGCCCGCAACGGCTTGCGCGAGCGCGACTGCAGCCACAGCCCCCCCGCCCCGGCCACGACGCCGATCAGCGCGGCGAATGCCGCCAACGGAACGGCGCCTGCCACCGCCATCGGCAGCACGATCGCGATGCCAGCCAGCAGCGCGGCCTGCACCTTCGCCGGCGCCGGCGCCGCGCCCTGGAACATCGGCATCACGACGCGGCCGATGCTGGCGAGCAGCACACCGACCCAGGCGAGCAGCCCGACGGCGGCATGGCCGTCGGTCCAGCGCGGCAGGTCCAGCACGATCCGGCCGGACATGGCCGCGAGCAGCAGCAGGCCCAGCGCCGCCGTGACCACGCCACCGAGCAGCGACAGCGCGATGCCGGCGTGCAGCAGGCTGTGCGCCGCCCACCGCACCAGACCCGGCAGGGCCGCACCGGCCAGCAGCAGGAACGCCGCCACGAGCAGCAGGCCGCCGAGCGCGCGCAGGGCCGGCTGGTCCGCCCACAGCCCGGCGACGAGCGCGGCGGTGCCGAAATTGAGCAACTCGTGAAGCGTGGTCGGCAGCCATGCGCCACCGGCCAGGCGCACGTCGGCGGCGGCCGGCAGGAACTGCAGCAGGCTGCCGAACATCGCGTTGCCGAGGATGCCGAGCGTGAACACGTGCACCAGCGCCACCGTCGCCGGCGACCAGCGCGAGGCCAGCAGCGCCGGCCCCGCGACGATCAGCATCACCCCCGCCAGCACGCCCCAGGCGGGCACCGTGCGCAGGAAGCGGGCAGGCAGCGCCGTTGCCGGCGCCAGATCAAGCGCCAGCCTTGCCATCGTCTTGCGCGCGCCCGGTCATGGCGCCATTAGGCCGCCCGCGCCGGCCCTTCGCCCTGACCTCGGTCAACCGCGGCCAGAACTCCACGCGCACGCCGAGGCTGGCGCCGCGGCCGGCCGAATGGAACGGGACGTCGTCCGCAGCGGCTGCCGCCCACGCGGGTGTCGCGTCGCCAGGCGCCGGCGACATGGTGGGTCAGAGGCTCCACTCCACCTGCAGCCACCACTTGCGCACGTCACGTCCGAAGCCGTCGCTGTCGTAGTCGGCGAACTTCACCAGCCCGCGCAGGCGATGCGGCAAGGGGAACGCCAGCGACGCGTTCCATTCGCGGCCGTAGTCGGCGCCGCCGCGGTCCGCCGTGTAGTCGTGCCAGGCGACGGTCCAGCCGAGCCTGCCGGCCAGCGCGCCGGTGCCCGTCTTGCCCGACACGGACACGTAGCGGTCCTCGAGGCCGTCGGCCGGCGTCACGCCGAAGCGGTCGGCCCAGCCGTTGAACGCATGCAGCGTCGCCAGCGGCGTCTGGAACGCCGCGGTGCCGTCGCCGCCGAGGTGTTCCCAGCCGGCCTTGTAGGTGATGCCATGCGCGGTCAGCGCCGGTTCGACGAGCCAGTAGTCGTTCGAACCGGGCAGCGGGTTGCCGGCATGCGGCGACTGGTGCGCGGCTTCCAGCGCCCAGCCGGCCATCAGCGCGCCGAGCGCGTGCTGGCCGGTCCAGCGCAGACCGGTGGTGCGCGACGACGCGGTCGCCACGTCGCGATCGTGCAGTCGGTAGTGGTAACCGGCGACCGTGCCCAGATGGCCGGTCCACGCGATGTTGAGCAGGTGGCTGTCGTGGCGGCGCTCGCGCGCGAGGCGGACGCGGGCCTCGTCGCCGGCGATGCGGTGCACGCGCTCGAGCCACGCGACCTGCAGCGACCAGCCGGCGCGCGGCACCCACTGCAGCAGCACCGCGTCGAACGTCTGCTGGTTCTGCCGCCAGCCGACGTCGCCGATGAAGCGCTGGTTGTCGAACACCAGCCGCTGCCGGCCGGCGGTGACGCCGCCGTGCGCGCCCTTCCAGGCCAGCCATGCCTGGTTAACCTCGAGGGCGCGGGCATCGGCGACGCTCGGCCGGTCGGTGACGCCGTTGGCGCCGGAATTGAAATCGTCGCCGAGCTCGGCGACCCCTTCGAGTTCCAGGCCGGCCGAAAGCCCGTGCACGAACGAATGTTTCCAGCCCAGCCGCGCGCGCAGCGTGTCGGCATCGGCGGTGCGCGCGAACCCTGCGTCGTCGACGTGTTCGTGCCGGTAGCGCAGGTCGAGCGTCCAGTCGGACGCGGCATCTTCGGCGAGGGCCATCGCTGGCAGAACCGCCAGGGCCAGGGGGATCAGCGGCAGGAGGCGCATCGGGATCTTCCGGAAAGGGCCCGCATCGGGTCGCCGTCATGGTGGCGGTGCGATCGCGCGCGCGCCCTGAGCCAGATCAAGTCGGGCTCACGCCTTCCGGAACCACCGGCCGGCGACGTTTGCCAATGCAGTCTTGACCTGCGTCAATGTGCCCGGAGCCCCGACCAAGGAAGCTGCTCCCATCCCGGAACCATCCTCCACGGAGTCACCACGATGAAGCGCTCCCTGCTCGTGCTCTCGATCGCCGCCGCCCTCGCCCTGTCGCTGGCGAGCTGCCGCGAGAATCCCAACCAGGCCCGCGATGCCCGCGAAGCCGCAGCGCAGGGTGCGCCGGCCGAGCAGGACACCGGCGGCTCGCGCAAGGGCGACTTCGGGCCGCCGCAGGGCGAGCCGATCCAGGCGGTGCTGACCAGCCCGCCGAACGTGCCGCCGGCGACCGGCCGCACCGCGCCCGCGAAGGTGGTCGTGAACCTGGAGGTCAAGGAAGTCGACCTGCCGATCGCCGAGGGTGTGACGTACACCTTCTGGACCTTCGGCGGCACGGTGCCCGGCAGCTTCATCCGCGTGCGCCAGGGCGACACCGTCGAGTTCCACCTCAACAACCATCCCGATTCGAAGATGCCGCACAACATCGACCTGCACGGCGTCACCGGCCCCGGTGGCGGCGCGGCGTCGAGCTTCACCGCCCCGGGCCACGGTTCGCAGTTCACCTTCAAGGCGCTCAACGCCGGCCTGTACGTCTACCACTGCGCCACGGCGCCGGTCGGCATGCACGTCGCCAACGGCATGTACGGCCTGATCCTGGTCGAGCCGCCGGAAGGCATGCCGCCGGTCGACAAGGAGTTCTACGTGATGCAGGGCGATTTCTACACGACGACCAAGTATCGCGAGAAGGGTTTCGCGCCGTTCGACATGCAGCGGGCAATCGACGAGAACCCGACCTACGTGCTGTTCAACGGCGCCGAGGGTGCGCTCACCGGCGACCGCGCGCTGCAGGCCAAGGTCGGCGAAACCGTGCGCCTGTACGTCGGCAACGGCGGCCCGAACCTGGTGTCGAGCTTCCACGTGATCGGCGAGATCTTCGACAAGGTCTGGTTCGAGGGCGGCACGCGCTTCCAGGAAAACGTGCAGACGACGCTGATCCCCGCCGGCGGCGCCGCGATCGCCGATTTCCACCTCGAGGTGCCGGGCAGCTACGTGATCGTCGACCACTCGCTGTTCCGCGCGTTCAACAAGGGCGCGCTGGCGATCATGAAGGTCGAGGGCGAGGAGAACCTGGCGATCTACTCGGGCAAGGAAGTCGACCACACCTACCTGGGCGACCAGGCCGGCAGCATGGCGCCGGTGGCTGCGGCCGCGGCCGCCGCGCAGTCCGGCACGCTGACCAAGGAAGGCCAGGTCGCCGCCGGCCAGGCGCTGTTCGCCGGCACCTGCTCGACCTGCCACCAGGCCGACGGCAAGGGCATGGCGGGCGTCTTCCCGCCGCTGGCCGGCTCCGACTACCTGGCCAAGGGCAATGCCGCGCTGATCGGCGTCGTGCTCAACGGCCTCACCGGCCCGGTCACCGTCAATGGCCAGGACTACAACTCGGTGATGCCGCCGATGAGCCAGCTGACCGACGACGAGATCGCCAACATCCTGACCTACGTGCAGAACAGCTGGGGCAATGCCGGCGGCCAGGTCAGCAAGGAGGAAGTGGCCGCGGTCCGGGCCGGCACCGAGCGCCCGGAAGGCGCGGCGCACTGATGCGCGCCGCCCTGCTGGCGATCGCGCTGCTGCCCGCCGCCGCCCTCGCGGGCGAGGCGGACTGGGTGCCGATCCCGGCGGGCGAGTACACCTCGGCGCTGAAGTACGAGGACGTCACCGGCCCGGTGCCGGTGGCGGCCTTCGAGCTGCAGAAGCGGCCGGTGACCAACGCCGAGTTCCTGGCATTCGTCACCCGCGAACCGGACTGGCGGCGCGGCGTGGCGCCGGTGCTGTTCGCCGAGGAACGTTACCTGCAGCACTGGGGCGGCCCGCTGACGCTGGCGGCCGCCGCGGCACCGGACCAGCCGGTGGTCAACGTCAGCTGGTTCGCCGCGCAGGCCTATTGCGAGGCCCGCGATGCAAGGCTGCCGACATGGTCGGAATGGGAATACGTCGCCGCCGCCGACGCCAAGCGCCGCGATGCCCGCGCCGACCCCGCGTGGCGCGAGCGCATCCTGTCCTGGTATTCGGTGCCGTCCAACCGGCCGCTGCCGAAGGTCGGCCAGGGCGAGACCAATGCGTACGGCGTGCAGGACATGCACGGGCTGGTGTGGGAGTGGACGCAGGACTGGTCGGCGATGCTGGTATCGACCGACAGCCGCGAGCAGGGCGATCCGGATGCGATGCGCTTCTGCGGCGCCGGTGCCCTGTCGATGGAGGATCGCGACAACTACGCGATCCTGATGCGCGTGGCGATGCTGTCCTCGCTCGAGGGCGACGACGTCACCGGCAATCTCGGATTCCGCTGTGCCCGCGATCCCGCGGCAGGGAGCACCCCATGATCAGGCAACTCGTTCTGGCCGCGCTCGCGGCCGTGGCGCTGGCCACCGGCGCCGCAGGCGCCGCCGAGGCGCCGCTGCCGCCCGACTCGGTCTATCGGCTGGAAGATACCTACAGCGACCAGGCCGGCCGCGAGTTCACCCTGGTCCAGGGCCGCGGCAAACCGCATGTCGTGGCGATGTTCTACACGTCGTGCCGCTACATCTGCCCGCTGATCATCGACAGCGCGCGCGGCGTCGAACGCGCGCTGACGCCGGCCGAGCAGGCGGGCCTGCGCATCCTGCTGGTCAGCATGGACCCGAAACGCGACGATACGGCCGCGCTCCGGTCCGTCGCCGACAAGCGCAAGCTCGACCCGGCCCGCTGGACACTGGCGCGCACGGAGGAAGGTGCGGTGCGGCGGTTGGCCGCCGTGCTCGGCGTGCGCTTCCGCGCGCTCTCCGACGGCGAGTTCAACCACACCAGCGCGCTGGTGCTGCTCGATGCCGATGGCCGCGTGATCGCCCGTACCGAGCGCCTGGGCGGCGTGCCCGACCCGGAATTCGTCGCCGCCGTGAGGGCCGCGCTGAAGGCGTCCGCCGGGAGTGCCGCCGGAGGCATTTGACCTCGGTCAAGGCACCACCGCCACCCGGCCCGGACAATCCACCCCACGCAAACCGGGGCTGGGCCGATGACGCTGGACAACAGGGCGGAAACCTACAACGACAAGGTCGTGCTGCAGTTCGCGGTGATGACCGTGGTCTGGGGCCTGATCGGCATGCTGGTGGGCGTGCTGATCGCCGCCCAGCTGTACTGGCCGGCGCTGAACTTCGACGTGTCGTGGCTGAGCTTCGGCCGCTTGCGGCCGCTGCACACCAACGCGGTGATCTTCGCGTTCGGCGGCTGCGCGCTGTTCTCCACCAGCCTCTACGTCGTGCAGCGCACCTGCCACGTGCGGCTGATCTCCGACAAGCTCGCGGCCTTCGTGTTCTGGGGCTGGCAGGCAGTGATCGTGGCCGCGGTCGTCACGCTGCCGCTGGGCTACACCCAGGGCAAGGAATACGCCGAGCTGGCCTGGCCGATCGACATCCTGATCACCCTGGTCTGGGTCGCCTACGGCATCGTCTTCTTCGGCACGATCGCCAGGCGGCGCATCCGCCACATCTTCGTCGCCAACTGGTTCTACGGCGCCTTCATCATCGCGGTGGCGCTGCTGCACATCGTCAACTCGCTGGCGATCCCGGCCGGGCCGATGCACAGCTACCCGATCTATTCGGGCGCCGTCGACGCGATGGTCCAGTGGTGGTACGGCCACAACGCGGTCGGCTTCTTCCTGACCGCCGGATTCCTCGGGATGATGTATTACTTCGTGCCCCGCCGCGCCAACCGGCCGATCTACAGCTACCGGCTGTCGATCGTGCACTTCTGGGCGCTGATCGCCATCTACATGTGGGCCGGCCCGCACCACCTGCACTACACCGCCCTGCCCGACTGGGTGCAGAGCGTGGGCATGGTGTTCTCGCTGATCCTGCTGGCGCCCTCGTGGGGCGGCGCCATCAACGGCGTGATGACGCTGTCGGGCGCCTGGCACCTGCTGCGTACCGACCCGGTCATCAAGTTCATGATCGTCGCCATCTCCTTCTACATGATGAGCACGTTCGAGGGGCCGATGATGTCGATCAAGACCGTCAACGCCCTGAGCCACTACACCGACTGGACGATCGGCCACGTGCATTCCGGCGCGCTGGGCTGGGTGGCGATGATCTCGATCGGCGCGATCTACATGGTGATCCCGCGCTGCCTGGGCCTGAAGGACATGGCGTCGATGAAGCTGGTCGACCTGCACTTCTGGATCCACACGATCGGCGTGGTGCTGTACGCGGCCTCGATGTGGGTCGCCGGCATCGGCCAGGGCCTGATGGCGCGCGCCAGCAACCCCGACGGCAGCCTGACCTACGCGTTCGTCGAGATCGTGCGCTTCAACTACCCCTACTACATGATCCGCTTCCTCGGCGGCGTGCTGGTCGTCGCCGGCATGGTGATCATGGTCGTCAACATGGTGCGCACGTTCCAGCAGGCCCGCGGCCTGGTGGAGACGGTGGTGCCCGAACCGGCGCCGCAGCCGGTCCACGCCTGAGGTCCGCATGAGCCACGAGAAACTCGAAACCAATGTCGGCTGGATGGCGATCCTGATCGCCGTCGTGATCTCCTTCGGCGGCCTGGCCGAGATCGTCCCGCTGATGTACCAGGCCGAGGCGGTGCAGCCGCTGACCGGCATCAAGCCCTACGGCGCGCTGGAACTGGCGGGGCGCGACATCTACGTGCGCGAGGGCTGCTACAACTGCCATTCGCAGATGGTGCGCACGCTGCGCCACGAGACCGAGCGTTATGGCCATTACTCGCTGGCCGGCGAGTCGGTCTACGACCGGCCGTTCCAGTGGGGCAGCAAGCGCACCGGCCCGGACCTGGCGCGCATCGGCGGGCGTTATTCCGACGACTGGCACCGCGCCCACCTGATCAACCCGCGCGACGTCGTGCCGGTGTCGAACATGCCCGGCTACCCGTGGATGGCCGACGTGCCGGTGGACCCGGCGGCGACCGTGCGCAACATGCGCGCGCTGCAGCGCCTCGGCGACCCGTACAGCGACGAGCAGATCGCCGCCGCGCCGGCCGCCGTGGCCGGCAAGAGCGAACTCGACGCGCTGATCGCCTACCTGCAGGGCCTGGGCCTGCAGGCCCCCAAGGGTTGAGCCGATGATCACCGGAATCGTCACCGTCATCCTGCTGGCCGCGTTCGTCGGCGGCGCCATCCGCGTCTACAGCGGAAAGCGCCGCGACGAATTCGACGCCGCCGCCCGCCTCCCCCTCGAAGATTCGAACGAGAACCTCCCATGACCACCGGCTGGTCCATCTACGTCATCGCCCTGGTCGTCCTGAACATCGTCGCGACCGGCTGGTTGCTCTGGTGGACGGCGCGCAGGCGCAAGTCCGACGGCAACACCGCCGAAACCACCGGCCATGTCTGGGACGGCGACCTCACCGAATACAACAAGCCGCTGCCGAAGTGGTGGATCAACCTGTTCTGGCTGACGATCGCCTTCTCGATCGGCTACCTGGTCTGGTATCCCGGCATGGGCAGCTTCGCCGGCACCTCGGGCTGGACGTCGGCCGGCGAGCACGACGCCGAACGGGCCGCGGCCGACGCCAAGCTGGAGACCGCCTTCGGGCGCTTCGCGGCGATGCCGATCGACCAGATCGCCCGCGATCCGGACGCGGTGGCGTTCGGCGCGCGCCTGTTCGCCAACCATTGCGCGATGTGCCACGGCTCGGACGCCCGCGGCGCCCGCGGCTTCCCGAACCTCACCGATGCCAGCTGGCAGTGGGGCGGTTCGCCGGAAGAGATCCTCGCGACGGTGCTCAACGGCCGCCAGGCGGCGATGCCGGCGCTGGCACCGGCGATCGGCGGCGACGTCGGCGTCACCGAAGTCGCGGCGTACGTGCAGAGCCTGTCGGGCCGCAAGGCCGATCCGGCGCTCGCGGCGGCCGGCAAGGCGCGTTTCGCCGGCATCTGCGCCGCCTGCCACGGCATCGACGGCAAGGGCAACCCCGCGCTGGGCGCACC
>JAKFCL010000021.1:0-5686 GCA_036676665.1 Arenimonas sp. | reverse complement strand
AGCTCCGCGCGCAGGTCGGCGACGTCCTCGACGCCGACGCTCAGCCGCACCAGCGCGTCGCTGATGCCCAGCGCCGCCCGGCGCTCGGCCGGCACCGAGGCGTGGGTCATGATCGCCGGGTGGTTGACCAGGCTCTCCACGCCGCCGAGCGACTCGGCGCAGGCGAACAGTTCGGTGCGCTCCATGAAGCGGCGCGCCGCCGGCAGCCCGCCCTTGAGCACCAGGCTGATCATGCCGCCGAAGCCGTCCATCTGCCGTTTCGCGAGATCGTGCTGCGGATGCGAGGCGAGGCCCGGGTAGATCACCTTCTCGACCGCCGGGTGCGACTGCAGCCAGTCGGCCAGCTGCATCGCCGATTCGCAGTGCGCGCGCATGCGCAGGTGCAGCGTCTTCAGGCCGCGCAGCGCCAGGAAACTGTCGAACGGGCCCTGCACGCCGCCGACGGCGTTCTGCAGGAACGTCATCTGCTCGGCCAGCGCCGCGTCGTCGCCGACCACGACCATGCCGCCGACGATGTCGCTGTGGCCGTTGAGGTACTTGGTGGCCGAATGCATCACCAGGTGCGCGCCCAGCTCCAGCGGGCGCTGCAGGATCGGCGAGCAGAACGTGTTGTCGACCGCCAGCACGATGCCGCGGGCGCGGGCGAACTCCGCCAGCCGGGCGATGTCGACCACCTTGAGCATCGGGTTGGTCGGCGTCTCGCACCAGATCAGCTTCGTCTCCGGCTTCACCGCCGCTTCCAGCGCGGCGAGGTCGCCCAGGTCGACGAACGAGAAATCCAGGCCGGCGCTGCGCCGGCGCACGCGCTCGAACAGGCGGTAGGTGCCGCCGTAGACGTCGTCCATGCAGACCACGTGGCTGCCGCTGTCGAACATCTCCAGCACCGTCGACGTCGCCGCCAGGCCGGAGGCGAACGCGTAACCCTGCGTGCCGCCTTCCAGCGCGGCGACGCAGCGCTCGTAGGCGAAGCGGGTCGGGTTGTGGCTGCGCGAGTACTCGTAACCCTGGTGCACGCCGGGGCTCGACTGCACGTAGGTCGAGGTCGCGTAGATCGGCGTCATCACGGCGCCGGTGCTCGGGTCGGGGGACTGGCCGGCGTGGATCGCGCGCGTGCCGAGGCCGTGTCTGCGGGAATCGCTCATGGGGTGTTCCTGGGAATGGGGATCACTGCGCCCGGCGGCGCAGGAAGTTGAGCAGGTCGATGCGGGTGATCAGGCCGAGGAACTTCGGTCCGTCCATCACGATCGCCACGTGGCCGCGGTCGAACACCGGCAGCAGCGCCGCCATCGGCGAGGTCACCTCGAGCTTGTCGAGCTTGCTGACCATCGCGGTGGACACCGGGTCCTGGAAACGCGTCTCCTGGCCGAACACGTGCATCAGCACGTCCGACTCGTCGACGATGCCGACGATCGCGTCGCCGTCCATCACCGGCAGCTGCGACACGTCGTACATCTTCATGCGCTGGTAGGCGACCTGCAGGCTGTCCCCGGGCGCCACCACGACCGTGTCGCGCTGGGCATACGGGCGCAGGATCAGGTCGCGCAGGTCGCCGTGGCTCGGGCGCGAGAGGAAACCCTGGTCGAGCATCCAGTAGTCGTTGTACATCTTCGACAGGTACTTGTTGCCGGTGTCGCAGACGAACACCACCACCTTCTTCGGCGTCGCCTGCTCCTTGCAGTACTTCAGCGCCGCCGCCAGCAGCGTGCCGCTGGAACTGCCGCCGAGCACGCCTTCCTTGATCAGCAGTTCGCGGCCGGCGAGGAAACTGTCCTTGTCGGAGATCGCGTAGGCCTTCTTGACGCGGGAGAAGTCGGAGATGTCCGGGAGGAAGTCCTCGCCGATGCCCTCGACCAGCCACGAGCCCGACTTGGTGCTGAGCACGCCCTCGTTGATGTACTGGGTCAGGATCGAACCGACCGGGTCGGCCAGGATCAGCTCGACGTGCGGCGCCACCTTCGCGAGGTAGCGCGACAGCCCGGTCATCGTGCCGGAGCTGCCGCAGCCGAACACGATCGCGTCCATGTCGCCGCCCATCTGTTCCCAGATTTCCGGGCCGGTGCCCTGCTCGTGCGCGGCCGGGTTGTCGGGATTGCCGAACTGGTTGATGAAGTAGCCGCCGGGCGTCTCGCGGGCGATGCGCGCCGCCATGTCCTGGTAATACTCGGGGTGACCCTTGGCGACGTCCGAGCGGGTCAGCACGACCTCGGCACCCATCGCGCGCAGGTTGAAGATCTTCTCCCGGCTCATCTTGTCGGGCACGACCAGCAGCAGCTTGTAGCCCTTCTGCTGGGCCACCAGCGCCAGGCCGATGCCGGTGTTGCCGGCGGTTCCCTCGACCAGCGTCGCGCCGGGGCGGATGTCGCCGCGCGCCTCGGCCGCTTCGATCATGCGCAGGCCGATCCGGTCCTTGATCGAACCGCCGGGATTCATGCACTCGAGCTTCAGGAACAGCTCGCACACGCCCGTGTCCAGGTGCTGGGCCTTCACGATCGGGGTGTTGCCGATGAGTTGCAGGACGTTCTGCTGGACCGTCATGGAAAGCCACGGGAAAGGGAATCCCGGGATTGTACCAGCCATGCCGGCGCGGCCGGCGCGCGGGCGGGGGCCCGTGCGGGTGCGCATCGTGCGTAAAAGAGCGGGGAAAGTGCGGAAGTGCGGGCGGCGGCGACCCGACGAGGTGGGCCGCCGCCGCCGCAGGGAAAACTAGTGCTTCCGGCGGTCGAACATCCGGGTGAGTCGGTCTTTCGCGTTGAGCTTCTCGCGCTTCATGCGTGCCAGCGTGACGTCGTCGAGCGGCAGGCATCCCAGCTCCGCGTCCAGCACCTGCTTGTCGAGCTCGCGATGGCGGTGGTAGAGCTGGCGGAATTCGGGGTCGTTCTTCATCAGTGCATCGAGTTCGTTTTGTGGCTGCCCTTCAAACATGGGATTTGACCTCCTCTGAAACGCGAACGCCCCGGTCGGTCAGGACCAGGGCGTGGCGGCGTGAGTGGGGGTCAGGTCGCTTTCGCGGGCGGCGTCCTCGTGCAACGCGCCCGCATCCGTTCGGGAGGCGGCAGCGTCGGCGGGGACGTGGTCTGCTTTCATCGGCCTGGCTCGGTTGCCCGGCGAAAATCTGCCGGTGACCCGAACCTACTCCGCCGCTCCGGGGGTCGCAACCCTCTTCGCAAGTCCTTGAATCGGCTCGGCAAGAGGGTTCGTGAAGGCCCCTCCGCGGGCCGCGGCGGAGGGCTTTGGATTCAACGACTTACCTGATGTGAAAAATGCGCTAAGCGATGCAAGTCGTTGATTTCATGTTCAATCTACGATGATCTCGACCCGCCGGTTGCGTGCGCGGCCGTCGGCGCTCTCGTTGTCGGCGACCGGCCTGGCCTCGCCCCAGCCGGTGACCGAGAGGCGCGCGGCCGGCAGGCCGGCGTCCTCGAGCGCGCGTCGCACCGCTTCGGCCCGCTGCCGCGACAGGATCAGGTTGGCGTTGTCGGCCCCCTGGCCGTCGGTATGGCCTTCGATCGACACGCGGGCGTCGCCGCCGCGCAGCTGCGCGGCCAGCGTGCGCAGGCTCGCCTGCGCGCCGGCGGTCAACGTGGTGCTGCCGCTGGCGAATGCGCTGCCGTCGAGCGTGTAGATGTCGCGGCCGCCGTCGCGCCGCACCGGCGGCGCGCTCGCGCCGACGATGTCGTCGGCGGCGATCTCGGCCATCAGCTCGGCCTCGCGGCGGGCCAGTTCGGCTTCGCGGGCCCGCGCTTCGGCCAGCTTGCGTGCCTGGGCGGTTTCGGCGCCGGCCAGTTCCAGCGCGGCGGCCTGCGCGGCCGCCTCCTGCGCGGCCTGGCGCTCGGCGAGCTCCTCGCGCGCCAGCGCCTGCAGCTGCAGGCGTTCGGCCTCGCGGCGGGCACGCTCGGCTTCCAGGCGCGAGGACTCGACCATGATCTCGTCGCGTTCGCGGTCGAGCTGGGCGGACTGGGCGGCGAGCAGCTCGGCTTCGGCGGCCGCACGCGCGGCCTGGATGCGCAGGCCGGCGAGGAACACCCGGTGGTCGCGCTCGCGGCGCTTGGCGTCGCGGGCCGCGTCGACCGCCTGGCGCGCCTTGAGCCGGGCGAGCCCGCCCAGGTCGGCCAGCGACGGGTCGGCGTCGAGTTCCTGCAGCTGCGACTGCAGGCGGGCGACGGCCAGTTCGTGTTCGGCCGCGGAGGCGGCGTCGGCGGGTCGGGCGGTCGCGAACAGCAGCAGCGCCGCGATCAGGGCGAGGGTCGGGCGCATGCTCAGTCCTCCCGGTTGACGAGCAGGCGGCGGCGCAGGTCGTCGTTGCGGGCCGCCTTGCTGTCGACGTCGTCACGCGCGTTGGCGAGCTGCGCCTGCGCCCGCGCCAGGTCGGCGGTGGCGGCGGCCGACTCGGCCAGCGCCAGCGCGTCGCGATGGTCGCGGTCGGCCACCAGCGCACGCGCCTGGGCGAGCTGGGAGCGGGCGTCCGCCAGGGTCTGCGCGGCCTGCCCGCGCGGTCCGGCGCGGTCGGCGGCGGCGATCGCCCGTTCGGCCTCGGCGATCTGCGCGGTCGGCGCGGACGCGGCCTGCAGATGTGTGGTCGCCAGCAGAAGCGCCAGCGCGAGATGGATTTTCAGCGCGGATGGTGTCATATAGCGAACTCGCAGGTCGGTGGCTGGACGCGGCATATTGTAGCCGTCCGGCGCCGCCGACCGGGGCCGAATAAGGGACACGGGGAACAAGACATGGACATCGGCTACTTCCTGAAGCTGATGACGGAAAAGAACGCGTCGGACATGTTCCTGACCACCGGCGCGCCCGTCTACATCAAGGTCGAAGGCAAGCTCTACCCCCTCGGCAACACCGGCCTGCCGGCCGGCATGGTCAAGAAGATCGCCTACTCGCTGATGGACGAGGGCCAGGTCCCGGCCTTCGAGCGCGACCTCGAATACAACATGGCGATCGCCGTCAAGGACACCGGGCGCTTCCGCGTCAACGTGTTCAAGCAGCGCGGCGAAGTCGGCATGGTGATCCGCGCGATCAAGTCCGAGATCCCGAGCATCGACCAGCTGCGGCTGCCGGCGGTGCTCAAGGACATCGTGATGGAGCAGCGCGGGCTCGTGCTCGTCGTCGGCTCGACCGGTTCCGGCAAGTCGACGACGCTGGCGGCGATGATCGACCACCGCAACGCCAACAACACCGGCCACATCCTGACGATCGAGGATCCGATCGAGTTCCTGCACCGGCACAAGAAGTCGATCGTCAACCAGCGCGAGGTCGGCCTCGACACGCACGCTTTCCACAACGCGCTGAAGAACGCCATGCGCGAGGCGCCGGACGTCATCCTGATCGGCGAGATCCTCGACGCGACGACGATGGAATCGGCGATCGCCTTCGCCGAGACCGGCCACCTGTGCATGGCCACGCTGCACTCCAACAACGCCGACCAGACGCTCGACCGCATCCTGAACTTCTTCCCGGAGTCGGCGCACAAGAACGTGCTGATGAACCTGTCGCTGAACCTCAAGGCGATCATTTCCCAGCGCCTGGTGATCGGCAAGGACGGCAAGCGCCTGCCCGCCGCCGAGATCCTGATCAACACGCCGATGATCCGCGACCTGATCCGCCGCGGCGAAGTGCACGAGATCAAGGAAGCGATGGACAAGTCGCTGCAGGAAGGCATGCAGACCTTCGACCAGTCGCTGTTCCG
>JAKFCL010000020.1:0-1779 GCA_036676665.1 Arenimonas sp. | reverse complement strand
TGGCCGTGGCTGTCGTTCTCCGGCACGGGATCGGCGCCGCGGTCGTCGACGCAACACGGCACCTTGCCGCTGTCGAACTGGTAGGGCGCGTAGAAGTCGAGGAACTCGGCGGCGACGTCGGCACGTCCCATCCGCAGCAGGCCCTCGCCGATCATCGCGCCGTCGCGGATCCAGGCGCGGGCGTACGAACGGGTGCCCGGCTGCAGGCGCGGGCCGACTCGCGACACCAGCATGTGCGCGAGCGCGGTGCGCAGCGTGTCGACGAGGCGCTGGCCTTCCGGCGGCACCCGGAAGCTGGCGTGGTTGAGTTTCCGGCGCCAATCCGTGGCGACGGCCTCCTGCACGGCGACGAAATCGACGTCGCCGGCGGGCGGTTCGCCCGTCAGCGGCGCGACCCAGGCGAATTCATGCATCTCCCCGGGCGCCAGCGTGACGTCGTGGAACCAGGCGCCGGACGCCAGGCCGGTGTGATCGTGCACCGACACCGCCGCCGGTCCCGTCGAGGCACGCAGCACCGGGCCGGCATCGAAGGCCGTCGCGGCGACGGCGTGCGCCGGCACGATCGCCCGCACCGGTGCGCGGCCGCCGACCTCGATGCGCTGCGGCGACACGGCGATGTCCCGGATCGGGCTGACGCCGCCGGGCGTCGTCAGGAACTGGCGCGGCCCGTTGACCTGCAGCGGCCGCGCCACCAGTGCCAGTCGCAGCGACTGGCGCGTGTCGCCGGTGTTCGTCAGCCGGTAGCGGCCGTACAGCTGTGACGCCGTGGCGTCCCCGCTGGCGAAGGCGGTGATGTCCAGCGTGAACCCGCGCGCGGTCCAGTGCACCGACGGGATCGGCAGGTAACCCTCCTGCAGCGACTGGCGAATCGCGACATCGGCCCACGAATGCCAGCGCCCCCCCGCCTGCACGAACGGTTCGATGCTGAATCCGCCGCGCGCGGTCTCGATGGCGCCGTCCTCGCCGATCAGCCCCTGCTCGCGCCCGCCGTCGACGCCGACGAGGGTCCACAGCGGCTGTTCACCGGTGAAACCCCGCGGCCACGCGCCCCGCACCGACACGGTGGCGACGCTGGCGACGAAGGCGTTCGCAGTCGCCGCCCAGTCCAGGGGATGCACGGCGATGCCGGCGAGCCCGCGGTGGTCGCCGGTCTCCTGGGCGTCGATGCGGATCCAGCGGGCCTCCGACTCCGGCGCGGCGATCGGATCGTCGCCCCCGTCGGTATGCACCGGCGCGCGCAGCGTCCGCCAGTGGATGCCGTCGTCGGACAGCGAGATGCCGTAATGCGGTTCGCTGCCCGGCAGCCACGACAGCGTCAGGCCGCCGAATTCGCGTTTTTCACCCAGGTCGATGCGCAACGGCCACGCGCCTTCGCCCGAGACCCAGGTCGTCGCCGGGTCGGCATCGACGATGGCCGCGAGTTCGTCGCCATCGGGCGACAGCGCCCGCATCACCGGCGGCGCGGCCGACGGCGCCGGCCGTTCGCGGAAGCGCAGCTCGGCCAGGCAGACGCTGCCCTTGCCGCCTTCCTTGCCCGCGCTGATCGTCAGTTCGAAGAATTGCGTGTCGCGGAGCGTCTTGTCGGTCGTCGGACCCCACGCAAACGAGAAGTGGCGTTCCTTCAGCCGGACTTCCGTCCACTCGCGCGGGATCGGCCAGTTCGGCCGGTTCACCCACCACACGTTGTCGCCGCTGGCGTCGGGCAGCTTGATCTCGAAGTTGTTCAGCGGCGCGTCGCCGCGCAGCGCGAACGCGTACTCGAAATGGCCGGGATGCGCC
>JAKFCL010000019.1:0-16079 GCA_036676665.1 Arenimonas sp. | reverse complement strand
GCCCTCGCCGCCCGGGCGCTGGACGATCCGCGCCGGCTCGCGCTCGCGCTCGATTCCCTGGCGGCGCTGCAGTCGCCCATCCCCACCCCGACCCTGGCCCTCGCGGCCGATGGAGGAAACCTCATGTCCCGCATACAGCACCTGGTCCGCCCGCGTCGTCGTTCCCCCGGCTGGAAAGCCGCCCTGCCGGTGATCGGCATCAGCGTGCTGTGCCTGTCGTTCGCGCAGGCCGATCCGGCCGCCGCGCCGGCACCGTCGGTCGTGTCGACGGTGCTCGACGCGCCAGCCGCCGGCGAGTCCCGCGGACCGGACCGCTCCGGCGGGATCACGTTCAACCACGGCGACGACGACGGCGACAGCTACGCGCTGCTCGACGCCGACGACGCGAACGGCCTGACCTACATGTCGGGCAGCAGCGACGACCTCGCGCGGATCCGGAAGATGCGCCTGGACATCGACGGCGACTTCCTGTGGGTGCGCCGCGACGGCCGCGAATACGTCACCAGCGACCCGCAGGTCCTCGCCTCCGTGCGCGGTGCCTGGGCCGCGACGGAGCCGCTGAGCAGGAAGATGGAAGCGCTCGGCGCCGAGATGGAGAAACACGGCGACGTGATGGAGGCGATCGGCAGGCGCATGGAAGCGCAGGCGGCGCTCGGCCAGCCCGATGCGGACGCCATGGAGGGACTCGGCGAGCAGATGTCGGCCCTCGGCGCCCGCCAGGCGGAACTGGCGGCACGGTCGGCGCGCCTGGCGCACGACGCCAGCTTCGCCGACGATGCGGCCACGCGCGAAGCCGCCGGCCGACGCCAGCGCGACCTCGCGGTCGAGCAGGACGAGGTCAACCGGCAGATGGAAACGCTCGGCGCGCGGATGCAGCGGCACAGCGACGCGATGCAGCGCGTGCACGCGCCGTTGGAAGCGATGGGCGCGGAGATGGAGCGTGCCGGCCAGCCGATGGAGGCGCTCGGCGCGCGGATGGAAAAACTCGGCGAGGAAATGGAGCGGCTCAGCAAGCGTGCGAAAGGGATTACCGAGTCGACCATCGACCAGGCACTGCGCGACGGCAAGCTCGTGCCGATCGACAGCGTCGCCTCGCGCTGAAGGAAGGGGACGGCGTGCTCGTGCGTGCGCTCGAGGCGGGCGGGGCGTCGTTCAGGAACATCCGGAAGATCGTCGCGGTCAATGTCGTCGACCTGCGGGCCCGGTGGCGGCGCGCAGCAAGGTGGCGGAGTTCACCGACCACGTTTGCCGCGAGCTGAGGTACCGGCTGCGGAAGGTGGTGTCGTTGAAGCAGTCGGGCGCGGCGGCAAGGATGCCGTCGCACCTTTTTTTATCGACTTGCCTGGGTTGCCGGGTTCGGCTGTAATCCCGAAGCGCCGCCGCGGCGCCTTCGTCCGTGCCAGCCTCGATGATCCTTTCCCATCGGCATCGCTACATCTTCCTGAAATCGACCAAGACGGCGGGCACCAGTCTCGAGATGGCGCTGTCGAAGTATTGCGGCGACGACGACGTGATCACCGCGATCTACGACGAAGACGAAAAGACGAAGGCGGCGCTGGGCCTGCCGGGCCCGCGCAACCACCTCCTGCCCGAAACCTGTTACCGCCCCAGCGACGTGGTCAAGGCGTTGCGCCAGCACCGGCCGGTGGAGCGCTTCTACAATCACATCCCCGCCGCAGACTTGCGCAATCTGGTCCCGCCGGACGTCTGGCGCGACTACCTGAAGTTTTCCATCGTCCGCGATCCGTTCGACTACGTCGTCAGCCGCTACTACTGGAACAGTCGCCGCGGAACGCATTCGCCCCGGAAGTTTCGCCAGTGGCTGCTGTCCTACCCGAAACATCTGCGCACCAATGCTCAGATCACCCACATCGACGGCCGTAACGCGATGGACTCGATGATCCGGTATGAACGCTTCGGCGACGACCTGGAAGCCCTCGCCGCCCGCCTCGGACTGCCGCCGTCGCTGCGTGCGGAGTTCAACGCACTGAGTGCGAAGGGTGGCGTCCGGCCGCGCTCGGCCACGACGAAGGAGATGTTCGCGGGCTTCGACGAAGGCGTCGCGCTGGTGCTCGAGGCGTTCGCCGACGACATACGCGAGTTCGGCTACACCGCGCCCTGACCTGCCGCATTCCCTGCGGCGGCGGTATGCTGTGCCCCCCTCGCCGCGGCGAGCACGTTCCTGGAAATACTTCGATGACCGACACCCCGCCCGACCGCCTCGCCGTGAACCCCCGCAGCCCCCATTACGACGCCGCGACCCTCGAGCGCGGCATCGGTGTGCGCTTCAACGGCACCGAACGCCACAACATCGAGGAATACTGCATCAGCGAAGGCTGGGTGCGCTTCCCCGTCGGCAAGTCGCTCGACCGCCACGGCAACGCGATGACGATGAAGGCCAACGGCGTGGTCGAGGTGTGGTTCCTCGACACGGCGACACCTTCGGCAGACTGAGCTAAATGTCGGCGCCCAGCGCCTCCGCCATCGGCCGCAGCGCGTCCCGATAGGGCCACCACGCTGGCTGGGACGGCACGCGGATCCCGCCCCGCACCTGCGCCGCGCTCGCGGTCGACACCGCGCCGGCGCGCGCGCCGAGGTCCAGCACCCGCGCATCGAATTCCAGGCCGGCGTGCGCGAGCACCCGACGCATCTCCGCCTCCGGTTGGGCGACGAGCGCGGCGTGGTCGACGTCGAGCAGGCGCGCGCCGAGCACTTCCCGCCAGTGCGCCATCAGCCGGACGTAGGCCTGGTGGTAGGACGCCATCTCGGCCTGGTCGTACGAATACGCGCCGATCGGCCCGTACAGCGTGCGCAGGTTGGAAAAGCACACGTCCATCGGCGGCCGCCGCAGGTGCACGAAACGCGCGCGCGGCAGGGCACGGGCGATCAGCCCGGCCATCAGGAAGTTCGACGGCAGCTTCTCGGTCCACACCGGCCGGCCGCGGGCGCGCCAGCGCTGGCTGGCCATGAAGTCGGCGCCGAGCGCGGGAAAATCGAGCGCGCCGGCGGCCTGCAGGAACGCCGGCGACAGCGGCCCCGCGTGGTCGGCGGCCAGGCGCAGGCGGGCGAAGAAGCCGGCGCTCTCGCCGCCGTCGGCGATCGCCGGGTGCCCGGCCAGCAGGCGCTCGAGCAGCGTCGTGCCGGAACGGAAGAGGCCGATGATGAAGATCGGCGTCGGCTCGTCGTCGCCGCCGGCGTGACCGGGCCCGGCGATGAAACCGGCATCGCAGGTGGCGGCGATCGCGTCCATCAGCGCCCGGTCGGTCGCCGCGTCGTAGCGCAGCGTCGCGCGCTTGCCGCGGGCACCGCGGGCGAGCGCTTCCCACGCGGCGTCGAATTCGCCCAGGTCGTGCAGCTCGGCATGCAGCGCGTAGCTGAAGTGGATGTCGTGTTCCGACCCCAACGCGACCTTGCCGCGTTCCTCGCGCAGCCGCGCCACCCGCGCCGGCGCGCCGGCCGGATCGCCCGCGCGCAGTTCCGTCAGCCGCCAGTGCGCGTGGGCGAAGTGCGGCGCGATCGCCACCGCCCGCTCCAGGTCCGCGCGGGCGGCGTGCATCCGCCCCAGGAACAACCGGGTCGTGCCGCGCAGGTAGATCGCCGGTGCGAGGTCGGGGTCGATCGCCAACGCGGCGTCCAGCCACGCCAGCGCGGCATCGTGCGCGTCCTCGCGGCCGAGCAGGTCCGCCAGTTCCACCCATTCGTGCACCGGCGCCTCGTCCCGCCAGGCCTGCATCGCGTCCGCGAGCGCCCGCAGTGCCGGCACCTCGTGCCACTGCCGCAGCAGGCGGGCCAGCGCCAGCGCATGCGGCCAGCTCGCCGGTCCCGCCGCCTGCGCGGCCAGCGCCGCCGCGTGGCTGGCGCGCGGATGCCCGGCGAGGTCGTACGCCTTCGCCGCGCCGATCCAGGCCGAGGCATCGTGCGGCTGCCGCGCGGCGAGCGCCGCGAACGCCGCGGCGGCGGCCGGCCAGTCGCGGGCGGCGGCACGCGCGTTGGCGTCGCGGCGCAGGGCATCGGCGTCGGCGTCGGCAGTCGGGGCCGCGGGTCCGGTCATGGCCGACATTGGAACAGGTCGTCGCGACGCTTGTCGCGGCCGTCGCTGCACAGGCCGACGACGGCGGTTACCATCGGCCGTCATCCGATCCCCGGGAGGGGCCATGAACCAGAACCACCAGGATCTCGGCAAGTTCGTACTGCGCACCACGCTCGGCCTGCTGATCCTGCTGCACGGCGTAGCCAAGATCACCGGCGGCATCGGCGGCATCGAAGGCATGGTGCAGGGCGCCGGCCTGCCCGGGTTCCTGGCCTATGGCGTCTATGTCGGCGAGGTGATCGCGCCGATCCTGCTGATCGTCGGTTTCCAGACCCGGATCGCGGCGCTGATCGTCGCGGTCAACATGGTGGTCGCGATCTTCCTCGCGCACGCCGGCCAGGTCTTCCAGCTCAGCGAGCAGAGCGGCGGCTGGGCGATCGAACTGCAGGGCATGTTCCTGTTCTCGGCGATCGCGGTGGCGCTGCTCGGGGCCGGCCGCTTCAGTCTCGACAAGAAGTGAGCGCGGCGGCCGCCCGGGCGGCCACGCGGTTGCGGCCGCGCGCCTTGGCGGCGTAGAGCGCGCGGTCGGCGACGGCGATCAGGCGCTCGGGCGGCAGCGCCGGCGCCGGCAGCGCGACACCGGCGCCGACACTGACCGTCACCACCGCCGCCACCGTCGACGCCGGATGCGGCATGGCCGCCGCCTCGACCGAGCGCCGCACGCGTTCGCCCAGGCGGCGGGCCTGGCGCAGGTCGCGGCGCGGCAGCAGGAACGCGATCTCCTCGCCGCCGTACCGTGCGACCACGTCGACGTCGGGCGCCGCCAGCGCCGCGCAGCGCTGCGCGAGCGTGCGCAGGCATTCATCGCCGTACAGATGCCCGCGGGCGTCGTTGAGCGCCTTGAAGCAGTCCGCGTCCACCAGCAGCAGCGCCAGCGGCGCGCGCTCCGAAGCCATGCGCTGCCACTCCAGCGCCAGCTGGGCGTCGAAGCAACGGCGGTTGGCGATGCCGGTCAACCCGTCGCTCATCGACAGCCGCGCCAGGCGCCGGTTGGCCGCCTCCAGTTCGCCGGCCACCCGGGCCAGGTGGATCGCGCCCGCGACCTGCGTCGCGATCGCGTCGAACACGGCGCACACCTCCGGCCCGAAGAAGTCGGCCTGCACGCTCTCCAGGTTCAGCACGCCCAGCAGGAGGCCGCGATGCCGGATCGGCACCAGGTATTCGGAGCGGACATGGGGGTTGCCGGGCACGTAGTCCGGATCGAGCGCGACGTCGGCGATCAGCTGCGGCAGGCCGGTGCGGGCGCAACGGCCGGCGGCGCCGACCGTCACCGGCCAGGAACCGCCCGACGGCGCCCCCGGCAGGGTCGCGAGCGGCAGGTCGCCGGCGCAGACCTCCTCGACGAACTGCCGGCCCTCGGCGTCGAGCAGCAGGATGCTGGCGATGGCCACGGGCAGGCGCCGCACCAGGGTGTCGACGATCGCCCGCAGCACGGTGTCGACCCGGTCGCCCTGCAGGGCATCGCGCGACACTTCGGCGAGCAGGTCGCAGAGCATCGCCCGGCGCGCGAACGCGTCCCGCTCGGCCCAGGGCGGCCCCGGGTCGGCGAAGTGCATCGCAAGCGTGTCGGGATCGCGCATTCCCGTCCCCTGGAGCCACGGCCCGAGCTTACACCGGGCAAAAAAAACCCCGGTCACGGCAGGGGACCGTGACCGGGGTTTTCCGGAACCCTGCGGTTCCGGGACTGCGCGGGCCTCAGCCCGTCAGATCCGGCCCATCAGCATCAGCACGATGAGGATCAGCAGCACCACGCCGATCGCACCGGACGGGCCGTAGCCCCACTTGCGGCTGTGCGGCCAGGCGGGGATCGCGCCGATGACGATCAGGATCAGGACGATCAGCAGGATCATGGAAAGGGACATGGTGTTTCTCCTGGGTGACGACAGCGAACGGACGGATGTCCGACGCCGGAGGCCGTGCAGGTTCCATGCCATGGCCGTCCGGCGGCCTGTCCCGGCCATGGCGGCCCCCGGATCGTGCACGATGCCCGACCGCCTGCGGGCCGGGGCGTACGTCATCGGGCAGGATGCCCGGAGCGATCAGCGCATCGTCGGGATCACGAAGCTGTGGTCGGTGCTGGCGACACCCTTCGGCCAGCGCTGGGTCACGGTCTTGGTGCGGGTGTAGAAGCGCACGCCGTCCATGCCGTACTGGTTGTGGTCGGCGAAGCCGGAGCGTTTCCAGCCGCCGAAGCTGTGGTACGCCACCGGCACCGGGATCGGCACGTTGATGCCGACCATGCCGACCTCGATGCGGTCGGCGAACTCGCGGGCGCTGTCGCCGTCGCGGGTGAAGATCGCCACGCCGTTGCCGAACTGGTGCCGCGAGACCAGGCCGATCGCCTCGTCCAGCGACGCCGCGCGCACGATCTGCAGCACCGGCCCGAAGATCTCCTCGTGGTGCGTGACCATGCCCTCGCGCACGTGGTCGAACAGCGACGGCCCCATGAAGAAGCCACCCTCGTGCCCGGCCAGCGTGTGGCCGCGGCCGTCGACCACGAGCTCGGCACCCTCGTCGATGCCCTTCTGGATATGGCCCTCGATCCGGGCGCGATGCGCCGCCGTGACCACCGGGCCGAAATGGGCCTGCGGGTCGGTCGACACGCCGATGCGCAGCGCGCCGATCGCCTCGACCAGCCGGCGACGCAGTTCGATCGCCGTCGCCTCGCCGACCGGCACGACGACCGGCAACGCCATGCAGCGCTCGCCGGCCGAGCCGAACGCGGCGCCGACGATGTCCGCCACCGCATGGTCGAGATCGGCGTCGGGCATCACGATGCCGTGGTTCTTGGCGCCGCCCATCGCCTGCACGCGCTTGCCGTGCGCGGCGCCCATCGCCGTCACCGACTGGGCGATGTCGGACGAGCCGACGAAGCTGACGGCGCGGATGTCCGGATGCCGCAGGATCGCCTCGACGACGTCCTTGTCGCCCTGCACGACGTTGAGCACGCCCGGCGGCAGGCCCGCCTCGATCATCAGTTCCGCGAGCCGCACCGGCACCGACGGATCGCGCTCGGACGGCTTGAGGATGAACGCGTTGCCGGTGGCGATCGCCGGCCCGAACATCCACATCGGGATCATCGCCGGGAAGTTGAACGGGGTGATGCCGGCGACCACGCCGAGCGGCTGGCGCATCGAATAGACGTCGATGCCGGGGCCGGCACCCTGGGTGTATTCGCCCTTGAGCAGGTGCGGGATGCCGCAGCAGAACTCGATCACCTCCAGGCCGCGCTGCAGGTCGCCGCGGCTGTCGGCGAGCACCTTGCCGTGCTCGGACGACAGCAGCGCCGCCAGCGAATCCATGTTCGCCTCGAGCAGGCGCCTGAATTCGAACATCACCCGCGCGCGCCGCTGCGGGTTGGTGGCGGCCCAGCCGCGCTGCGCGGCCAGCGCGTCGGCGACGGCGGCATCGAGTTCGGCGGCCGAAGCCAGCGCCAGCCGCGCCTGCACCGTGCCGGAATTGGGATCGAAGACGTCGCCGTGGCGTCCCGAGGTGCCGGCGACCCTCCGGCCGGCGATGAAATGTCCGATGTCGCGCATGGTGACCTGCCGTGGGCGGCCACCCGGGGCCGCGTGCGGGCCCATTGTGCGTCAGCCGGCGCGGGTCGCGCACGGCAGGCAAAAGAAGGGGAACAGGGCGATCGACACCCTGTTCCCCGATGTCGCGCCGGTCCACTGGCGCGACACATCCGGGCAGGAAGCGCCCGGGTTCAGCGGCCGTCGAGGTCCGCGTCGCCCGGCAGGGCGCGCTCGACGCGGTGCCAGGCGGCGCGGGTCGCGTCGCGCGCGTCGGCCCATTCCAGCCGGCCGTTGCCGCGGTTGGCGTAGTAGTCGCGCTCCAGGTCGGACTCGATTTCGGAGTACGTGCGGCCCGCATAGCGCGTGCGTGCCTCGTAGCCGGTGCGGTAGGCCGGGGCGTAGTCGTCGTAGGTCCGGCCTTCGACGTAATACGGCTCCTTGGTGTAGTTGTCGCGCCAGTACGTGTCCTCGACCGCGGGGCTGGTCGGGTTCAGGCCTTCGGCCACGCCCTTGCCGGCCAGGCCGCCGACGACCGCGCCGACCGCCGCACCGGCGATCGCGCCGACCGGACCGCCGATCGCGCCCGCCGCCGCACCGGCGACCGCACCACCGGCCGCCGCGCCCAGGCCGGTGCCGACCGGATGGGACCCCGGGGCGCCGGTGATCGGATCGGGATTGGAATCGGGAATCTTGTGGGTGGTCATGGGTTGGTTCTCCTGTGGGGGCCCGGGCAACAGCGCCCGGACCCACACACGCTGCAATCCCCGTGCCAGCGCCGGCGCGGATGACAAAGTCCGCGCCGCATCGAAGCGCGCGCCGCCCGGCACGGCGCGCGGTGCGCATTTCCGCGAATGCGCCGGTGCGGCGCGGCGAACGCGCGAGGGAACGCGGCTGTAAATGTTTCCCGGGCGGAATGCCGCGCGCGCATGGCACGTATCGTGCGCGATGCGCGATTCAGGCGACCGGGCCGGCCACCTTCGCGAGCAGGCGCTGGATCGTCGCGCCATCCATCGGTTTGGCCACGTGCGCGTCGAAGCCGGCCGCGTGCGAGCGCTCGCGGTCCTCGAGCTGGCCCCAGCCGGTGAGCGCGGCGAGCGTCATGCGCGCGCCCCAGTCCTGGGCACGGATCGCGCGCGCCAGTTGATGGCCGTCCATCTCCGGCATGCCGATGTCCAGCAGCGCCAGCTGCGGACGGAACTCCCGCGCCAGCGCCAGGCCTTCGGCGCCGGAATACGCCGCGCGCGATTCGTGCCCCATCGCCCGCAGCAGGCTGGCCATGCTGTCGGCGGCGTCGCGGTTGTCGTCCACCACGAGCACGCGCACCGCCGACGTCCTCGTCGCCGGCGAAGGCTCGACGGCGACGCCCGCCGCGGTGGTCGGCAGCGTCAGCGTGAACGTGCTGCCGGTGCCGGCGCCGTCGCTGCGCGCGACCAGCGTGCCGCCATGCAGTTCGGCCATGCGCCGGGCGATGGCCAGCCCGAGGCCGAGCCCGCCCTGCGAGCGGCCGCGCGAACCCGGCGCCTGCGCGAACATCTCGAACATTTCCGGCAGCAGCTCGGCCGGGATGCCGACGCCGTCGTCCTGCACGACCACGTCGACGTGGTCGTCGCCGCGGAGATGCACTTCCAGCCGCAGGTGGCCGCCGCGCGGGGTGTACTTGGCGGCGTTGTTGAGCAGGTTGGAAATCGCCTGCGACAGCCGCGTCTCGTCCGCGAGCACGTGCACCGGGCGTTCCGGCAGCACGATCTCGAGCGCATGGGCCTGGGTGTCGATCAGCGGGCGGCTGGTCTCCACCGCGACGCGCACGGCCTGGGCCAGGTCGAACGTGGTCCGGCGCAGCGTGATCTGGCCGCGGCTGATGCGGCTGATGTCGAGCAGGTCGTCGACCAGGCGCACCATGTGGCGCAGCTGGCGTTCGATCATCCGGCTCATCGCCTCGACGCGCGGCGGGTCGCCGGCGGCCAGGCCGATCACGTGCGCTGCGTTGGTCAGCGGCGCCAGCGGGTTGCGCAGCTCGTGCGCCAGCGTCGCCAGGAATTCGTTCTTGCGGCGGTCGGCCTCGGCCAGCTGCTGCACGAGCTGGTCCTTCTCCGCGGCGACGCGGCGGCGTTCGGTGATGTCCTTGAACAGCACGCCGACCCGGCCCAGTTCCGGCGCGCCGGCGCGGAAGGCGAACACGTCGTACCAGCGGCCGCCGATCGCGCTCGCCGGCGCCTCGAACGCCTCCGGCACGCCGGTGCGGGCGATGCGGCCGTAGAACTCGAACCAGTGCGGCTCGTGCGCCGGCGCGAATTCGCGAATGGTGCGGCCGACGGCATCCTCGAGCCCGGTCTGGCGCACGAACGCGGCGTTGGTCTCGATGAAGCGGTAGTCGACGGGGTTCCCGTCGGCATCGTGGATCATGTCGATCAGGCAGAAGCCCTGGTCGATGCTGTCGAACAGCTGCCGGTAGCGCACCTGGCTTTCGCGTTCGGCGTCCTCGGCGCGGGCGCGGTCGATCGCTTCGGAGGTGCGCGCCGCCACCTCCTGCAGCAGCACCTGCTCGTCGTGCGCCCAGCGCCGCGGCGCCGACGCGTGCGCGGCGACGATCGCCGCCAGCCGGTCGCCGCGCAGCAGCGGCGAGCAGATCGTCGCGGCGATGCCGTAGGCGGCGTAGGCGTCGCGGCTCTCGGCGATGCCCTCGCGCGGGTCGGCGGCCACATCGTCCGAGCGGCTGCTGCGCCCGGCGCGCCAGCGCTCCACCGGGACGGGACCGAAGCTGGTGAGCGGCATCCGCACCGGCAGCGGCGGCAGCGTGCCGTCGCCCTGTTCGGCGAGCATCCGGGCGACGCTGCCGTCGGCGTCCACCTCCGCGTAGATCACCCGCGCCACGCCCAGGTGGGCGGCGAGCGCCTTCGTCGCCGCCGCGGCGATCGCGGCCGGCGCGTCGAGTCCGCGGATCAGGTCGCCGAGCTGCAGAAGGAACGTCTGCCGCACCTGGTGCTCGCGGATCGCCACATCGATGCGGCGGCGGGCGCCGATGTCCTGCATCGTGCCGATCATCAGCACCGGCCGGCGGTCGGCGCCCTCGCCGGCGAAGCGGGTCTTGCCGGTCAGGCGCACCCAGGTTTCGTCGCCGTCGCCGGCGCGCACCAGGCGGCATTCGCATTCGAAGATGCCGTCGCCGGCCGGATCCACTCCGGCCGCCACGCGCTCGGCGAACAACCCGCGATCCTCCGCGACGACGACTTCGGCGAGCATGCGCCGCAGGTTCGGCGGCTCGTCGCCGCCGATGCCGAGGATGCGCCGCGTGCGCTCGTCGGCGACGGCGACGTCGGCGGCCGGGTCCCAGGTCCACGTGCCCAGGTCGGCGCCTTCGAGCGCCTGCTGCAGCCGCGCCTCGCGCTCGCGCAGCGCCGCCTCGACCGCCGCGCGCCCGCGCTCGGCGAGCACGCGGCCGGTGGTTTCCTGCACCGTCGAGACGATGCCGGCGACGTGGCCGTCGGCGTCGCGGTACGGGGTCATGCCCAGGTCGAAGTACGCGTCGGCGGCGGCGCCGTCGCGGCGCAGCGGCAGCGCTTCGTCGCGGCGCACGACGGTTTCGCCGGCCAGCACGCGGACGAAGTCGGCGGCGAAGTGCGCGTGCACTTCCGGCAGCGCGTCGAGGCTCGGCAGGCCGAACGCGGCGGGGTGGCGGTCGCCGAGGATTCCGACGAAGGCGTCGTTGTAGAACAGCCGCAGCCGCGGCCCGACCCGCAGCGACATCGGGATGCCCGAATCGAGCACCAGCGACAGCGTCGCGCGCAGCTCGGCCGGCCATGCCGACATCGGGCCGAGCTCGGTCGCCGCGCCGTCGAAGTCGCGAAGGCGTCGGGCGTTTTCACCCTGGCTGGCGGGCCAGCCTCGTGCGTCGGATGTTCGGATGCGTCGTACCCCGGGCCTCGCGGACGGCCAGTGTCAGCCACCGCCGGCGAAAAAGGAACGCCGGAAGACCGGCGCCGGCGCGATCGTGCGGACTGCACGGAACCCCGGTGTCCGGGGCGGGGCGATCCTCAGTCGCCGAACAGGAAGCGCACGGCCGCGGGGAACTCGCCGCGCCAGAAGCCCTCGTTGTGCTCGGCGCCGGGCACCACTTCGGCGTGGAAGCGCTCCGGGGCGACGTCGGCGCGCACCAGCGCGGACATCACCCCGAACGGGCGGGTCATGTCGCCGCCTTCCTTCTCGCCCATGTTCATGTAGACCCGGGCATCGCGGTGCAGCACCGCCGCGTCGGTCCACGGTTCGACGGCCGGGCCGGTCCAGTACGCGGGCGAGAAGATGCCGGCTTTCGAGAACGTGCCGCCGTACGCGTACAGGGCGTAATGCGACGCCACCCCGCCCATCGAACTTCCCATGATGCCGGTGTGCTCGCGTTCCGGCCGCGTGCGGTAGTGCGCATCGACATGCGGCTTGAGCACGTCGACGATGAAGGCGGTGTACAACGCGTTCTCGCCGGCGCCGAACCTCGGGTTCGACCACGGACTGAGTTCGTTGAAGCGTTTCTCGCCGCCGTGGTCGATCCCGACGACGATGATCTCCAGGCCTTCGGCCGCGAGCGCATCCAGCGCCTCGTCCACGCCCCACTCGCCGACGTACGAGGTGGCGTCGTCGAACAGGTTCTGGCCGTCGTGCATGTACAGCACCGGGTAACGCCTGTCCGAGGCTTCGTAGCCGGGCGGCAGGTAGATGCGGATCGTGCGTTCGCGCTCCAGGCCGGGAAGGGTCATCGGTGCCAGCACGTGCACGCCGGGGCCGGCGGTCGGCGGACGGTCGGCGGCGGACGCCGGGGCCAGGGGCAGTACGGCCAGCAGCGTGGCCAGCAGGGCGGTACGCATCGGGGTCATCGTCGGGGCTCCGGGAGTGGCCGCCAGTCTAGGGCGGCGCCGCGCCGGCGGACCGTGCCGGAAGCGAGGGGCCCGGCGGTCGCCTTGAGCCAGGTTTGTGGCTCCCCCGCGAACCACGCGTTTGTGGGCGCCGCGATGCCGGATCAGCATGCGGTCCTCCTCCACCGAGCCACGCCCATGCCTGCCATCCCGACGTCCGCCTCCGATTCCACCGCCGGCCCCTCCCCCACCGCCGACCTGGGCGTGCTCGGCACCGGCCGCATGGGCCTGCGCCTGGCGACGATGTTCGCGCGCGCCGGGCGCCGGGTCGTGCTCGGCTCGCGCGACCCCGCCCGGGCCCGCCGCCTGGTCGAGGCGCTGGCGATCCCGGGCCTGGTCGCCGGCACCTACGCCGACGCCGTCGCGGCGAACGCGGTGCTCCCGGCGATCTTCCACCGCGACGGCCTCGAAGACGCGGTCGCGCCGTGGCGCGACGCGCTCGCCGGCAAGCTCGTGATCGACATCGCCAACCCGTTCAACGACGACTACAGCGACTACACCACGGCCTGGGACGACAGCGCCGCCGAGACGCTGCAGCGGGCGCTGCCGGGCGCGCGGATCGTCGGCGCGTTCAAGAACACCTGGTGGGAAACCTTCGACGCGCCGCTGTTCGACGGCACGCCGAGCGACGTGCTGGTGGTCGGCGACGACGACGACGCCAAGGACGCCTTCTTCGCGCTCGCCGACGGCACGCCGTTCCGCTACCTCGATGCCGGCGCGCTGGTGCACGCCCGCACGATCGAGCGGATGACGCTGGTGACCTCGCGGGTCGGCCGCGGCCTGGGCATCACCCCGCGCATGGGCTGGCGCCTGCTCGGCGACCCGGCCCAGTCGGCGAAGCGCGACCGGCACGGTCTCGACGCGCTGATCGCGGCGACGGCGGCGGCCTGACCGGCACGGCGGCCACCGCGCGCGACGAGCCGCATGGGCCGGGAGCCGCGTCCCCGGGCCGCGTGGCCGGCGATCGACAGCACGCGCGTTGGAAAGCCCGTACGAACCGCCGAGACCCGGGCAATCCGGGGGAGAGACCTCTTGCGAATCCTTCCTCCGCTGTCGCTGGCCGCGCTGGCCGTCGTGCTGGCGTCCGCCGCCGGCCGGGCCGGCGCCGGGCCGGACGCGCCGCCGCCCCTGCCCGAACGGCTCAGTGCCACCGGCCTGTTCGCGCCCGGGCAGCCGGAACGGATCGGCGCCGGCATCCGGCCGTTTTCGCCGCAGTACCCGCTGTGGTCGGACGGCGCCGGCAAGCGCCGCTGGTTCGCATTGCCCGCCGGCACGGCGATCGACGCGACGAACGCGGACGCCTGGGTGTTCCCGCCGGGCGCGCGTTTCTGGAAGGAGTTCACCCACGGGCGCAAGGTCGAGACCCGCTTCATCGAGCGCCTCGCCGACGGCACGTGGCGCTACGCGACCTATGTCTGGGATGGCGACGGCGCCGACGCGACACTGGCACCGGAGCGGGGCCTGGCCGCGCTCGCCGTCGCCGACGCGCCCGGCGGCCGCTACACGATCCCCTCGCGCGGCGACTGCCGCGCCTGCCACGACGGCGCGACGGTGCCGATCCTCGGCTTCGGCGCGCTGCAGCTGTCGCCCGACCGCGATCCGCTCGCGCCGCACGCCGAACCGGCGCGCACCGGCGACGCCGACCTGCGCGCGCTGGTCGCGGCCGGCCTGCTGGTGAACCTGCCGCCGGCGCTGCTGGCGACGCCGCCGCGGATCGCCGCGGCGACGCCGCGCGAACGCGCCGCGCTCGGCTACCTGCACGGCAACTGCGGCAACTGCCACCACCGCAGCGAGACCCGCGATACCGGCGTGCCGGTCGACCTGGTGCTGCTGCAGACGGTCGCCGCGGACGCCGGTGCCGCGCACGTTCTGCACACGCTGCTGTCCGACGCCCCGCGTTACCGCCCCGCCGGCCAACCCGCGGACGCCCGCCTGGTGGCACCGGGCGCTTCCGCCGCCAGCGTGCTGCCGGCGCGCATGCGCAGCCGCGATCCGCTGGCGCAGATGCCGCCGCTGGGCAGCCGCATGCCCGATGCCGAGGCGCTGGCATTGATCGATGCGTGGATCGACCACGACCTGACCCCCCGAGAGGACCGCTCGCCATGAAAGCCAAGACCCTGATCGCCGTCGTCGCCCCGATCCTCGCCGCGCTGCTCGCGCTGCTGGCGTCGTCGTCCGCCGCGTCGGCGCCGCCATCGCCGCCGCCACGCCTGTCGCCGGGCGACGCCCCGGAAACGCCGCCCGCGGCGACGACTCCGGCCGATGCCGCGACGGCGGCTCCCGTCACCGCCACCCCGCAGCAGGAACGCGGCCGCTACCTGGTCACCGTGCTCGCCTGCAACGACTGCCACACGCCGATGAAACCCGGCCCGGCCGGCCCGGAAACGGACATGACGCGCATGCTGTCGGGGCATCCGGAAACCCTGCAGATGCCGCCGGTACCGGCGCTGCCGGAAGGCCCGTGGCTGGTCGTGTCCTCGGCCACCGGCACCGCCTGGTCCGGGCCGTGGGGCGTGAGCTTCACCGCGAACCTGACGCCGGATCCGGAAACGGGGCTGGGCCAGTGGAGCTTCGCGAACTTCCGCGACACGCTGCGCAACGGTCGCCACCAGGGCCGCGGCCGCGCGCTGCTGCCGCCGATGCCGTGGCCGGCGTACGGGCAGTTGAACGACGAGGATCTGGCGGCGGTGTTCGCCTACCTGCAGTCGATCCCGGCGATCCGCAACCGCGTGCCCGAGCCGCTGCCGCCGCCCGCGGCCACGCCGTGACGGACACGATGCGGGCGGCGGTCTATACGCGCACCGGCGCCGCCGCCGACGTGCTGTCGCTCCAGGACCGCCCCCGGCCGGTGCCCGGGGCCGGCGAAGTGCGCGTGCGCATCGCCTGGTCGGGCGTGAATCCGTCGGACACCAAGTCGCGCGCCGGCACGCGTTCGCCGCAGCTGCCGTTCCCGGAAATCGTCCCGCATAGCGACGGCAGCGGCGTCATCGATGCGGTCGGCGACGGCGTGCCGGCCATGCGCCTCGGCGAACGCGTGTGGCTGTGGAACGCCGCGTGGGGCCGCCCGCACGGCACCGCCGCCGACTACGTGGTGTTGCCCGCCGCGCAGGCGGTGGCGCTGCCCGCCGGCGTGCCGCTGGACGCCGGCGCCTGCCTGGGCATTCCCGCGCTCACCGCCTGCCACGCGCTGGCGATGGCCGGCGGCGTCGCCGGCCAACGCGTGCTGGTGGCCGGCGGCGCCGGCGCGGTCGGCCATTACGCGCTGCAGATGGCGCGCCTGCTCGGCGCCGCACAGGTGATCGCGACGGTGAGTTCGGCGGAAAAGGCGGCCGTGGCGCTCGCCGCCGGCGCGCACGCGGTCGTCGACTACCGGCGCGAGGACCTCGTGGCGCGGGTGTCGGCACTGACGCAGGGCCACGGCGTCGACCGCATCGTCGAGGTCGACCTGGCGGCGAACGGTCGCGCCGATTTCGCGATGCTCGCGCCGGGCGGCCTCGCCGTCGTGTACGGCAGCAGCCAGCCCGAAGCGGTCGTGCCGTTCGTGCCCGGCATCCTGAAGAACCTGCAGGT
>JAKFCL010000018.1:0-2971 GCA_036676665.1 Arenimonas sp. | reverse complement strand
CTGGTGGTGATCGTCTGGGGCGCGGTGCTGGTGCCGCAGGCGGTGCTGCACGGCTATTTCCGCGCGCAGGCCCGGCCGACGCCGGCCCGGGCCGGGGCGATGACGGCGCTGCTGGCGGTGCTGGCGCTGGCCACCGTCGCCGGCATCGGCATCGAGGCGATGGCGATGTCGTGGCCACGCGCGTTCGGCTGATCGCGCGCGGCGCGGCTATCCTCGACGCCATGGAACCCGTCGCCACCCCGCCCGCCCGCCGCGGCCTCGCCCGTGTCTTCGCGTGGCGGCGCGTGCGCACGGCGCTGATCGTGGTCGGCGTGATCTTCCTGATCCTGTCGCCGGGATGGAACGGACTGCGCTTCGCCGAGCTGCTGCCGCGGCTCCTGTTCGCGGCGACCGCCTGCCTGCTCGCCTTCGGCGTGCTCGAGACCCGCCCGCGCACGCTGCCGCGCTGGCTGGCGCGCTGGGTGCTGCAGATCGCCGGCGTCGCGGTGGTGGTGCCGCCGACGATGTGGTTCGCCTACGTGCTGACCACGCAGCACGATCCGCAGCCGTTCTGGCACGACGCCGAGCGCATGGTCGGCTACGGCATGCTCACCAGCCTCGGCATCATCATCGCGCCGTGGGTGGCGATGGCCTCGCTGTACAAGCAGGTCGGCGAGCGTGCGCGGGCGCAGGCGCTGGCGTTCGAGCTGGAACGCAGCGAACTGGAACGGCAGGCGCTGGACGCGCGCATGCGGGTGATGGCGGCGCAGGTCGAGCCGCATTTCCTGTTCAACACGCTGGCCAACGTGCGCGAGCTGGTCGACACCGGCTCGCCGCAGGCCGGCGTGGTGCTCGGGCACCTGATCGACTACCTGCGCGCCGCCGTGCCGCGGCTGCACGAGCCGGCCAACACCGTCGGCCGCGAACTCGAACTGGCGCGCGCCTACCTGGAGGTGATGCACATGCGCATGCCCGACCGGCTGCAGTTCGCGATCGCCGCCGACGACGCCGTGCTGGCGCAGCCCTGCCTGCCGATGTCGCTGCTGACGCTGGTCGAGAACGCCGTGCGCCACGGCATCGACCCGGCCGAGGGCGGCGGCCGCATCGACATCGAGGCCCGGCTGCACGAGGATCGCGTCGTGCTGCGCGTCGACGACAGCGGTGTCGGGCTGCACGCCGGTACCGCCGGCAGCCTCGGCACCGGCCTGGATTCGCTGCGCGAACGGCTGGCGATGGCCTACGGCGCGTTCGCGACGCTGACGCTGGTGCCGCGCGAGCCGCGCGGCGCGCGCGCGGAGATCACCTTCCCGGCGCAGGAGGCGTCGGCCCGCGTGCCGCCCGACGCATCGCCGCCGGCCACGCCCGGGGCGCCGCGATGAGCGCCGCCGCGCCGACCGCGCTGGTCGCCGACGACGAGCCGCTGCTGCGCACCGCGCTGGTGCGGGCGCTCGCCGCCGCGTGGCCGGAACTGCGCGTGGTCGCCGAATGCCGCAACGGCCGCGAGGCGGTCGAGCGCTTCGAGGCGCTGCAGCCGGACATCTGTTTCCTCGACGTGCAGATGCCGGGGTTGTCGGGCCTGGAGGCCGCCGCGCTGATCGGCCGGCGCGCGCAGCTCGTCTTCGTCACCGCGTTCGACCGCTACGCCGTGCAGGCCTTCGCGCAGGGCGCGCTCGACTACCTGGTCAAGCCGGTCGAACCCGAGCGGCTCGCCGACACCGTGGCGCGCCTGCGCGAGCGGCTGCGCACCGCGCGGCCGCCGACCGACACCGACGCGTTGATCGCCGAACTCGCCGCCCGGCTGCACCGCGGCGCGGCGCCGGCCGGACTGCGCTGGCTGCGCGCGTCGGTCGGCGCGACGGTGCGGGTGATCGGCGTGGACGAGATCGACTTCCTGCGCGCCGACGAGAAGTACACCCGCATCGGTTGGCGCGGCGACGGCGGACCCGCCGCCGACGCGCTGGTGCGCACGCCGCTGAAGGACCTGCACGCCCAGCTCGACCCCGAGCGCTTCGTGCAGGTGCACCGCGCGGTGGTGGTGAACCTGCGCGCGATCGACCACGTGGTGCGGCACGACAACGACACCGCCCAGATCCACCTGAAGGGTCGCACCGAGACGCTGCCGGTCAGCCGCGCGTTCGTGCACGTGTTCCGGCAGATGTGACCGGCGCGCGGCGCTCACCGGCGCCGCGGCGAGCCGCACGATCCTCCGCTCACGCGGCGACCTGGTCGGCGACCGGGCCGCCCTGCCTCTCCCGCCGGTCGTAGTCGTCGGCCAGCGCCCGCAGGGCCGCGCCGCCATCGCCGGCGAACGCCGGCCCGTGCATCAGCGCCAGCGTGCGCGGCGCCAGTTGCGCGAGCGCGCGGATCGTCGTGCCCATCGCCGGGTTCAGCGACGAATAGCGGAACAGGTCCTCGGCCGCGATCGCCGGCCCGACGATGTCGCCGTGCACCAGCGCGGGCCCGCCGCCAAGCTGCGTGAACAGGTCGCCGCACAGCAGCGTGCCGGTCGACTCCTCGAACAGCACGCCGGCGTCCCAGCCATGCGGCGTGTGCGGCGTGTCCAGATAGCGCACGCGCTTGCCGCCACCGAGGTCGAGCACCTCGCGGTCGCGCAGCACCCGCGGCGCGCGGTCGGCCAGGTCCGCCAGCTGCACCGAACAGGCGGTATCGCCATGCGCGACCTCGGCCTGCGGCGCGATCGCCAGCCAGTCGTTCATCGAGCCGCATTCGTCGGCCTCGACATGCCCGAACGAGATCCAGCGCAGGCGTTCGGGCGGCAGCAGCCGGTTCACCGCCGCATGCACGAGCGGGAACATCTTCCGCGGTCCGGTGTGGAACAGCAGCGGCTCGTCGCCGAGCACCAGGAACTGGTTGAACGTGAAGCCGGCCGGCGGCGCGATGGCGGGCACGAAGGTCGAAAGCCGATAGATGCCGGGGGCGATTTCGTTGACGGTGGTCTGCATGGGGGTCTCCGGGAGTGCGCGCCGCCGGC
>JAKFCL010000017.1:0-6800 GCA_036676665.1 Arenimonas sp. | reverse complement strand
GTCACTGCGCCGTCCAGCCCCCGTCGACCGGGATCGCGGCGCCGTTGAGGTTGTGCGCCTCGCGCCGGCACAGCCACACCACCAGCGCGGCGATCTCGTCGGGCAGCGACATCCGCCCGCTCGGCTGCTTCTCGCGCAGCAGCGCGCGCACGCCGGCGTCGCGGTCGCCCCCGGACTCCCGCGCCTTCGCGGTGATCTGCGGTTCGATCAGCGGCGTCTCCACCCAGCCCGGGCAGACGCAGTTGATGGTCACGCCGCCACCGTCCCGCGAACCGGCCGCGGCGTGTTCGAGCGCGGCGACCTTCGACAGCCCGATCAGCCCGTGCTTGCTGGCCACGTACGGCGCCTTGTGCACCGAGCCGACCAGGCCATGCACCGAGGCGATGTTGACGACGCGGCCGAAACCCCGCCCGGCCATGCCCGGCAGCGCCAGCCGCATCGTGTGGAAGGCGGCACTGAGGTTGATCGCGATCAGCCGGTCCCAGGTCGCCGCCGGCATCTCGGCCAATGGCGCGGTGTGCTGCACGCCGGCGCAGTTGACGACGATGTCGCAGGGCGACCAGCTCGCGATGTCGGCCATCATCGTTTCGATCGCCGCCGGATCGGCGAGGTCGGCGCCGAAATGGCGGGCACCGGGCGAACCGGCGGCATGCACCGCATCCAGCGCGGCCGCGACCTGGTCGGCGGTGCCCAGCCCGTTCACCGCGACGCGGGCGCCGGCACCGGCCAGCGCGCGGGCGATCGCCAGGCCGATGCCCGACGTCGCGCCGGTCACCAGTGCCGTGCGCCCGTCCAGGAAGTGATCGTTCATCGCGCGGCCCCGCCCCTGATTCGATCCGGCACCGTAGCAGCCGCGCCCCGGGCCGCGCGTCGTACTTAGGTACGATGCGGCCCGTGCGGGCGGTTGTTAAGGTCGCTGCATGACGACGATGCCGCTGGCCGCTCCGCATTCCCGGCTCCGCCGGGCCGCCCTGTCCGCGTCCGGGTCGTTCGCGCCGGCCTGGAGCGCACCGGTCGCGCTGGCGCCCCTGGGTTTGGCGATCGTGCTGGCCGGCTGCGCCGTGGCGCCGGCCCGGGATACGCCGCTGGTCGACGCCGCCGCGATCCACGAAGTCGCCGCGCCGCTCGCCGACGACCTGCTGACGGCCGGCCTCGGCGAAGCCGGCCTGCGCAGCCCGCTGCCGCCGCCCTTCGCCCTCGCCGAAGCGCCTACGGCGCAGGAACTGCGCCGCCGCGCGATCTGGACCAACTGGCGCGGGATCGCCGACCTCGCCCCCGGCGGCGGATACGGCAGCCTGTACGGCTCGCTGGCGGCGGTGCCCGGCCGCGAGTTCCACGCGTTCGCGACGCTGCCCGGCCGCTCGCAGCCGCATCGGCTGATGGTGCAGCTGCCGGACGGATTCGATCGGCAGAAGCGCTGCGTGATCGTCACGGCGTCGTCGGGTTCGCGCGGCATCTACGGACCGATCGCGCTGGCCGGCGCCTGGGGCCTGCGGAATGGCTGTGCGGTGGCGTACACCGACAAGGGCACCGGCACCGGCCATGTCGCACTCGCCGATGGCCACGGCGCGGGCATCTCCGGTACCCGTGCCGCGCCCGGCGAAGCGGTGGAGTTCGCCGTGCCTGCCGCCGCGGCCGACAGCCACGGCGTCGCGATGAAGCACGCGAACTCCGGCGACAACCCCGAAGCCGACTGGGGCCGGCACGTGCAGCAGGCGGCGCGGTTCGCGCGCCAGGTCCTGCAGCGGGCACATCCCGATGCCGGCCCGTGGACCGACGCCAACACCCGCGTCATCGCCGTCGGCGTCTCCAACGGCGGCGGCGCCGTGCTGCGCGCGGCGGAGCTCGACGGCGGCTGGCTCGACGGCGTCGTCGCCGTGTCGCCCAACATCCTCGCCGGCGACGGCGGCCGCGCGCTTTACGACTACACGACCGAAGCGGCGATCTGGATGCCGTGCGCGCTCAATGCCGGCGTGTTCGACTCGGTGGCGCTGGCGCGCCCGGCGGGCGGCAAGCATCCCGCCGGCGCGTTGCGCTGCGCCTCGCTGCACGCGGCCGGCAGGCTGGTCACGACGACCGCCGGCGCGCAGGCCGAGGAAGCCCGCAACCGCATGGAAGCCACGGGCTGGAGCGACGCCGCGATCGCCGCCGGCGCGCTCAGCACCGGCTTCGACCTGTTCCGCGCGGTGGACGTGACCTATGCCGCCGCCTACGCGCGCACCGGCACCGGCCCGATGCCGTGCGGCTACGGCTTCGCGGCGATGGGTGCCGACGGCATCGCCCGCGCGCCGACCGCCGCCGAACGGGCGGCGTGGTGGAGCGATTCGAGCGGCATCGCCCCCGGCAGCGGCATCGGCATCGTCGATTCCCTCGCGGAAACCGCCGACCGCGCCCTGCCCGGCCTGGCCTGCCTGCGCGCGCTGTGGGACGACGAGACCTCCGCGGTGCGCCAGGGCGTCGCCCAGACCACCGCCGCGCTGCCGCGCGCCGGCCTGCCGGTGATCGTCGTGCACGGCGCCGACGACGGGCTGGTGCCGGAAGCCTTCAGCGGCGGCGCCTATGCGCGCTGGGCCGATGCCAACGGCCGCCCGGTCGGCTACTGGCGGGTCGCCAATGCGCAGCACTTCGACGCCTTCCTCGGCCTGCCGCCGCTCGCCGCCCGCTACGTGCCGCTGCTGCCGTACGGCTACCGCGCGCTCGACGCGATGTGGGCGCACGTCGCCGGCGGCGCGGCGCTGCCGGGCGATGCCGAGATCGCGACGAAGCCTCGCGCGGCCGGAGAGGCCCTGGCGGACAAGCATCTCGGCACGATGCCGCATTGAAAGCGGGATTTGGGATTTAGGATCTACGTGATAAGGAGCGTCGCGCGGGCCTTCAAACCCGCGAGCTCTTTACCACGTAGATCCTAGATCCTAGATCCCGCTCTTGCCTCACCGATTCTGCAGCAACCTCGCCATCACCGACTTCAACGCCAGCGGCTTCAGCGGCTTGTGCAGCAGCACGCATCCCGCCGCGGCGATCGCGTCGCGCACGGCGATGTCGTGGTCGGCGGTGATGATCACGCACGGCCGCGCCGGCATCGCCGCGGCGAGGCGCTCGCGCAGCATCAGGCCGGTCTGGCCGCCGTCGAGGTGGAAGTCGAGCAGCAGCAGGTCCGGCACCGCCCCGGCGACCAGGCGCAGCGCCTCGTCTCCATCGCGCGCCGCCAGCACTTCGCACTGCCAGCCGCCGAGCAGCGCCTGCATGCCGCGCAGCACGTCCGGATCGTTGTCGACCACCAGCACGCGGCTGCGCGGCGGTTCCGGCGGCGGCCGCTCCGGCACGGTGGCCACGGCCGGCAACGGCGCGGCGAGCGGCACTTCGATCGAGAACACCGTCCCGCGCCCGGGCCAAGAGCGCAGGCGCAGCGGATGGTCGAGCAGCCGGGCGACGCGCTCGGCGATCGCGAGCCCGAGCCCGAGCCCCTGCCCGCCGCGGTCGAGCCGGCGGAATTCCTCGAAGATGACCCGCTGGTCGGATTCGGCGATCCCCATGCCGGTATCCCACACCTGGATCGACAGCGCGTCGCCACGCCGCCGGCAGCCGACCAGCACCCGTCCGCGCGCGGTGTAGCGCAGCGCGTTGCCGAGGAAATTCTGCAGCACGCGGCGCAGCAGCTGCGGGTCCGAGCGCACCCAGGCGCGGCTGCGCACGAGGTCCAGCGGCAGCCCCTTGCCGGCGGCCAGCACGCGGAACTCGGCCGCCAGGTGCTGCAGCAGGTCGTCGATGCGGAACACCTGCACCGCCGGTTCCATGCCGCCGGCGTCGAGCCGCGAAATATCCAGCAACCCCGACAGCAGCGATTCGGCCGAACCGAGCGCGCCGTCGATGTTGCCCAGCGCCTCCCGGTGCGCCGGCTCGTGCAGCTGCGGCGCCAGCGCATGCACGAACAGATGCGCGGCATTGAGCGGCTGCGCCAGGTCGTGGCTCACCGCCGCCAGGAAACGGGTCTTGGCGCGGTTGGCGCGCTCGGCATCGGCGGTGGCACCGGCCAGCTGCCGGGTGCGTTCGGCGACACGGTGTTCCAGCGTCTCGGCGACCTGCACCAGTTCCTCCTCGTTGGCACGGAACGTGGTGACGTCGGTGAAGGTCGCCACGAAGCCGCCGCCCGGCATCGGGTTGCCGCGGATCTCGACGACGATGTCGCCGAACCGGCGCTCGGCGATATAGGGCGTGCCGGCGCGCATATGGGCGATGCGCTTGTCGACCTCGGCATCGGGGCGGCCGCCACCCGCCAGCCCGCGGCGAACGTTGTGCGCCACCAGCTCGGCCACCGGCATGCCCACCTGCAGCAGCGCCGGCGGGTAATCGAACAGCTCGGCGTAGCGCCGGTTCCACGCCACCAGCCGCAGCTCGGCATCGACGACGCTGATGCCCTGGCTCATGTTCTCGAGCGCGGCCTCGAGCACCCGCTGGTTGAAGCGCAGCGCCTGCGACGCCTCGCCGACGATCGTCGCGACCGCGTCGAGGTCGCGGCCCTGTTCGCGGCGCGCCGCATCCAGCAGCAGCCGCGCCGACGCCGCACCGAGCACCGCGCCGAGTTCGCGCTCGATGCGTTGTTCGGCGTCGGCCGGCACGCCGGCGTCGCCCGGCGCTCCGGCGAGTGCGGCGTCGACCTGGGGTGCGGGCAGGAAACGCGCCGCGACCTCGCGCAGCACGCCGCGCGAAAGCGTGCCGCCCGCCACCGGGCGCGGCGCCACGTCCAGGCGCGACGCGAGCATCCACGGCACCAGCGCCGCGACGCCGAGGCTCAGCAGCGTTGCGCGGCCGAGCCGGCTCCAGTCGCCGAGGCCGAACAGCGTGTCCGGCGCCAGCCAGGCCTGCCCCAGCGGCGCCACCAGCCACGCCGGCCCGCCGCCACCGGCTTCGAGCAGCGGTGGCACCAGCAGCACCCAGACCCAGACTGCGACCGACGCCAGAAGGCCGGCGATCACCGCCCGCGCCGGCGTGCGCGGCCGCCACACCGCGAAGCCGACCGCCGGCGCCAGCGTCGCCAGGCCCGAGAACGACAGCGCGCCAATGTCCGCCAGCGCATCGCTGCCGGCGATCGCGCGGCTGTACAGCCACGCCAGCAGCACCACCACCAGGATGCCGATGCGCCGCTGCATCAGCACCGCGCCGCGCAGGTCGGCGCCCTTGCCGCCGGCCCAGGCGCCGCGCACCAGCAGCGGCGCCAGCCAGTGGTTGCCGATCATCACGCTCAGCGCGAGCGTCGAGATGATCACCATGCCGGTCGCCGCGCTCAGGCCGCCGAGGAATGCCAGCAGCGCCAGCCCGTCCTGCCCCTGCGACAGCGGCAGCGCCAGCACGTACAGGTCCGACGGAACGCCGAGCGGCGCCAGCAGCGCGTCGCCGGCCCGTGCCAGCGGCAGGATCGGCAGCGCGATCACCAGCATGTACAGCGGGAACAGCCAGCGCGCCGTCCTCAGCTGGCTCTCGTCGCGGCACTCGACCACGCCGACGTGGAACTGGTGCGGCAGCGTGAACATCGCCAGCGCGCCCAGCAGCACCAGCGCCGGGAAACCGCTGGCGCCGTCGGCCGGTGGCGCGGCGACCGGCACGTCGGGCAGGTCCAGCCCGAACCAGACGAAGGCGCCCAGCGCCAGCATCGCGAACAGCTTGAGCAGCGCCTCCACCGCCATCGCCAGCACCAGCCCGCGATTGTGTTCGGTGGCCGACGCCCGCCGCGTGCCGAACAGCATCGCGAACAGCGCCATCGCCAGCGCCACGTACAGCGCGCTGTCCTGCCACGGCGGCGGCGACAGGTCGGACGCGCGCGTCAACAGGCCGTAGCTCATCGCCACCGCCTTCAACTGCAGCGCGATGTACGGGACGATGCCCATCACCGCGACGAACGTCACCACCGCCGCCAGCCACGAACTGCGTCCCAGTCGCGTCGCCACCAGGTCGGCCAGGGAGGTCGAGTTGTGCTCGCGCGCCAGCCGCAGCAGCTTCAGCAGGAAACCGAAGCCGAGCACGTACAGCAGGATGGTGCCCAGGAACGTCGGCGGGATCGGCCAGCCGCTGCGCTGCGCCTGCGTCACCGTGCCGTAGAACGTCCACGACGTGCAGTACACCGCCAGCGACAGGCCGTAGACGGCGGGCCACTGTTTCGCCAGCAGGCCGGGCCGGCGTTCGGCCCACAGCGCGGTGCCGAACAGCAGCCCGAGCCACAGCAGCGCGGCGCCGATGACCAGCGTGTCGGTCAGCATCTCGTGGCCGGCGGAACAGGCATGCGGGAAGCATCGGCGGCGGGCGGAGCGCCCTGACCAAGGTTACCGTGCCGCCCCCGCTCGTGCCCATGTCCGGCGATCAGGCGTCGGCATCGCACCCAGCGTCCGGCGCCTCCAGCGTGCCGATCGATCCGGCGCCGTCATCGACGCGCTGCCGATGTCCTCTTCCTGCTCAGCAAGGCCTCTATTTCGCAGGAAGAGGACATCGACATCACGCCGACGCCGGTACGCATCAACCTGTTGCGTGACGAAGGGCCGGTCGATCGCGGCGATGTGCTTGCGCGTGCGCATCCGGGCGATACGCCCGGAAGATCTCTTCTGCCGACCTCGCTTGGCTAAAGCGCGTGTCGCCCGTGGGTCGAGCACGCTCGCCGGGGCGCGTCCCTTCGGACGCGTCCTTTGCCGTCGAGGCCAGCGTGAGTGGGGCACTCCCGTGGGGGCAGCCGCTGCGCGGCTGGACGGCCCGCGAAAGGCTGGACCCATCGAGTGCCGGAGATACCCCCGCACGGTCGAACGCGTACACGGTCG
>JAKFCL010000016.1:0-1591 GCA_036676665.1 Arenimonas sp. | reverse complement strand
AGCGACGACGTGTGGCTGTACGGCAGCGACTTCGGCACGATCCGCGACGGCCTGCACACCGGCCGCAACGGCATGATGCCGGCGCACCTGCCGATCATCGGCGAAACGCGCTCGCGGCTGGCGGCGGCCTACGTCTGGTCGCTGTCGCACGGAGCCGGCGGCGCCCCGCCGGAACACGGCCAATGAGCCGCGACGCGGCCGGCGAATTCGACCACCCGCCGCGCCCGCTGGCACAGCGGCTCGGCGCGATCCTGTGGCCGAGCTTCTTCGCCGCCGGCGTCGCGACGATGGTGTTCTTCGCCTTCGTCGACCCGCTGGAACTGCGCGACATCACCTTCCCCGGCATCGAGATCAGCCGCGGCGCCGGCTACACGATCGGCTTCTTCATGTTCTGGGCCTGCACGGCCAGCGCCTGCCTGTTCACCTGGATCCTGCTGCGCCCGGCGAGCCGCTTCAACCGGCCGCTGCGCGGGGACTGAGCGATGGCGAAGCAGATCCCGGCGGAACTGGTCGACGAGGTCGGCCTGTACGTTTCCGAACGCAAGGTCTACCCGCGCGAGCAGGACGGCCGCTTCCAGACCCTGCGCAAGGCGGCGGTGATCTGGCTGCTCGGCATGTATTACGTGTTCGCGTGGCTGCAGTGGGACGACCGCCAGGCGGTGCTGTTCGACCTGCCCGCGCGCAGGTTCTACGTCTTCGGCCTGAGCTTCTGGCCGCAGGACTTCTTCTATCTGGCCCTGCTGCTGATCATCGCCGGCCTGACGCTGTTCTTCTTCACCGCGCTGGCCGGGCGCATCTGGTGCGGTTACGCGTGCCCGCAGACGGTGTGGACCGAAGTCTTCATCTGGATGGAACGCTGGACCGAGGGCGACCGCAACAAGCGCATGAAGCTCGACGCCGCCCCGTGGAGCCGCGACAAGATCGTGCGCAAGGGCGGCAAGCACGTGCTGTGGCTGCTGTTCGCGCTGTGGACCGGATTCACCTTCGTCGGCTACTTCACCCCGATCCGCGAGCTGGCCGCGCGGCTGTCGCCGTTCGCATGGGGCGGCTGGGAGACGTTCTGGGTGCTGTTCTACGCGCTGGCCACCTGGGGCAACGCCGGCGTGCTGCGCGAGCAGGTGTGCAAGTACATGTGCCCGTACGCGCGCTTCCAGAGCGCGATGTTCGACCGCAACACGCTGATCGTCGCCTACGACCCGCGTCGCGGCGAACCGCGCGGCGCCCGCCGCAAGGGCACGCTGGCGACGGTGCTCGAGCGCGTCCGCGGCCTGCTGCCGATGGACGTCGCGCTGAGCTCGGTGGTCGCCGCGGCGCGCCATCGCAGCGCCGCCGACCTGCAAGCCGGCGCCCGCGCCACCACCGGCCTGGTCGTCGACGAACAGCACGGGCTGCCGCCGCCGCCCGTCGTGGACTCGCCCGACGACCTCGGCGACTGCATCGACTGCACGCTGTGCGTGCAGGTCTGCCCCACCGGCATCGACATCCGCAACGGCCTGCAGTACGAATGCATCGCCTGCGGCGCCTGCGTGGACGCCTGCGATTCGGTGATGGACCGGATCGGCTATCCGCGCGGGCTGATCCGCAACACCAC
>JAKFCL010000015.1:0-2226 GCA_036676665.1 Arenimonas sp. | reverse complement strand
CTCGCCGATCGCGCCGCCGCCACCGGCAAGCCGCAGGAGGAGATCGCCCGCGGCATGCTGGCGACCGTGCCGGCCGGCCGTTTCGCCGAGGCCGCCGAGATCGCCGCCGCGATCGCCTTCCTCGCCTCGCCCGCCGCCGGCTACATCAACGGCGTGTCGCTGCCGGTCGACGGCGGCCGCATGAACTCGATCTGACCCTCGCCGCGGGGCCCGATCCGTCGATGGGGGAACGATCCGGGCGAAGAATCGGCAGCTTCAGGGCTGCAGGGTGAACTCGTCGGCATCGAGCTGCGCGGGGAAACGCGCGCGGTGTTCGGCCAGTGCCGAGGCCGAAAGCGAGACCGTCGCGACCTGCGGCTGGTCGTCGAGTTCGACGATCGGCAAGCCCAGATAGTCGAGCACGGCGCTGTCGCCGCTGTAGGCGTGGCCGTTGCCGTCGGTGCCGACCCGGTTGAGGCCGGCGACGTAGCTCAGGTTCTCGATCGCGCGCGCCCGCAGCAGCGTCTGCCAGGCGTAGCGGCGCGGGCTGGGCCAGTTGGCGACGAACAGCAGCAGGTCGTAGTCGAACCGGCCCGGCGCCTCCGCCCCGTGGCGGTTGCGGATGAACACCGGGAAACGCAGGTCGTAGCAGACCAGCGGACGGATCCGCCACCCCTTGAGCTCCACCGTGATCGGGTCGCGGCCGGCGGCGTAACGCTCGTGTTCCTTCGCCATCCGGAACAGGTGGCGCTTGTCGTAGTGGCGCAGGCCGCCGTCGGGCGTGGCCCACAGCAGGCGGTTGTAGACGCCGTCGCCGTCGCGGATCTGCACGCTGCCGGCGATCGCGGCGCCGGTGGAGGCCGCGAGCTCGCGGATCCACGCCACGGTCGGGCCGTCCATCGTCTCCGCGTCCTTCAGCGCGTCGTTGCTGAAGCCTGACGTGAACGTTTCCGGGAGCAGCACCAGGTCGGTGTTGCCGGCCAGCGGCGCCACCATCGCCGCATACAGATCGCGGTTGCCGGCCGGGTCGTGCCAGCGGGTGTCGCCCTGCACCAGCGACACACGCAGGTCCGGAGCTGGCAGGCCGTCCATCGTCAGAGCTTCTGCAGGCGTTCGATCGCCGCGTCGAGCGTCGACTCGACCTTGGCGAAGCACAGGCGCGCCAGCCGCTGCCCATGCGGCGGCTGCGCATAGAACGGGGACAGCGGGATCGCCGCGACGCCCTTCTCGATCGTCAGCCAGCGGCAGAACGCCAGGTCGTCGAGGTCGCTGACGCCCGAATAGTCCACGAGCTGGAAATACCCGCCCGGCACCGGCAGCGGCCGCAGCCGGGTGCCCAGCAGCTGTTCGCGGAAACGGTCGCGCTTGGCCTGGTAGAACGCGCCGAGGCCGTCGTAGTGCCCCGGCTCGTGCTCGATCATTTCCGCGAACGCGAACTGCGCCGGGGTGAACGTGCAGAAGGTGTTGTACTGGTGCACCTTGCGGAACTCGGCGCTCAGCGCCGGCGGCGCGATCGCGTATCCGACTTTCCAGCCGGTGCAGTGGTAGGTCTTGCCGAAGCTCGACACCACCACCGCGCGCGCCGCCAGTTCCGGGTAGCGCAGCACGCTCTCGTGCCGGCGGCCGTCGAAGATGATGTGCTCGTAGACCTCGTCCGACAGCAGGATGACGGCCGTGTCGCGCAGGATCGCCGCCAGTTCGGCCATGTCCTCGGCCTCGAGCATCGCCCCGGACGGGTTGTGCGGCGAATTGATCATCAGCATCCGCGTGCGCGGGGTGATCGCGTCGCGCACGCGCTGCCAGTCGACGGAGAAATCCACCGGGTCCAGCGGCACGTGCACCGCCTTCGCGCCGGCGAGCTCGATCGCCGGCTCGTAGCAGTCGTAACACGGGTCGAGCACCACCACTTCCTCGCCCGGGCGCACCAGTGCGTGCACCGCGTCGAAGATCGCCTCGCTGGCGCCGCTGGTGACGGTGACCTCGGCGTCGGCGTCGACGTCGCGGCCGTAGCAGCGCTTCGTCTTCGCGGCGATCGCCTGGCGCAGCGCCGGGATGCCGGTCATCGGCGAATACTGGTTGCGGCCTTCCTGCATCGCCCGGCCGAGCGCGTCGACCAGTCGCCCGGGCACCGGGAAGTCCGGGAATCCCTGGCCCAGGTTGACGGCACCGTGGTCCATCGCCAGCTGCGACATCACGGTGAAGATGGTCGTGCCGACCTTCGGCAATTTCGTCTGTGGGGCGATCATC
>JAKFCL010000014.1:0-3976 GCA_036676665.1 Arenimonas sp. | reverse complement strand
CCTGTCCGACACCGACCTCGAGCGCGCGTACCGCTCGACGGTGGATCCGCGCCTGAACTACGAACAGTCGCTGGAAATCGCCATGCTGATCGTCCGCAAGCACGCGCAGCTCAAGGCCCCGGTTGCCACCTGAATCGCCCAACCCGTAAGGAGCACCGCATGGATCGCCGTGGATTCCTCGCCGCCGGTGGCCTCGCCGCCGCGGCGCCGCTGCTCGGACAGGCCGCCGCTGCCGGCGTCGCCGCGCCGGCGCCGACGAGGGTCCAGTTCACCTGGGACGGCCTCGGACTCGACACCCGCGAATATGCCGCGCTGCTTGACGACGTCGTCGCGGCCGGCATCGATCCCGACTACTACTCCAACGGCGGCGTGGTGAAGGACCTCGAACGGAAGTTCGCGGAGCGGCTGGGAAAGGAAGCGGCGATGTTTGTGCCCACCGGCACGCTCGCCAACCACCTGGCGATCCGGCGACTCGCCGGCGATGCGCGGCGGGTGCTGGTCCAGGCCGAGAGTCATGTGTACAACGACGCCGGCGACGGCACCGGCGTGCTCAGCGGCCTCAACCTCGTGCCGCTGGCGCCCGGCAGCAGCACGCCGACGCTCGCGGCCGTGCGCGAATGGACCGGCCGCTCCGCCGGCGGCCGCGTGCCGCTGCGCGTCGGCGCGATTTCGATCGAGAACCCGGTTCGACGCCGCGACCACGAGATGGTCGATCCGGCGGAACTTGAGCGCGTATGCGCATTCGCGCGTGAGCAGGGCATCGGCCTGCACCTCGACGGCGCGAGGCTGTTCACGCTGCCTCAGCATTCGGGGCGCAGCGTGCGCGAGCATGCGGCGCCGTTCGATACCGTCTACGTATCGTTGTGGAAGCACTTCGACGCCGCCTCGGGCGCGATCCTGGCGGGCACGGCCGAGTTCATCGACGGGCTGTTCCACGTACGGCGCATGTTCGGTGGCTCGCTGCCGGCGGCGTGGCCGGTGGTGGCGCCGGCGCTGCGTCATGTCGACACGTTCGAACGCGATTACGCGGCGGCGTGGCAGGCGGCCGATCGCCTGATCGCGCTGCTCGATGGCAGCGGCCGCTTCCGTACCCGCAAGCTCGCCAACGGCACGAGCCGCTTCTTCCTGTCGGTCACGGAAGGCGACGCCGCGGCGCTGGTGGAGCGGACGGATGCGCTCGGCGTCTCGCTGCAGCACCCGAATCCGGACACCGGCGAGATCGCGATGCAGGTCAATCCGACGCTGCTGCGCATGCCGCCGGAAGCGGTGGCGCGCATGCTGGTGGAGGCCGCCGGCGGTTGAGCGGCACGGCGGGGTCCGCGGGCGATCGGAAACGGCGATCTGGCGAGCCCATGAAAAAGCCCCGCATCGGCGGGGCTTTTCCTCTTCCGGCGATGCCGCGGGCGATCAGCCGCGCGACGCCTTCTTGCGCTCGTTCTCGGTGCGGTCCTTCTTGCGCAGGCGGATCGCCACCGGCGTCACCTCGACCAGCTCGTCGTCGTCGATGAACTCCAGCGCCTGCTCCAGCGACATCTTGATGGCCGGGATCAGGCCTTCGTCCTTGTCGGTGCCCGAGGCGCGGAAGTTGGTCAGCTGCTTGCCGCGCAGGGCATTGACCGTCAGGTCGTTGTCCTTGGCGTGGATGCCGACGATCTGGCCTTCGTAGATCTCCTCGCCCGGCTCGATCAGCAGGCGGCCGCGTTCCTGCATCGCGATCTGCGCGTACGCCGGCGACGGGCCCTGGCCGTTGGAGATCAGCACGCCGTTCTGGCGCTGGCCGATGTCGCCCTCGGCCTTCGGGCCGTAGTGGTCGAACACGTGGAACAGCAGGCCGGTGCCGGCGGTGATGGTGCGGAATTCGGTCTGGAAGCCGATCAGGCCGCGCGCCGGGATCATGAAGTCCATGCGCACCCGGCCCTTGCCGTCCGGCTCCATGTTCTGCAGCAGCGCCTTGCGCTCGCCCAGGCGCTGCATCACGCCGCCCTGGTACTGCTCCTCGAGATCGACGACCAGCGCCTCGATCGGCTCGGACTTCACGCCGTCGATGTCCTTGATGATCACTTCCGGGCGCGACACGGCCAGCTCGTAGCCTTCGCGGCGCATGTTCTCGATCAGGATCGACAGGTGCAGCTCGCCGCGGCCGCTGACCTTGAACTTGTCGGCGTCGTCGGTGTCCTCGACCTTCAGCGCGACGTTGTGCTGCGTCTCGCGCATCAGGCGGTCGCGCAGCTGGCGCGAGGTAAGGAACTTGCCGCCGCTGCGGTCCTTGGTGCCGGCGAACGGCGAATTGTTCACCTGGAACGTCATGCTGATCGTCGGTTCGTCGACCGTCAGGACTTCGAGCTGCTCGATGGCCGACGGATCGCAGACTGTTTCGGAGATGCTCAGGTTCTCGATGCCGGAGATAGCGACGATGTCGCCCGCCTGCGCTTCCTTCACCTCGTGGCGCTCCAGGCCCATGAAGCCGAGCACCTGCAGAACCTTGGCGTTGCGGGTCTTGCCGTTGCGGTCGATCACGGTGACCGGCATGTTCGTGCGGACCTTGCCGCGCTGGATGCGGCCGACGCCGATGATGCCGACGTAGTTGTTGTAGTCCAGCGACGTCACGCGCATCTGGAAGGGGCCGTCGAGGTCGACCGGCGGCGGCGCGACGTGGTCGATGATCGTCTGGAACAGCGGCGTCATGTCGCCCGAGCGCACGTCCGGCTCCAGGCCGGCGTAGCCGTTCAGCGCCGAGGCGTAAACGGTGGTGAAGTCGAGCTGCTCGTCGGTGGCGCCGAGGCGGTCGAACAGGTCGAAGGTCTGGTCGAGCACCCAGCCCGGCCGGGCGCCCGGACGGTCGACCTTGTTGACGACGACGATCGGCTTGAAGCCCATCGCGAACGCCTTCTGGGTGACGAAGCGGGTCTGCGGCATCGGGCCGTCCATCGCGTCGACGAGGATCAGCACGGAGTCGACCATGGAGAGCACGCGCTCGACCTCGCCACCGAAGTCGGCGTGGCCCGGCGTGTCGACGATGTTGATGCGGTATTCCTCGCCCGTTTCCGGCGACTTCCAGCGGATCGCGGTGTTCTTCGACAGGATCGTGATGCCACGTTCCTTTTCGATGTCGTTGCTGTCCATCATCCGCTCGGTGGTGACCGTGCGCTCGCTGAACGTGCCGGACTGCTTCAGCAGCTGGTCGACGAGGGTGGTCTTGCCATGGTCGACGTGGGCGACGATGGCGATGTTGCGGAGCTTTTCGATGGACATGCGGATGGGCGCCGGACGGCGCGCGGTCTCTTGGTGAGGAAGCCGGGCATTATAGCGGCAAAACGACCCGCCCGGCCCTGAACCGGGCCGCTGTGGCATCCTAGCGGACCACGCCGGCAAGCCCGGCCGGCCATCGAAACGGAGCCCCCATGTCCCTGACCGCCGTATTCACCACCTCCCGCGGCCCGATCCGCGTCCGCCTGAACGCCGAAAAGGCGCCCGTCACCGTCGCCAGCTTCGTGAACCTCGTGCAGCGCGGGTTCTACGACGGCCTGTCGTTCCACCGCGTCATCCCCGATTTCATGATCCAGGGTGGCTGCCCGGAAGGCTCCGGCCGCGGCGGCCCCGGCTACCGCTTCGAGGACGAGACCGGCAACGGCCTGCGCCACGACAAGCCGGGCGTGCTGTCGATGGCCAATGCCGGCCCCGGCACCAACGGCAGCCAGTTCTTCATCACGCACGTGCCGACGCCGCATCTGGATGGCCGCCACACCGTGTTCGGTGAAGTGGTCGGCGCCGAAGACCAGAAGGTCGTCGACGCGGTCCGCGGCGGCGATCGCATCGAGAGCATCCGGATCGAGGGCGACGCCTCGTCGCTGCTGGCCTCCCAGGCGACCCGCGTCGCCGAGTGGAACGCCAAGCTCGACGCCCGCACCGCCTGATCCCGAACGGCCGCCGCGGCCCCCGGGTCGCGGCGGTGTCAGTCGGCGAAGCGCGCGCTCGC
>JAKFCL010000013.1:0-7557 GCA_036676665.1 Arenimonas sp. | reverse complement strand
TGGCTCGCCGATCCGGCACGCTATGATCGGACCCACGGCGCTCCCGCGCCCCCGGAGGACCGATGACGCTGCGACTCGCGCTCGCCCAGTTCGACTTCCCGGTCGGCGCCGTCCAGGCGAACGCCGGGCGCATCGCCGCGCTGATCGCCGAAGCGCGCGACGTGCACCGCGCCGACGTGGTGCTGTTCCCGGAGCTGGCGATCTGCGGTTATCCACCCGAGGACCTGCTGTTGCGGCCGGCCTTTCTCGCCGAATGCGAGCGGGCGATCGGCGAGGTCGCGGCCGCGTGCACCGGCATCGTCGCGGTCGTCGGCTGGCCGCAGGCCGCCGGGTCGGTGGTGTACAACGCCGCCAGCGTGCTGCGCGACGGCGGCATCGAGTCCACGTACCGCAAGCGCGAACTGCCCAACTACGCGGTGTTCGACGAGCGCCGCTATTTTTCCACCGACCCCGACGGCGGCTGCTGCGTGTTCGACGTTGCCGGCGTGCAGGTCGGCCTGCTGATCTGCGAGGACCTGTGGTTCGCCGAGCCGCTGGCGCAGACCGCCGCGCTCGGCGCGCAGCTGGTGGTGGTGCCGAACGCCTCGCCGTTCGAACGAGACAAGACCGCCCAGCGCGATGCGCTGCTGGCCCAGCGCGTGCAGGAGTCCGGCGTCGCGCTCGCCTACCTCAACGTCGTCGGCGGCCAGGACGAGCTGGTGTTCGACGGCGCCTCGGTGCTGGCCGATGGCGACGGCGGCGTGCACCCGGCCGCGCGCGCGTTCGAGGACCACTGGCTGGTCGCCGATTTCGATGCCGGCCGGCGGTCCTTCTCCCGCGTGCAGTGGCCCGAGGAGGGCGACGAAAGCCGCGAGTCGCTGGCCTACCGGGCGATCGTGCGCGGCATCCGCGACTACTGCGGCAAGAACGGCTTCGACCGCGTCTGGCTCGGGTTGTCGGGCGGCATCGATTCGGGACTGGTGTGCGCGCTGGCGGTGGATGCGCTCGGTGCCCGCAACGTCGCCGCGGTGCGGCTGCCGTCGCGCTACACGTCCGACCTGAGCAACGACCTGGCCGAGGAACAGGCGCGCCTGCTCGGCGTGCGCCTGGAAACGGTGCCGATCGAGGGTCCGTTCCAGGGATTCCTGGCCGCGCTCGGGCCGCTGTTCGAAGGCCTGCCGGCGGGCATCGCCGAGGAGAACCTGCAGTCGCGCAGCCGCGGCGCGCTGCTGATGGCGCTGAGCAACCGCTTCGGCGGGCTGCTGCTGACGACCGGCAACAAGAGCGAATACGCGGTCGGCTACGCGACCATCTACGGCGACATGTGCGGTGGCTTCGCTCCGCTCAAGGACCTCTACAAGACCGAGGTGTTCGCGCTGAGCCGCTGGCGCAACGACCGTTCGCCGGCCATTCCCGAGCCGGTGATCACCCGGCCGCCGTCGGCCGAGCTGCGCGAGAACCAGACCGACCAGGATTCGCTGCCGCCCTACGAGGTGCTCGACGCGATCCTGTCGCGCCACATCGACCTGGAACGATCGGTCGCCGAGATCGTCGCCGACGGTTATCCGGAACAGACCGTGCAGCAGGTGCTCAGGCTCGTGCGGTTCTCCGAGTGGAAACGCCGCCAGGCCGCACCCGGCCCGAAACTCTCCCGCCGTGCCTTCGGCCGCGAACGCCGCTACCCCATCACCTCCGGCTGGCGCGACTGACGCGACGGCAAAAGAAAACGCCGCCCGGAGGCGGCGTTTCTTCGCGGTTCGGACGCCGGATCAGTGCTTGCGTTCGTCGTAGAACGGGATCATGCGGCTGAAGAAACCCTCGCCCGGCCAGTTCGAGTCGGTCTTGGACTCGTGGTTCGGGTAGTTCTGGTCGAGCACGCGCTGCGCGTCGGCGGCCAGCGTCTCCTGGCCCAGCGCGGAGTAGGCGCGCGCCATCAGCGCCAGCGCGTCGCCCTCGTACTCGCTCTGCGGATAGGTCTGCAGGATGTACTTGCCGCGGTTGGCGGCGGCCACGTAGGCGTCGCGACGCAGGTAGTAGAAGCCGACGTTGATCTCGTGCCGCGCCAGCAGGTTGCGCAGGTAGATCATGCGCTGGCGCGCGTCCGGCGCGTAGCGGCTGTTCGGATAGCGGCTGATGACGTCGGAGAAGTCGTTCAGGCTCTGCGTGGCGCCGCCGAGGTCGCGGTCGGCCATGTCCTGGCGGACCAGCCGCAGCAGGTTGCTGGAGTTGCGGTCGAAGTTGATCAACGCCTTCAGGTAATAGGCGTAGTCGATGTGGCGGTGGGTCGGGTAGGTGCGGATGAAGCGCTCGATCGACGAGGTCGCCTCCTCGGAATTGCCGTCCTTGTACTGCACGTAGGCCAGCTCGAGCTGCGCCTGCTCGCTGTACACGCCGTACGGGAAGCGCGACACCAGGCGCTGGTAGTAGCGGGTGGCGCGCGTGTAGTTGCGGGCGTCCATCGCCGAATCGGCCTCGGCGTACAGGGCCTCGACCGGCAGCGTCTCGGTTTCCTCTTCCTTGTCGCCGAAGAGCTTGCCCCAGGTCTTGCAGCCGGGAAGGGCGGCGACCAGGGCCACGATCAGGAAAACGCGGGTCACGACGGACAGTGGGGTCATCAGGGCGGCTGGTCAGGGCGCTGGAGGCAGCGAGTTCGGGGATAATACCGGAAAGCCCGCTGTCGCCTCCATGAATGCGGCCGGGGCCCGCCACGGCCCGAGGATTCCGCCCCATGACCCCCACCCCGATCCATCCGACCCCCTCCACCGACCCCGACGACGGCGAGCGCGAGCTGCTGGAGGCCACGATCCCGCTGGCCGCCGCCGGCCGCCGCTTCGACCAGGTGCTGGCGGAGCTGTTCCCCGATTTCTCCCGCTCGCGGCTCACCGAATGGATCAAGTCCGGCGACGCGCTGCTCGGCGGCCGCACCGTGAAGCCGAAGGAGGCCGTGCGTGGCGGCGAGTCGGTCGCGCTGATGGCCAAGCCCGACATCGAGACCGATGCCGAGCCCGAGGCGATCCCGCTCGACGTGCTGTATGAGGACGCCGACGTGATGGTGGTCAACAAGCCCGCGGGCCTGGTCGTGCACCCCGGTGCCGGCAATCCGCGCGGCACGATGGTCAACGCGCTGCTGCACATCGATGCGAAGCTGGCCGAACTGCCGCGCGCCGGCATCGTGCACCGCCTCGACAAGGACACGTCCGGGCTGATGGTGATCGCCCGCAGCCAGCGCGCGCACACGTCGCTGGTCGAACAGCTTTCCGGACGCGCGGTGCATCGGCAGTACGTGGCGGTGGTGCAGGGCACGATGGTCGCCGGCAGCACGGTGAACGCGCCGATCGGCCGCCACCCGACCGACCGCGTGCGCATGGCGGTGGTCAAGGAAGGCGCCGGCCGCGATGCCGTCACCCACTATCGGGTGCGCGAGAAGTTCCGTTCGCACACGCTGGTCGAGTGCCGCCTCGAGACGGGCCGCACCCACCAGATCCGCGTGCACATGGCGCACGCGCGCAAGCCGATCGTCGGCGACCCGCTGTACGGCGGCGCCTACCGGCAGCCGAAGGCGGCGACCGAGGAGCTGGCGACGCGCCTGCAGTCCTTCCGCCGCCAGGCCCTGCATGCGGAGAAGCTGAGCTTCGTGCATCCGGGCACCGGCGAGACGGTGACGTTCGAGGCGCCCATGCCGCCGGACATGCAGGCGCTGGTGCAGGCGCTGCGCGAAGACACCGCGGCCGCGAAGGCCTGAGTTCCGGCATGGCGTCCGGCTGGATTCCCGCCGACTGGCCCGCGCCGCCCGGCGTGCATGCGGGCTGCACGCGCCGCGACGGCGAAGGCGTCTCGCCGCCGCCGTTCGGGCCGTTCAACCTCGGGCTGCGCAGCGGCGACGACCCGGTGCTGGCGGCCCGCAACCGCGCGCTGCTGGGCGAACGCCTCGGCCTGCCGTCGCCGCCGCACTGGTTGCGGCAGGTGCACGGCACCGCGGTGTTGCGCCTGGAGATGCCGGCGGCGCCGGACCCGGCCGGCATGGACGAGCCCGAGGCCGATGCCGCGGTGACTTCGACGCCGGGGGTCGTGCTCGCGATCCTGTCGGCGGACTGCCTGCCGGTGGTCCTGGCCGATCGCGACGGCCACGAGGTCGGCGCCGCGCACGCCGGCTGGCGTGGCCTGGCCGCCGGCGTGCTCGAAGCCACGGTCGCCGCGATGCGGACTCCGGCCGGCGAACTGCAGGCCTGGCTCGGGCCGGCGGCCGGGCCGCAGGCCTACGAGGTGGGCGAGGACGTGCACGCGGCGTTCGTCGCCACGGATCCGGGCGCGGCGACAGCCTTCGTCGCGACGCGCGCCGGCCATTGGCAGGTGGACCTGTATGCGCTGGCCCGGCGCCGGCTGGCCGCGGCGGGCGTCACCGCGGTGTCCGGCGGCGGCCTGTGCACGATCTCCGACCCGGTCCGTTTCCATTCCCATCGCCGCGACGCCCGCAGCGGGCGGATGGCGACGCTGGTGTGGATGGACTGACCGCGAAGGCGCGGGCCAGTCGCGAGGCGCCGTCGTCGACCACGGGGGCCGCATACGTATGCAGGACCGACCGGCGTGGCGCCGGGACTACCATCGGACGCACACCGCCCCGGGGACCCTGCATGCGCCTGACCGCCGTCGTTTTCGCCTTCGCCGCATTCGCCAGCCTGGCCGTACGGGCAGCCCCGGAAACGGTCGCCACGGTGAGGTCGCCCGGTGGCGTGCTCGAGGTGGCGCTCGAACTGGATGAGGGCCGCATCGCCTACCGCATCGCCCGGTTCGGCGAGCCGGTGATCGCCTCGTCGCGGCTGGGATTCGCGCTTCGCGGCGCCGGCAAGCTGGAGCGGAATTTCGCGCTCGCCTCGCAGGCGACGAAGAACGCCGACAGCACCTGGGAACAGCCCTGGGGCGAATACCGGACGATCCGCGACCGCCACACCGAACTGCGTGCGCGCTTCACCGAAACCATCGAGCCGAAGCGCAGCCTCGACGTCGTGTTCCGCGTGTTCGACGACGGCGTCGGCTTCCGTTACGAGTTCCCCGACCAGCCGTCGCTCCGGGACGTGATCATCGACGACGAGCTGACCGAGTTCGCGATCGCCGCGCCGGCCACCGCCTGGTGGATCCCGGCCGGCGAATGGAATCGCTACGAATACCTCTACCAGCGCACGCCGCTGGACGAAGTGACCCAGGCCCACACGCCGATGACGGTGCGCACCGACGACGGCCTGCACCTGGCGTTCCACGAGGCGGCGCTGGTCGACTACTCGGCGATGTGGCTGCGCCGCGTCGAGGGCCGCCGGTTCCGCGCGCTGCTGGCGCCGGCCTCCGAAGGCTGGAAGGTGCGCCGGCAGGCGCCGTTCCCGACGCCGTGGCGCACGATCCAGGTCGCCGACACGGCCGCGGCGCTGTACGGATCGGCGCGGATGATCCTCAACCTCAACGAGCCCAACGCGCTCGGCGACGTCAGCTGGTTCGAACCCGCCAAGTACGTCGGCGTGTGGTGGTCGCTGCACCTGGAGACCGAGAGCTGGGCGACCGGGGCCAAACACGGTGCCACCACCGCCAACACCCGCCGCTACATCGACTTCGCCGCCGAGAACGGCTTCCGCGGCGTGCTCGTCGAAGGATGGAATCCCGGCTGGGACGGGCAGTGGTTCGGCAACGGCTGGGACTTCGATTTCACCCGGCCCACCGCCGATTTCGACCTCGAGGCGCTCGCGGCCTACGGTGCGAGGAAGGGTGTGCACCTGGTCGGCCACCACGAGACCGGCTGCGCGGTGACGCACTACGACCGCCAGCTGAAGGCCGCGTTCGCGTACTACGCCGCCCACGGCGTCGATGTGGTCAAGACCGGCTACGTCTGCGACGCCGGCCAGATCGAGCGCCAGGACGTCGTCGACGGGCCGGTGCTGCGCGAATGGCACGACGGCCAGTGGAACGTGCGCCACCACCTGCGCGTGGTGCAGGAAGCGGCGGCGCAGCGCATCGCCGTCAATCCGCACGAGCCGGTGAAGGACACCGGCCTGCGCCGCACGTATCCGAACTGGGTCGCCCGCGAGGGCGCCCGCGGCCAGGAATACCAGGCCTGGGGCAATCCGAAGAATCCGCCGTCGCACGAGCCCAACCTGGTGTTCACCCGGATGCTGGCCGGGCCGATGGACTTCACGCCCGGCATCGTCAGCCTGCGCGGCCGCGGCGACACGCCGATCCCGTCGACGATCGCCCGGCAGCTCGCGCAGTACATCGTCATCTACAGCCCGATCCAGATGGTCACCGACCTGCCGGAGAACTACGCGAAGCAGCCGCAGGCGCTGCAGTTCATCCGCGATGTCGCGGTGGACTGGGACGACACCCGCGTGCTCGCCGGCGAGGTCGGCGACTACGCGGTGATCGCCCGGCAGGCGCGCGGCGGCGGCGACTGGTTCCTCGGCGCGGTCACCGACGAGCAGGGGCGGCTGCTGCACGTGCCGCTGTCGTTCCTGGCACCGGGGCGGACGTACGAGGCGCAAATCTACCGCGACGGCGACCGGGCGCACTGGCGCGACGCGCCGACCGATTTCGTCGCCGAGAAGACGCGCGTGGGCTCGGCCGACGTGCTGGCGCTGCGGCTGGCGGCCGGCGGCGGCCAGGCGATCCGCTTCGTGCCGGTGGACTGAGGCGCCGGCGGGCCACGCGGCCGGCGCGGACCCGCGGGCGTCAGCAGGGCACGGCGACCAGGGCGCTGCCCGCGGCGTCGAGGATCACGTTGACGATCCGGGTCGTCACCCGGGCGCGGTTGAACGCCACGTCCGCCAGCAGCAGCGTCACCCCGGCCAGGTAGGCCGCGTATCCGAGCCCCACGTATTCGCCGAACACGATCGTGTGCAGCCAGTCCTGGTTGAACACGTACACGCCGCCGGTCAGCGCGACCGCCCCGACCAGCACGACGGCGGGCAGCAGCAGCTGCAGGCCGGCCCGGCGCCGGAAGAGCGTGACCAGGCCCAGCAGCGCGAACGCCAGCGCGTTCGACGCCGTGAAGATGCGGAACTCGCGCATCAGGCTCGCCGCAACCGAGGCGTAAGTCGACTCGATGAATCCCGCCAGCTTTTCCCGCGCCAACGTCAGCGAGGTCAGGCGCCCGTTTTCCGAGCGCTGTGCGGATTCGACCAGCCGCTGCCGGCAGGCGCAATCGGCGTCGAGCATGTCGGCGACCACGTTGGCGACCCGGCGTGGTACGTCGTCGCGCAACGCCTGCCGGGAACGCTCGATGTCGAGGTCGATACGGCGGAGCGCCCGCTCGGCGAGCCCCGCGAGCCGCGAGTCGGTCAGGCGGTCGATGCTTTCCCCGACCTGGTGTTCGACTTCGATCCGGACGATCTCGCGGGCCGCGCGCTCGATCAGCAGCGGGTTCAGCCAGGAAATCGCGAACGCCGCGCCGAACAGCAGCGTGCCGAGCACGGCGAGCCCGAGAATCATCGTCCGCATGACCTTCCCCCGTTCAAGAAGTGACGACCGGCAGTCACTTTATCCGGGTCGCCGTGCGATCGTGCGCTCCCGTTCCCGGAGCTCCCCATGCGCCTGATGCCG
>JAKFCL010000012.1:0-7035 GCA_036676665.1 Arenimonas sp. | reverse complement strand
CGACGGCGACGGCGACGGCGAGTCGCTGTCGCTGCGCATCGAGCGCGACGCCGACGGCACCCTGCGCGACCTGCAGCTCGACAGCACCGGCGCGGTCGCGTCGACCGCCAGCACCGACCTGCTGATCGACCTGGGCGACCAGCCCGACCCGGTGTCGTCGCTGCGGGTGACGCTGGCCGACGACGCCGCGCTGCCGGTGGACCTGCGCGTGCATGTGCTCGCCAGCAACGACCTGAGCAGCTGGCGCCCGCTCGCCGACGAGCAGGCGCTGATGGCGATCGTCGACAACGGCCTGCGCATCGAGCGGCTGCGGCTGGATTTCGCGCCGTCGCACGAGCGTTACCTGCGGCTGGCGCTGGCGCCCGGCGGCGACTGGCCGGCACTGGCGCGCATCGAACAGGAACGGCTCGAGCTCGGTACCGACCAGGGCGAGCGCAAGGTCGTCGAGATCGAAGGCCGCGCCGTCGCCGGCGAGCCCGGCCTGTTCGAATACACCAGCCCCGGCCCGCTGCCGGTGACGCGCATCGACGTCGCGCTGGCCAGCGGAAATACCGTCGCCGGCGTGCAGGTGCAGTCGCGAGACGAGGCCGTCGAGGCGCCGGGTCCGCGCGCGGCCGATCCGCCGCCGGTGCATTGGTCGCCGGTCGCCGAATTCACCGCGTTCCGGCTCGGCGCCGGCACGGCGGAAGTGCGGCACCTGCCGGTCGACACCGGCCTGGTCCGCGACCGCCTGTGGCGCGTGCGGACGACGCCGGCGCTGGCGCAGGCACCGACGCTGCGGCTTTCGTACCACCCCGACCGTTTCGTGCTGCTGGCGCAGGGCGCGGCGCCGTACCGCCTGCTCGCCGGCAGCGTGCGCGCGGTGCGGCCCGATTACCCGGTGCAGGCGGCGCTGGCCGCGGTCGGCGCGTCGCATCCCGCCGGCTGGACGCCGCCGCTGGCCACGCTCGGCGAAGGCGTGCCGGCCGCCGGCGAATCGGCGCTGCGCAGCGACCGCGGCCCCGATTACCGGCGCTGGATGCTGTGGTCGGTGCTGGCGATCGGCGCGATCCTGGTGCTGGTGGTGTCGCTGCGGGTGCTGCGGCATCCGCCGCCGGAGCAGTGAGTCCCGCTCAGCCGGACAACGCGTCCAGGCGCGCCTGCAATCCGTCCAGCCCGAGCGCCGCGGCGCCACCGGGCGAGACGCGCGCATCCAGGCTCGCCTGCGGGTCGGCACCGGCCTGCGGCAATGGATCGCCTGCCGCCAGCCGGTAGGCCTCGCGGAACGGCAGGCCGGAACGTGCCAGCTCGATCGCCCGGTCGGTGGAATACATGCCGTCGTCGAACGCACCGGCAAGCCGCTCGGGCCGCCACTGCAGTCCGCGCAGCAGTGCCGGCAGCAGCGCCAGCGCGCCCAGGCCGCGGCCGAACGCGTGGAACAGCGCGCCCTTGGTGAACTGCAGATCGCGGTGATACCCCGAGGGCAGCGACAGCAGCTGCTCGATCTCGGTGCGCGCGGCGGCGACGCTGGCGTAGGTCGCGCGCATCAGCTCGACCAGGTCCGGGTTGCGCTTGTTGGGCATGATCGAGGAGCCGGTGGTGTACTGCGCCGGCAGCGTCACGAAGCCGAACTCCGCGGTCGTGAACAGGCTCAGGTCCCACGCCAGCCGGCGCAGGTCGAGCACCGCGGCGCCGAGGGCCTCGATCGCGCCCATCTCGAACTTGCCGCGCGACAGCTGCGCGTACATCGGGCTGACCTGCATCCGCGCGAACCCCAGCTCGCGGGTGCTGAACTCGCGGTCGAGCGGCAGGTTCACGCCGTAACCGGCGGCGGTCCCGAGCGGATTGGCGTCCAGCCATTCGCGCGCCTGGCCGGCGCGGACCGCGTCGTCGACGAACGCCTCGGCGAACCCCGCCCACCACATCGACGTCGACGAGACGACCGCCCGCTGCAGGTGCGTGTAACCGGGCATCGGCTGCGATTCGGCGGCGGCACGCTGGAGGCAGACCTGCGCGCATTCCACGCACAGCGCACGCAACTCCGCCAGCTTGTCCTTCAGCCACAGGCGCGTGGCGACCAGGATCTGGTCGTTGCGGCTGCGGCCGGTGTGGATCTTGCGGCCGACGTCACCCAGGCGTTCGACCAGCCGCGATTCGATCGCCGAATGGCCGTCCTCGAAGCGCTCGTCCAGGACGAAGGCGCCGCTGGCCAGGTCGGCCGCCAATATGTCCAGTTCGCGGCACAGGTCGTCGGCCTCCTGCGCGGTCAGCACGCCGATGCGCGCCAGCCCGCGGGCATGCGCGCGGCTGGCGACGATGTCGTGGCCGATGAACTCGCGATCCAGCAGCACGTCGTCGCCGGCCAGGAAATGCTGGATGCGCGGGTCGACCTGCACGCCGTCCTTCTGCCACAGCAGCTCGCTCATGTCGCCGTCGCCTCCGGAAGGGGGATGCCGCTGGTTTCTTCCAGCCCGAAGGCCAGGTTGAGATTCTGCAGCGCCTGGGTCGCGGCGCCCTTGAGCAGGTTGTCGAGGGTGCTCACCACCACCAGCCGGCGGCCGTCGTCGGTCAGCGCGAAACCGCCCACCTCGGCATGGTGGCGGCCGGCGATGCGGCTGACCCAGGGCGCCTCCCGGCTCACGCGAACCAGCGGCTCGCGTCCGTAGTGGCGGCGATAGGCGGCCTCGACCGCCTCGAGGTCGTGGCTCGCCGCCAGGTGCAGGTTCGCGGTGAGCGTGATGCCGCGGAAATGCGGCGCCACATGCGGCATGAACTCGACCGGGTGGCCGAGTTGTCGGGTGACCTCGCGCTCGTGCACGTGGCCGGTCAGCGCGTACGGCATCAGGTTGTCGCGCAGCTTGTCCGGATCGTTCTTGTCCGACGGGCTCGTGCCGGCGCCGGAATAGCCGGATACGCCGAAACACTGCACCGGCCCGGCGAGCGCGGCGCGCATCGGCGCGATGGCCAGCTGCATCGCCGTGGCGTAGCAGCCGGGGTTGCTGATCCGCGTCGCGCCCGGGGCGGCCGCGCGCGTCAGTTCGGGCAAACCGTAATGCCAGCGGTCGTCGAAGCGGTAGTCGGCCGAAAGGTCGACGACGACGGTCGACGGCGAGCGGGCATCGAGTTCGGCGACGAACGGCGCCGCCATGCCGTTGGGCAGGGCCAGCACCAGCGCATCGACGCCCTGCCCCGCTGCGGCCCGTGCATCGAGGTTCGTGTAGCGCAGGTCGCCGGCATACGCGGGCTCGTGTTCGGCCAGCGGCTGGCCGGCGCGTTCGCGCGACGAGACGAAGGCCAGTCCGAAGCGCGGGTGCGCGGCCAGCAGCCGGATCAGCTCGGTGCCGACGTGGCCGCGCGCGCCGACCAGGCCGATCTGCCACCGGGCGCTCATGCGCCGCCCCCGTGTTCGAGCCGGTGGTCGAGGTTGCGGCGCACGGCCGGCCATTCGTGGTCGAGGACCGAATAGACGACCGTGTCGCGCAGGTGGCCGTCGGGCATGCGCATCTGACGGCGCAGGATGCCGTCGAAATGCGCGCCCAGCCGCTCGATCGCCGTGCGCGAGCGGTGGTTGAAGCTGTGGGTCCGCAGCTCCACCACCGTGCAGCCCATTGCGTCGAACGCGTGCCCGAGCAGCAGGCGCTTGGCCTCGGTGTTCAGCGCCGTGCGCTGCACGCGCTGCGAATACCACGTGTAGCCGATCTCCAGCGACGGGATCGTCGGGTCCATGCGGAAGAAGCGCGTGCTGCCGGCCGGCTCGCCGCGGGCGTCGCGCACGAGGAACGGCATCGCCGTGCCGGCCTCGCGGTCGGCGATCGCCCGGGCGACGTAGCCGCGCACGGTTTCCGGGCCGGGCACCGAGGTGAACCACAGGTTCCACAGCTCGCCGTCCGCCGCCGCCTCCAGCAGCGCGTCGGCGTGCCCGGCCTGCAGCGGCTCGAGGGTGACGTGGTCGCCCTCGAGGATCGGCGGCACGGTCCAGTGCAGGTTGTGCTTGTTGAGCATGCTCAGCCCTTCAGCGTCGCCGGCCGCGACAGGCAATGGTCGACGGCATAGCGTATCTGCTCCCAGCCCTCCAGCCCGTACCAGAACACATTCCACTTCTCGCCCTTGAGGCAGCCGTCGGCCTCGTCGAAGTAGAAGTCGTTGACCGGGTTGCCGGAGCGGGCGCGCCAGAACAGCTGCGGGGTCTGCGCCCGCATCACCTGCCAGGCGGCGCGGCCGAGGCCCTCGCCCTGGGCATCGTCGCTGACCGCGAACTTGTCCAGGTGCGGCAGGCCGTCCTCGAGCGTGATGATCAGCGCGGCGCGGTAGTGCTCGCTGATGTAGGCCTTGTGCAGGCGGATCTTCTCGAAATAGTCGGGCGCCAGCTTGCGGCCGAAGCCCGATTCGATCAGCGTGCGCAGCTTCTTCAGGTCGACTCCCTTCCACGAGGTGACCGCGCGCACCTGCTCGCCCCGGCGCACCAGCGTGCCGGAGCCGCGATGGGTGAAGAGTTCCTTCGCCAGCTGGTCGGGGCGGGTGATCGACACCGAGCTCGACGGCGGCAGCTCCATCAGCAGGTCGTGGATCTGCTCGATCTTGACCTTCATGCCCGAATGCAGCCACGGCTGCCGCTGCAGCTCGGCGTATTCGGTGCTCAGGTTGATCGAGTCGATCACTTCGCCGTCGCCGTCGAGCAGGCCGCCGGTGCCGGTGAGGAAGATGATCTTGTAGGGCTGCAGCTTCTTGACCAGCTCGTTGGCGGCCCAGTCGGCGTTGATGTTGAGGATCTGGCCGCCGGCGGTCTCGCCCAGCGAGGCGATCACCGGGATCGAGCCGACCTTGATCGCGGCCTGGATGCTGGCCACGTGCACGTCCTCGACCTTGCCGACCAGCCCGTACTTGCGCCGGGACAGGAAGCCGCACTCGAACACGCCCGACGTGATCGACACCGCGCGCACGCCCTGCGCCTGCAGCGCCTCGACCAGCCGCAGGTTCTCCTGCTGCGCGACCTGACGCACGATCGCCAGCCCCGCCGCGTCGGTCACGCGCAGGCCGTCGACGGTCTTCTTCTCGATGCCGGCCTGCTTCATGCGCTCGTCGAGCTGCGGCCCGGCACCGTGGATCACGATCGGGGTCAACCCGACCTGCTGCAGGAACGACAGCGACGACACCAGCGCATCGAGGTCGTCGCGCAGCACGGCGCCGCCGACCTTGACCACGGCGAAGCGCTCGGCGTCGAGCTGCGAGAACCGCTTGAGGTACTGCTGGATCTCCTTGGCGCTGGCCATGTTGGACAGCAGCCGGACGATCGTGGTGCGCATTTCAGTCATGGTGAGCGTCTGCGGCGGCGCGAAGGCGGCGGGTCGGAAGAAGCCCCCGATCCGCGTACGCGGCCTCGGTGGCGGGGGTGGCGGCGGCGGGACGGATCGGCGCGTTCATGCGGTCTCCAGCAGGCGGCGGTAGTGGTCGGTGACATCGGCGAGTTGCGACAGGGCGACCCATTCGTCGGCGGTGTGGGCCTGGGCGATGTCGCCCGGGCCGTAAACGAACGCGGTGAGCCCGGCCTGCGAGAAAAGCGACGCTTCGGTCCAGAAGTCGACGGCATTGCCGACCGGCAGGCCGAGGTCGTCGGCGAGATCGCGGGCGGCGAGGCGGCGCTCCTCCGCGCGGGCGACGTCGCCGGAGGGCAGCGACGGGCCGCTGAAGGTCTCCTCGTAGGACGCCAGCATCCCGGCCGGGGCGAAACTGCGGAAGATCTCGTGCAGCGTTTCCGGCGACTGCGACGGCAACGGCCGGAAGCCGAAGCGCAGCTCGGCGCGCGGCGCGATCATGTTCGCCTTGATGCCACCCTCGATGCGGCCGATGTTGAAACGCAGGCCGGTGAGGCCGCCGAAGCGCAGGCCGTCCTGGGCGGCGACGAAGTCCATCGCCGCCCCGCCCCAGCGCACGGCCGCGTGCAGCGCGCTCGTGGCGCGGGCATTGGCGCCGCTGGCATGGCCCGCCTCGCCGGCGAACTCCATGCGCACCGAACTGATGCCGCGGTGGGCGAGCACCGCCTGCCCCATCGTCGGCTCGGCGACGATCGCCTCGGAAAAGCCATGTTCGCCGGCGAGGAACGCGGCGATGCAGCGGGCGTCGTTGGCCTCCTCGTCGGTCGTGAACAGGAACGCGGCGTCGCCGGCCGTCACCCGCGCCGCGGCGACGAGGCCGGCCGCGGCGCCCTTGATGTCGCAGGCACCGAGCCCGACCGCGCGGGAGCCGTCGACGCGCAGCCGGTGCGGATCGGCGCTCCAGCCCGGCGACGACGGCACCGTGTCCAGGTGCACGTTGAACAGGCGCTTCGGCGCTCCGCGCACGGCCAGCATCGACACGGCGCCGGCGCCGTGGTCGGTCACCGTCACCGCGAATCCCGGCAGCTGCGCCCGCAGATAGTCGAAGATGCCCCCGGTGCCGATGTCGCGCGGCGGGTTGCGGGTGTCGAACGACACCAGCGCGTCCAGGTGCCGCAGCACTTCGGGCAGCAGGTCGTCCATCAGCCGTCCTTCCGGTTCACTTCGGCCCACAGCGTGCTGCTCATGCCGAACAGGCGGATGAACCCTTCCGCTTCCTCGACGCCCCAGTCGGCCGACTGCGCGTAGGTCGCGCCACGGGCATGCAGCAGGTGCGGTGACCGCACGGCGACCGCGCCGACGCTGCCGCCCTGCGTCTCGAGCACGACCTCGCCGTTGACCATCGCCTGGCTGGACACCAGGAACGCCTCGAGGTCGGCCTTCAGCGGATCGTTGTAGAAGCCTTCGTAGACCAGCTCGACCCACTTGCGGGCGACCTCGGGCTTGAAGCGGTTCTGGTGCTTGGTGAGCACCGCCTCCTCGAGCGCGCGGTGCGCGGCAAGCAGCGCCGCCAGGCCGGGCGCCTCGAAGATGATCCGGCCCTTGAGGCCGATCGTGGTGTCGCCGGTGTAGATGCCGCGGCCGACGCCGTAGGCGCCGAACAGGCCGTTGAGCTTCGCCAGCATCGCCGCACCGGGCATCGGCACGCCGTCGAGGGCGACCGCCTCGCCGCGCTCGAAGCGCA
>JAKFCL010000011.1:0-6459 GCA_036676665.1 Arenimonas sp. | reverse complement strand
GCGGCCGCGGTCGACTGGTTCCGCGACGCGTTCGGCCACCTGAAGGCGATCATGGCCTGCAAGGGCACGCGCGCGATCCTGGCGGCCGGCGGCATCACGCCCGACGCGGGCGTGGTCTATCCCGAGCAGATCGCCGAGTTCATCGCGCTGGCGAAGACGCGGCAGTGGGCTCGCGAGCCGAAGGTGCGCACGCTGCCCTGACGCCGGTGCCCGGTCACGGTGCGAGGAGCCCCGCCATGCGCGGGGCTCTTCCGCTTCCGGAGCGAGTTCTTAACGCCCGCATCGTTACGCTTCGACACCCGCCGATCCCCGGCGCACTGGAGTGCGAACGATGCCCGACCCGAACTGCCCTGGCCATGGAAGGCGCACGATCATGCCCCTCGGGATGCTTCTGCTGACGGCCTTTTCCGGGTCGGCGACCGCGGCGGAAGGCGCCGCCGCGCCGGACGGGCCGGTCGTCCTCGACGCCGTCGTGGTCACCGGCGTGCAGCCCGGACCGGGGCTCTGGCGGATCAGCCGCGGCGACGGCGTCGTCTGGGTGCTGGGCACGGTGTCGCCGCTGCCGCGCGACATCGAATGGAATTCGTCGGAGGTGGAGAAGGTGCTCGCGGACGCCGACGAAGTGATCGCGCCGGCCAGCGTCCGGATGGACATCGGTGCGGGTGACGTGTTCAAGATGGCGACCCTCGCGCGCTCGGCCAACGCGGCCCTGAAACTTCCCGACGGCCGAACGCTGCGCGACGAGGTCTCAAGGACGCAATACGCGCGCTGGACGGAGTTGAAGGCCGCCTACCTGCCCGGAGACGACAAGGTCGAGCGCCAGCGGCCGATGTTCGCCTCCCAGGATCTGTATTACTCGGCGATCGAGGTGTCCGGGCTGACACGCGTCGACAGCGTCTGGTCGCGGGTGTCCCGGCTCGCGGCCGATGCGGGCGTCCGGATCGTCGACACGGAGATCACGTCGCCGCTGGCGATCGACAGGAAGGCCTATCGCGACGGAATCCGCGCGCTCGCCGAATCGCGCATCGACGATGTGTCTTGTTTCGAACTGACGATGGATTCGCTGGCCCCGGCGCTCGGGCACATGGTCGCGGCCGCCAATGCCTGGTCGGTGGGCGACATGGAAGCGCTGGCCGGTCTGCCAATCGATTCGATCGTGCCGCCGTGCAAGGCCGTGTACGACGCCGCGATGAGTTTCCAGCAACGCCCGGAACTCGCGCGTGAGGCGTTGTCGGAATGGCAGGCGGCCGTGCAGGCCTCGCTGGCGTCCGGCCGCACGGCTCTGGCGGTCCTGCCCATCGCCGATCTGGCCGGAGACGACGGTGTGCTGGCGGCGCTCGAAGCCACCGGCTACGACGTGGAGTCACCGGCGCCTTAGCGGCGCTGGTTCCCCGGGCGAGGAAGCCGCGGAACTTCGTGGCGAGGCTCCGAGTTGCGTCATGTTCCGGCGTCCCCGGCGGGCATTTCGCTCGCTGGTGGGCAGCGCGGCGTGTCAAAGAAAAAGCCCCGGGCATGCCGGGGCTTCTTCCTTCGCCAGTCTGGGCGTGACGCCCTCCGATCAGAGCATCGGGATCAGCAGCAGCGCCACGATGTTGATGATCTTGATCAGCGGGTTGATGGCCGGACCGGCGGTGTCCTTGTACGGGTCGCCGACGGTGTCGCCGGTGACCGCGGCCTTGTGGGCTTCCGAGCCCTTGCCGCCGTGGTGGCCTTCCTCGATGTACTTCTTGGCGTTGTCCCACGCGCCGCCGCCGGTGCACATCGAGATCGCGACGAACAGGCCGGTGACGATCGTGCCCATCAGCAGGCCGCCGAGCGCGTCGGCGCCGAGCACCATGCCGACGATGATCGGGATGAACAGCGGCAGCATCGACGGCACGATCATCTCGCGGATCGCCGATTTGGTCAGCAGGTCCACCGCCTTGTCGTACTGCGGCTTGCCGGTGCCTTCCATGATGCCGGGGATCTCGCGGAACTGGCGCCGCACCTCCTCCACCACCGCGCCGGCCGCACGGCCCACCGCCTGCATCGCGAACGCGCCGAACAGGTAGGGGATCATGCCGCCGATCAGCAGGCCGATCACCACGTCGGGGTTGTCGATCGAGAAGTTGACCGTCATGTCGGTGCCGACGTACTTCTCGCCGAGCTTGTGCGAGTAGTCGGCGAACAGCACCAGCGCGGCCAGGCCGGCGGAACCGATCGCGTAACCCTTCGTCACCGCCTTCGTGGTGTTGCCGACCGCGTCCAGCGCGTCGGTGGTCTTGCGGATCTCCGGGTCCATGCCGCTCATCTCGGCGATGCCGCCGGCGTTGTCGGTGATCGGGCCGTAGGCGTCGAGCGCGACGATCATGCCCGCCATCGACAGCATCGACGTCGCCGCGATCGCGATGCCCATCAGGCCGGCGATCTCGTACGTGCACCAGATCGCCGCGGCCACGGCCAGCACCGGCGCCGCGGTCGATTTCATCGACACGGCCAGGCCGGCGATGACGTTGGTGCCGTGGCCGGTCTCGGACGCCTTGGCCACCTGCTGCACCGGGCCGTATTCGGTCGCGGTGTAGTACTCGGTGATGACGACCATGGCCGCGGTCAGCGCCAGGCCGATCAGCGCGCACCAGAACAGCGGCATGCCCAGCTCGGCGCCGAACATCTCGTTGGTGACGAACCAGAACGCCGCCGCCGCGAGCACGCCAGACACGGCCAGGCCGCGGTACAGCGCGTTCATGATCTTGCCGCCGTCGCGCACCGTCACGAAGAACGTGCCGATGATCGAGGCGATGATCGACACCGCGCCGAGCACCATCGGGTACACCACGCCGGCCCAGCCGTAGGTGGGGAAGGCGATGCCGGCGATCAGCATCGCCGCGATCACGGTCACCGCGTAGGTCTCGAACAGGTCGGCAGCCATGCCGGCGCAGTCGCCGACGTTGTCGCCGACGTTGTCGGCGATCACCGCCGGGTTGCGCGGGTCATCCTCGGGGATGCCGGCTTCGACCTTGCCCACCAGGTCGGCGCCGACGTCGGCGCCCTTGGTGAAGATGCCGCCGCCCAGGCGCGCGAAGATCGAGATCAGCGAGGAACCGAACGCCAGGCCGATCATCGGCTGCAGCGCCGCCTGCACGGTCTCGGCGGTCTGCACGCCGTCGGCCATCACGAACCAGAAGTACCCGGCGACGCCGAGCAGGCCCAGGCCCACGACCAGCATGCCGGTGATCGCGCCGCCCTTGAAGCTGACGTTGAGCGCGGTGTTCAGCGACACCGTGGCGGCCTGCGCCGTGCGCACATTGGCGCGCACCGAAACGAACATGCCGATGAAGCCGGCCAGGCCCGACATCACCGCGCCGATCAGGAAGCCGATCGCGGTCGGCCAGCCCAGCATCGGCACGAAGGCGATCACGAGGAACAGGATCACGCCGACGAGCGCGATGGTCATGTACTGGCGCCGCAGGTAGGCGCCGGCGCCTTCCTGGATCGCCGCCGCGATCTGCTGCATCCGCTCGTTGCCGGCGGGCTGCGCGACGATCCAGCGGGCGACGAAGACGCCGTAAAGAATGGCGATCACCGCACAGGCGATCGCGAGATGCAAAGCGTACTGCTCGAACATGCCAACCCTCCCCAGAGTCAAACCGTGAACAAACGTAGGCGGCCGAAAGGCCGCCCTGCCCGAGTATGGCAAAGGGGGGAGGGCCGGCGCCATGGCGCCGGCGGAAGTGCAAAAACGCAGCGGCCGGCCGTTGCCGGCCGGCGGGTGTGAAGGTCGGGGTGGTCGCGCCGGCGACGTGCCGGCGGTGCCGGGCCCGGCGTCGCTTCGGGTCGCCCCGCCGGATCCGTCCGGCGCGTCTCAGTCCTGGTTGGCGGCGTCTTCCGCGTCGCCTTCCGGATCCGGCTCCTCGCCTTCCTCGAGCGGGCCGGTCTGCACGGTGCCGACGTCGATCGTGCCGGTCGGCAGCGGTTCGGCGACCACGGGGGCCTCCGGTTCGGGGGTCTCGCCGCGGGCGGCGGCGGCATCGGCGGCCGCGTCGGCCCGGATCAGCTGCTCGGCGGCATCGTTCTCGCCGACGCCGCGGTCGCGCAGCGGGCTTTCGTTCTGGGCGGTCACCGGAGCGGCCGCGAGCAGCAGCAACAACGTGGTGGCATGGAGGCGTCGAAGGCTCATCTGGGTTCTCCCGGTTCCGGCGTCGCGCCGATGTCGATAGTGGACCTCAGCCGCGGTGATGACGATGGCCACGCCACGTCGTCCCGTCACCGGGCCGTTCAGCCGAACGGCGCCAGCTTCTTCGCGACCGGGACCAGCTTCAGCCGCACATACGCCGGCAGGCCATCCGGTCGATAGGGCGGCGGCGCCTCGCCGCGCACCAGCGGCTGCAGGTAGCGGCGGCAGGCGGCGGTGATGCCGTAGCCGGACTTGTCGATGAAGCCCTTGGGCATCGTCTTCTCGGCATTGGCGATGTCGCTCAGCGGCGCCGGCGCGATCTTCCAGCGGTAGGGCCTGTCGGCCGTGCGCACGATCACCGGCATCACCCCGTTCATGCCCTTCAGCGCGTACTCGACCGCCTTCGCGCCGACCGCCTGGGCCTGCGCGAGGTCGGTTTTCGAGGCGAGATGCCGGGCCGAACGCTGCAGGTAGTCGGGCACGGTCCAGTGCACCTTCAGCCCGAGCCGGTCCTTGACCGTCGCCGCCAGCAGCGGCCCGACGCCGCCGAGCTGGGAGTGGCCGAAGGCGTCCTTGCCGCCGCCGGCATCGGCGACGAAGCGGCCGTCCGCATGCCGCAGGCCTTCGGAGACCACGACCATGCACCAGCCGACGCGCCTGACGACGTCCTGGACGCGGGCCAGGAACTTCGCCTCGTCGTAGGCGATCTCGGGAAACAGGATCACCTGCGGCGCCTCGTCCGCCGTCTGCCCGGCCAGGCCGCCGGCCGCGGCCAGCCAGCCGGCGTGGCGGCCCATCACCTCGTAGACGAACACCTTGGTCGAGGTGTCGGCCATCGCCGCCACGTCCAGCGCCGCCTCGGCCACCGACACGGCGGTGTACTTGGCGGCCGACCCGAAGCCCGGGCAGGTGTCGGTCACCACCAGGTCGTTGTCGACGGTCTTGGGCACGCCGATGCAGGTGAGCGGGTAACCGGACGCTTCGGCCATCCGCGACAGCTTCAGCGCGGTGTCGGCCGAGTCGTTGCCGCCGTTGTAGAGGAACCAGCGCACGTCGTGCGCCCGGAACACGTCGAGCAGGCGGCGGTACTTGTCGCCGTCCTGCTCGAGCGACTTGAGCTTGTAGCGGCACGAGCCGAACGCGCCGCCCGGCGTGTGGGCCAGCGCGCGGATCGCCGCGGCCGATTCCTTCGAGGTGTCGACCAGTTCCTCGCGCAGCGCGCCGAGGATGCCGTTGCGGGCGGCCAGCACCTTGACCTTGCGGGCGCGGCCGGCCTGGATCACCGCGCTGGCGGTGGCGTTGATGACGGCCGTGACGCCGCCGGACTGCGCGTAGAGGAGCGTTCCCTTGCCCATGTTTTTCCCGCTTTTGTTTGACTTGGACCGCCCCGGCCAGTAGCGTTTCACAGTCCGCACGGCCTGTCGGCGGCCCCACTATAGCCAAACGGGGTGATGACGGCGCCGTGCGTCCTTGTTTATAGGGGTTTCCAACGCATGCGACTGGTACTACTCGGCGCGCCCGGATCGGGCAAGGGAACGCAGGCGGCGCGCCTCCGCGAACACCTGCAGGTCCCGCACATCTCCACCGGCGAACTGCTGCGCGCGGCCGTCGCCGCCGGCACGGCGCTCGGCCGCCAGGCCAAGGCGGTGATGGAGTCCGGGGCGCTGGTGTCGGACGAGATCGTGCTGGGCATGCTCGAGGAGCGCCTGACCGCCGGCGATACCGGCAACGGCTTCATCCTCGACGGCTACCCGCGCAACCTGGCCCAGGCCAATGCCCTCGACGCGTTGCTGGCGCGCCTGGCGCAGCCGGTGGACATCGCCGTGCAGCTGGACGTGGACGCCGAGAAGCTGGTGTCGCGCCTCGCCGGCCGCGCGCAGGCCGAAGGCCGCGCCGACGACAGCCCGGAAGCGGTGCGCAACCGCCTGAAGGTCTACAACGACGCGACCGCGCCGGTCGTCGACTTCTACCGCAACTCGGGCCGGCTGGCCTGCGTCGACGGCGTCGGCGGCATGGACGAGGTCTTCCAGCGCATCCTCGGCATCCTCGCGCCCACGCCCGAAGTCGGCTGACTCCGGCCCGGTGGCGGCGCTGCTGCGCCAACTGCTCGAAGTCTGCCTGCTGCGGCGCGGCCCGCAGGATCTGCCGTATTCGACGGCGCTGACCGCCGGGGCGCTGGCGGCGCTGCTCGCGTTCCAGCTGATCTCCGGCCTCGTCACCGCGGCGCCGCCCGGCGTGGTCGCGACGCGGCTGGCCGTCACCGTGCTGCTGCTGGCGGGCGTGACGCGCTGGCTGCTGGCCTCGCG
>JAKFCL010000010.1:0-6673 GCA_036676665.1 Arenimonas sp. | reverse complement strand
GGCATGCTGCTGTCGCGGCACATCCGCCTGCTGGCGGCGTTCGACCACCGCCACATCTTCCTGGACCCCAACCCGGACGCGGCGCGCAGCTTCCTCGAGCGCGAGCGCCTGTTCGCGCTGCCGCGGTCGAGCTGGGAGGACTACGACAAGGGCCTGATCTCCGCGGGCGGCGGCGTGCACCCGCGTTCGGCCAAGACGATCCCGTTGACGCCGGAGGTGAAGGCGGCGCTCGGAATCGCCAGCGGCACCGAGTCGCTGACGCCGATGGAACTGATGAACGCGATCCTGAAGGCGCCGGTGGACCTGCTGTGGAACGGCGGCATCGGCACCTACGTCAAGGCCACGGCCGAGTCGCACGCCGACGTCGGCGACCGCGCCAACAACGGCCTGCGCGTCAACGGTTCGGAACTGCGCTGCAAGGCGGTGGGCGAGGGCGGCAATCTGGGCATGACCCAGCGCGGCCGCATCGAGGCGGCATTCGCCGGCGTGCTGGTGAACACCGACTTCATCGACAACTCGGCCGGCGTCGACACCTCCGACCACGAAGTCAACATCAAGATCCTGCTGTCGGCGCCGGTCAAGCGCGGCGAACTCAGCCAGGAAGAGCGCAACGCGCTGCTCGCCAGCATGACCGACGAGGTCGGCGAGCTCGTGCTCACCGACAACTACCGGCAGAACCAGGCGATCAGCCTGATGGAGAAGATGAGCTTCCCGCGCCTGGGATCGTTCGGGCACTTCATCCGCGTCCTGGAAGCCCAGGGACTGCTCGACCGCGCCATCGAGTTCCTGCCCAGCGACAGCGAGCTCAGCGAGCGCAAGCTGCGCGGCGTCGGCCTGACCCGGCCGGAGCTGTCGGTGCTGCTGAGCTACGACAAGATCGTCATCTTCAACCAGATGCTCGACTCCGACGTGCCCGAGGATCCGTACCTGTCCAAGGAGCTGGTGCGCTATTTCCCGCGCGCGCTGCAGGAAAGCTTCGAACAGGACATGCAGGACCACCGCCTGCGCCGCGAGATCATCGCCACCGCGGTCACCAACTCGATGGTGAACCGGATGGGCTCGACGTTCATGCTGCGGATGCAGGAGGACACGGGCGAATCGCCGGCGCAGATCGCCAAGGCGTACACCATCTGCCGCGAGGCGCTGGACGCGCGCGAGCTGTGGGCGCAGATCGACGCGCTCGACCTGAAGGTGCCGGAAAGCGCCCAGCTCGACGCGCTGATGGGCATCTGGCACCTGCAGCGCAACATGACGCGCTGGCTGCTGAACCGCCCCGGCGAGAACCTGGACATCGCCGAGAAGGTGGAGCGTTATGCGGACGGCGTGGCGACGCTGCGCGGCGCGATGGCGGACGTGCTGCCCGGCGAGGCCCGCACGTCGATGATGTTCGACGTCGCCCGCTGGCAGCAGCTGGGCTTCCCGGACGAGATGGCGCGCACGCTGGCGGCGCTGCCGTACCTGGCGTACGCGATGGACATCGTCGAGGTGGCGAACGAGAAGGGCGCACCGGTCACCGAAGTGGCCACGGCGTATTTCGCGCTTTCCGATGCGCTGCACACGAAGTGGCTTATGGATGCGGTCGAGGCGCTGCCGGTGGAAGGTCGCTGGCATGCGCAGGCGCGTGGCGTGCTGCGCGACGAACTGCAGGCGCAGCAGCGTGCGCTGGTCGGCCAGGTGCTGGCCGCCGCGACGCCGGGCACGCGCCCGCAGTCGGCGGTCGCGCAGTGGCTCGGCCAGGGCGACTCGACGCTCAAGGCCACGTTGTCGATGTTCTCGGACATGCGCAACCTGCGCGGCATGGACTATCCGACGCTGTCGGTGGCCGTGCGCCGGCTCGCGCAGGTCGTCTCCGCCGGGGCCCGCACCTGAGGTAGGCTTCGGGCCATGAACCTGCCCGCGCAGCCCCGCATCGCCTTCCTCGCCAGCCCGGCGCCCGACGCGCAGGCGGCGCTGGCGACGCTGGTCGCACTGCACGGGCAGAGCGCGCCGGAGGACGCCGACGTGATCTGCGCGCTCGGCGGCGACGGCTTCATGCTGCAGACCCTGCACCGGCACGGCTCGCTGGGCCGGCCGGTGTTCGGCATGAAGCTGGGCACCGTCGGTTTCCTGATGAACCAGCATCGGCCCGGCAACCTCGTCGAGCGCCTGCACGCAGCCGAGGCGACCGTGCTGCGGCCGCTGGAGATGGTGGCGCGGACCGAATCGGGCGTCACCGTCGCCTCGCTGGCCTACAACGAGGTGTCGCTGCTGCGGCAGACGCGGCAGACCGCGCACCTGCGCATCCACCTCAACGGCCAGGTACGGCTGGAGGAGCTGGTCTGCGACGGCGCCCTGGTGGCTACGCCGGCGGGCAGCACCGCCTACAACTTCTCGGCGCACGGACCGATCCTGCCGCTGGGTTCGTCGGTGATCGCGCTCACGCCGATCGCCGCGTTCCGGCCGCGGCGCTGGCGCGGGGCGCTGCTGCGCGCCGATACCGAGGTCAAGCTGGAGGTCGTGGACGGCTTCAAGCGGCCGGTCAGCGCCACGGCCGATTCGCACGAGGTGCGCGACGTGGTCGAGGTGGTGATCCGCGAATCGCGCGAGCGCACCGTCACGCTGATGTTCGATCCCGAGCACAACCTCGAGGAACGCATCCTCAACGAACAGTTCGTCACCTGATGCCGCTGTCGACGCCCGCGACGACCCCCGCGCAGCGCCTCGTGCTGGCGATCACGGCGCGGGCGCTGTTCGACCTGGAGGACAGCCACGCGCTGTTCGAGGCGGACGGCCTGGAGGCGTACGCGCAGTTCCAGCGCTCGCGCGAGCGGGAAGTGCTGTCCCCCGGCATCGCCTTCCCGCTGGTGCAGAAGCTGCTGGCCCTGAACGCCGGTGCGCCGGCGGATTCGCCGCGGGTCGAGGTCGTGCTGCTGTCGCGCAATTCGTCCGACACCGGCCTGCGCATCTTCAACTCGATCCGCCACCACGGCCTGGGCATCGTCCGGGCGGTGTTCACCAGCGGCGGCGAGGTGTTCCCCTACATCAAGCCGTTCGGCGCGCAGCTCTTCCTCTCGGCCAACCCGAACTCGGTGCGCAGCGCGCTCGAACACGGGGTCGCCGCGGCGACGATCCTGCCGTCGAAGGCGCCCGAACGGCACCACGACCAGCTGCGGATCGCCTTCGACGGCGATTCGGTGATCTTCGGGGACGAGTCCGAACGGGTCTCGCAGGAAGGCGGGCTGGCCGCGTTCCACCACAACGAGACCACCCGCGCCGGCGAACCGTTGTCGGGCGGGCCGTTCCGCGGGTTCCTGGCGGCGCTGCACACGCTGCAGCAGGCCTTCCCGCCGGGCGAGGACTCGCCGATCCGCACCGCCCTGGTCACCGCGCGCTCGGCGCCGGCGCACGAGCGGGTGATCCTGACGCTGCGCGAATGGGGCGTGCGCCTGGACGAGGCGATGTTCCTCGGAGGTCGCGACAAGGGCCCGTTCCTGGAAACCTTCGGCGCCGACATCTTCTTCGACGACAGCCAGCACAACGTGGACAACGCGAGGCGGCACGTGGCGACGGGGCACGTGCCGTTCGGCGTCACCAACGAGACTAAAAACTAGCGAACTGGCAACTAAAAACTAGTGGAAGCCCAAGAGCTACGAGCGAAGGCGGGCACTAGAACTTGCTTGTGGCTTCTTGCTTCTTGCTTCTTGTTTCTTGCTTCGGTCTTTTTGCTTCTTTGCTGTTTGCTTTCTAGTTTCTAGTTTCTAGTTGCTAGTTCGCTAGTTCTGCTTCTGAGGGCGTAGAGGACGAAGGCCCCCGCGCTCACCGCCGCGCCGAGGCCGAACGCCAGCGCGCCGCCGCCGGCGCTTTCCCAGGCCAGTGCGGCCATCATCGCGCCGAGCACGCCGCCCAGCCCCTGGCTGAAGCCGTAGAGCAGGCTCTGGCCGGCGCCGGCGCGGCCGCCGGGGAAATATTCGGCCATCAGCCGCATGCAGCAGGCGTGGAAGATCGCGAAGCCCATCGCATGCGTGACCTGCGCGGCCGCCATGATCGGCAACGACGCGGGGAACAGCGCCACCAGCGCCCAGCGCAGCACCGTCGTGCCGACGCAGGCCAGCAGCAGCCGCGGAGCGCCGAAACGGGCGATCAGCCGCGGCGCCTGCCAGAACAGGGCGATCTCGATCAGCACGCCCAGCGCCCACAGCGCGCCGACCGTCCCGCCCGAATGCCCGTGCGCCTGCAGGTGCAGCGTGTAGAAGACGTAGAACGGCCCGAAGCCGACCTGCATCAGCATCGCCACGAGCAGGAAACGACGCACGCCCGGCCGACGCCAGAGGTGGCCGGCATCGGCGATCGTCGCCGGCGGCGGCGGCGGGCGGTCGTCGCGGTGCGGCCAGGCGCTGGCCAGCATCAGCACGAACAGCGGCAGCGCCAGCCACGGGAACGCGGCGCCGCCGAACCGGTCCAGCAGCGCGCCGTACGTGCCGGCGACGAGCAGGAAACCGACCGAGCCCCACACCCGGAGCCGGCCGTAGCGTTCCGGCGCCGGCCCCAGCGCCGTCAGCGTCATCGCCTCGAACTGCGGCATCACCGCGTTGTAGAACAGCCCGAAGACCGCCATCACCGCCAGCAGGCCCCAGGCGCTGCCGGTGAACAGGAAACAGGCGAACAGCGCCGTCGACAGCGCACAGCCGGCGACGAACCACCGGCCCGGCCGCGCGCTGCGCGCGGTCAGCGCCGCCCACGCCGGCGGCGCGACGATGCGCGTGCCGTACCACAGCCCGAGCATGCCGCCGACGACGTAACCGCCGTGGCCGAGCGCGTCGACCCAGCGGCCGACATACGGCGTGTAGGCGCCCAGCGCCGCGTAGTAGGTGAAATAGAACAGCGAGAACCAGCGCAGGCGCGCGTCCATGCGGGACACCGGAAAGAGAACGGCCGGACCCGAAGGTCCGGCCGCCATGATCGCCGCTTCACCGCCGCGGCGGAACTGCCGGCGGATCGTCCCGGCGCGCGGCGCCGGTCAGCGCTCGGCCAGCCGCTCGCGCACCGGCGCCGGCCGCGGGCTTGCCGACTCCCGCGCCGCCAGCGCGCGGGTGTCGAGCGTGCCCATGCGCGCCTGGTCCCTGAGCTCGACGAATCGCAGCTCGTACGGCGCCCCGTAACCGGCCGGCACCCGGTCCGGGCCGAATCCCAGCGCCAGCGTGCCGCCGCCGACCTGCAGCCAGGCGGCCGAATGCGCCTGCGCGACCGGCCGGGCGACGCCGTCGGCGGCGGTCGCGAACAGCGTGCCGCGCAGTTCGTACCGGCCCGGCGAAGCGGCCTGCACCGGCAGTTCGAAGCGAAGCGCCGCCGCGTCGAAGGTGTAGCCGCCGGCCAGCCGCGCCGTCGGCCGCACGATCTCCACGACGGTGCGGGCTTCGCGCTGCACCGGCAGGCCGTCGACCACCCGCCCGGCGAACAGCTGCACTTCCCACAGTCCGGGGGCATCGCCGGCGGCCAGCGGCGCCTGCGTGCGCGCGACCCCGTCGCGGAACGTCAGCGGGTGCCGTTGTCCGTCCGGCGCGACCAGTTCGCCCTGCAGTTCGCCGCCGGCGAGCTTGGTGCGGCCGCGCTGCAGCACGGCGGCCACTTCCAGCGTGTCGCCCGCCAGCACCGCGGTGCGTTCGGCCTGGGCCTTGAGCACGATGTCGCTGCCGGGCTCGAACACATGCACCAGGTAGCGGCCGCCGGCCTTCGGCAGCTGCACCTGGAAACGGCCCTGGCCGTGGCTGTCGGCGATCTGCAGCACGGCCGAACCGTCCGGCACGTCCATGCCGGCCGCCTGCAGCTGTGCGGCGTCGTTGGCGCGCTTGAACGACTGCGGCTGCGGAATCAGGCGGCCGTTCCGGAGCAGGCGGACCTCGCCGGGATCCACCTTGGCGACGGCACCGACCGGGCTCAGGCGGATCACCGCCCCCGGGGCGGTCGTCACGATCGGCAGGCCGGCCCGCAGTTCGAACGCCTCGGCGAGCACGAAGAAGTCGCGGCTCTCGGCGACATACGGCACCGCCGCGGCCAGTTCGGCGCGCGGATCCAGGGCCCAGGCGAACGCCACCGGCTTGCGCTCGATCGCGCCGGCCGGGGCGGGCAGGGCGACCAGGCGGTCCGGGGACAGGTCGGCGGCGCCGGCCGGCAGCAGCGTGCCGGCGTGGGCGGCCGGGATGGCCAGCGCCATTGCGCAGAACAGGAGGGTCTTGTTCATCGCTCAGCTCCTCATGTCGGTGCGCAGGATGGAATCGAGGCCGAAGCAGGCCCGGCGGCTCTGGTTGTGCGACAGCGGTTCGGCGCCGGCCATGCGCGCCTTGTCCTGGAACCACGTGCTGCCGGCGGCGGACTGGCTCGTGCAGTTCAGGAACCCGTCGGAGCAGGTGTTGAGCCAAAGTTGCGTGGTCTCCAGCCCGACGTTCTCGAAATAGCCGCCGCAGTAGCTGTCGCCGTCCCAGACCGCCGAATCCACGTCGGTGCCGACGACGCTGCGGAACAGCTTCGGCAGCGCCGGCCGGCCGGACGTCCCGTACAGGTAGCTGGCGTTGTAGGTGGCCATCCACGACTGCTGCTGCTGGCGCACGGCATCGGACTTGTAGCCGACCAGCCAGCCCACCGACGTCTCGAAGACGTTGCCGGCGATGACGGCGTCGGCCAGCGGCGTTCCGGCCGA
>JAKFCL010000009.1:0-3773 GCA_036676665.1 Arenimonas sp. | reverse complement strand
TCGCCGTCGCCGTCGCCGTCGGCCGAAGCCGGCAGGCGCAGCCAGTTCAGCTGCGTGCGCGTGTCCTGGCTGGTCTGCCGCCACGGCAGCGGCGCGAACGGCACCGGCTGGCCGTCGGCGTTGAACACCGCCAGGTCGCGCAGGTCGGCGCGGGTGATCCGCGCGTACACCGGCTCGTCGAGCGCGAGCGTGTGCGCACCCTCGTCGCCGGCGGTGGCGATCGGCCACTGCCAGGCGAAGTCGTCCGGCGACTGCGCCGAAGCGGAACCGGCCAGGGCCAGCAGCAGGAACGGGATCATGCGCATGGAGTCACTCCGGACGGGGAGGGGTGGGCGCGATGCGCCCGACGATGATCAGCAACAGGCCGACCGCGACGAACGAGACGATGCCGGTCAGGTTGCCGATGTACTGGCGGTCGACGAACAGCAGCTTGAGCAGGACCACGCCGAGCAGGCCGGCGCCGAACCACCACAGCGAGCGGTTGCGGCGGCGCGAGCCCAGGATCCACGCCACGACGCCGGCGATGCACCAGGCCACGGTCAGGCTGGTCTGGGCCAGGCGCTCGGACAGGATCGCCTCGGACCACGGCAGGCCCGCGAGCTGGTGGCAGGCGCGCAGCACCGCCATCGTCAGGGTCAGCAGTGCGGCGGCGGCCCAGGCCGACCAGCCGTTGGCCGCCGGCCCCTGGCGACGCAGCGCCGCGGCGCCGCCGACCAGCGCGAGCAGCAGCGCCAGCTCCAGCGGATTGAGCAGCGGCAGCCACGGCAGCGGCTGGCTGTCGCCGGCATTGAACTGGCCGATCAGCCAGCCCAGCCCCAGGCCGGTGCCGGCGATCGCCAGCCAGGCGGTGCGGTATTCGCCAAACCGTTCGCCGGCCGGCCAGCCGGCGGATCGCGGCCAGCGCCACGCGGCCAGCGCCAGCACCGCCAGCGGGGCGAGTCCGGCCGGCAACAGCCAGCCGCCGCCCATGCCGAAGCGGTGCTCGAACTCCACCCACAGGCTCGAGCCGATGCCGAACGCGGCCAGCGCCAGCACGCCGATGTGGGCGATCGGCAACGCCGCGGTGCGCGGTTCGCGCAGGCCGGCCAGTGCCGCCAGCAGCACCGCGGTGATCCCCCACCAGCCCATCAGGTTGGTGTCGAACCAGCTGGACCGATAGGTGTCGAGCGCGCCCGCCGACAGCGCCAGCGCCGCCAGCACCGACAGCGCCACCGGCCAGGCCAGCTTCGACCACGCCATGCGGCCGCGCAGCAGCGCGGCCAGCGCCGCGGTGATCGCCGCAAACCAGCCGTACGCGGTTTCCGACGACACCGGTTCGAGGTTGACCTCGATCTCGCGCGCGCCGAGCGTGAACCACCAGCCCAGGCCGATGACGAACAGGATCGCCGGCACCACGCGGGCGCCGCGGTGGCGCTCGTACAGCCACGCCGCCGCCAGGTGCGAGAACGACAGCAGCAGCAGGTTCAGCAGATGGCCGTTGATCAGGAACCGGTCCGCGATGTCGATGCGGTTGCCGTCCAGCAGGCTCCAGATCCATGCACAGCCGGCGAGGAACAGCAGCGCCAGGCCCGACCAGCGGGTGAGGCGGCGATCCTGGCGCAGGCCCAGCCAGACCATGCCGGCACCCTGCAGCGCCCAGGCCGCCGACGTCCAGCGCGCCGACAGCGCCAGCGGGATCGCCAGCGTCGCGAACACCACGCCCATCGCCGCCGCACTCTGCGCCAGCGTGCGCAGCCGGGCATTGCGCAGCGACCACAGCGCCAATCCGGCATAGATCGCCGCGACCGCGACCGCGCTCGCCGCCAGCGCCATGCGGTCGCCCTCGAGCAGCCCGACCTGCATCGGGAACGCCAGCAGCGGCGTGCCGAACAGCAGCGTGCCGTCGACCTTGCCGTTGCGCTCGCGGCCGGCCAGCGCGTAAAGCACCGGGATCGAAACGTAGAACAGGAAGAACAGCACGAGGAACGGCTCGACCGTCGCGAACAGTTCCGGCCGGTAGTACTTGCCGCCCCAGAGCCCGCCGATGACGAAGGTGAAGAGGAAACCGACCAGGTTCAGCGCCCGCCACGGCTTCTTCCACGCGATCGCGAACACCGCCGCGTTGAGCACGGCGAAATACGAGAACAGCGCCACGTGGTTGCCGCTGCCGGTGGAGATCAGCACCGGCGCCAGGTAGCCGCCGATGAAGCCGAGCACCGCCAGTGCCGGCGCGTTCTGTCGAACCGCCAGCACGCTGGCGCCGGCGACCAGGATCACCACCATCACGAACGCCGGCGTCGCCGCCAGCAGTTCGTAGCGGCGGAACGCGGCGAACACGGTCAGCAGCAGGATGCCGATCGCACCGCCCTGCAGGCTCAGCCCGAACGCAGGCCGCTCGCGGGCGGTGCGCAGGCCCCAGACCAGGCCGGCGATCGCGCCGGCGGCGATGCCGGCGAGGCGGAACTCGATCGGCAGGCGCAGCCAGCCGGCATCGGCGGCGTACTTGAGCGCGCCGGCGACGCCGAACATCAGCACCAGCAGGCCGAGCTTGACCGGGACATTGCCCTCGAACAGCCAGCCCCTGACGATGCCGACGGCCCGTTCGAGCACGTCGGGCCCGCGCGGCGTGTCGTCGGCGGTTTCGAACGCGACCCGGGGTGCGGCCGGCGGCGCGGGCGTGCCGCCCGCCTCGGCGGCGTCGGGCGTCGAGGGCGCGGACACCGACGCGGTCGCTGCCGCCAGCGGTACCGAAGCCGGGGTGCTGACCGTGCCGGGCGCCGCCGGCAGCGGCGGGATGTCCATCGCGCGGCTCGCGGGGGCGCCCGGCGGGGCGTCGGTGGCGGCGGCTGGTGCGACGGGATGGGCGGGTTCGGCAACCGGCGCGGCCGGCCCGGTCTCGTCGGCGCGGGCGAGGGCCCGACGGCGGATCGCGTCCTCGATGCGCGCCAGGCGCTGGTCCATGTCGGCGAGCCGGCCGCGCAGGCGGGCGACCTGGCCGAGCAGGGCGCCGATGGTCGCGCCGGCGAAGAGACCGAGCACGGTCTCGTCGGCGGCCCCGAAGGCCAAGCCGAGGACCGCCCCGAGGATTGCCAGGATCCAGCTCATCCGCACCCACCCCCACGCGAAGTTTGCGCAGTGTAGCCAATGTGAAGGCCGGGACTGCGCGGCGCACGAGGGCGCAAGACTGGAGATTGCGTCACATATTGACCCTCGACGGCCGGGTCCGGCCGCGAGGGCGTCAGGGGGAAACGCCTGCGACGGGGCCGAACCGGCCAAAAGGCGATGGCACGGAAGTTGCATCGTCCTGCCGGTCTCCTGAAGGCTGCCCCCCACCGGATGCTCGACCAGCACACCAGCGCCAGTTTCGACGAGGGCAGCGCGGACGAATCCACGCACGGCGGCCCCGCCGCGCCACGGCAGGGTCCCCGCCGCGGCTTCTATGTGCCGCTGCGGGCCAAGTTCTTCCTGACGATCGCCTTCGCGCTGGCCTGGCTGGCCGCCAGCGTCTGGCTGTCGCTGCCGTGGCTGCGCGAGCTCAGCGCGGTGTTCGGCGTCTCGCTGGCGGTGGTCTCGATCGTGTTCATCGCCTACGTGCCCGGCTTCATGAACGCCTTCCTGATGGCGTCGATCCTCGGTGACCGCCGCCCGGCCCGGCGCGTGGTGGCGGCCTATCCGGACCTGTGCGTGCTGGTGGCCTGCTACAACGAGCAGGACAACATCGCCGACACCCTGGTCAGCCTGTCGCTGCAGGACTATCCGGGTCGCGTCGACGTGGTCGTGATCGACGATGGCTC
>JAKFCL010000008.1:0-9068 GCA_036676665.1 Arenimonas sp. | reverse complement strand
GGCCCCGTTCCCCGAAGGATTCGCCGCGCGGCTCGTCAGCGCACGTGCGCCCGATCCGCGTCATGCGGCGCTCGGCCTGCAGGCGGTGGTCGATGTGCGTGCCGGTTTCCGCGGCCCCGTCGCCGGGCTCGAGGCGCTGGCTCGCGCCTGCCGCAGCGAATGGCTGCTGACCGTACCCGTGGACCTGCCCGGCGTACCGGACGGCACGCTCGCCGAGCTGCGGGCCGCCGCGGCCCTGCCTGCGGGAAACGGCGCGTACGTGCACGCCGCCGACGGCCCGCAGCCGCTGCTGGCCCTGTGGCGCGCCGCGGCGCTGGCGCCGGCGGCCACGGCCGCCCTCGATGCCGGCGATGCCGCCGCGCGCGACCTCGTCGCGGCGCTCGCGCTCGCCCGCGTCGACATCGCGCCGCGGTGCCTGCGCAACCTCAACACCCCCGACAGCCTGCAGGAGTCGCCGCGATGAGCCAGCCGTTTCCCACGCGCATCTCCTTCGCCGAGGCGCGCGCCATCATCGCCACGGTGACCGCGGCGCGCCGCCTGCCTGCCGAGTCCGTGCCGCTGGCACGCGCCCGCGGCCGCGTGCTGGCCGAGGCGCTGGTGGCCGACGCGCCGCTGCCGGGGTTCGACAATTCGGCGATGGACGGGTTCGCGATGCGCAGCGCCGATGCCGGCGTCGCCGTGGCCGGTGGCCTGCGGCTCGCCGGCGAGCAGTTCGCCGGGGTCGACCTGCGGCAAGGCCTGCAGGCCGGCGACTGCGTCCGCATCACCACCGGCGCGCCGCTGCCGGCCGGTGCCGACGCGATCCTCGTCAAGGAGCAGGCGGACCTGCGCGAGGGCCGCGTCTTCGCCCGGACCGCGGTCGGCGCCGGCACGCACGTGCGTCGTGCCGGCGAGGACGTTCGCCCGGGCGACCGCGTCCTCGAGGCGGGGCAGCGCCTGCAGCCGGCGCAGCTGGGCCTGGCGGCGTCGCTCGGCCGGCACGCCCTGGCCGCCGCCCGGCGGCCGACCGTGGCGGTGTTCACCACCGGCGACGAGCTGCGGCCGCCGGGGCAGCCGCTGGAGCCCGGGCAGATCTACGACAGCAACCGGGTGCTGCTGCAGACATTGCTGCAGGCCGAAGGCATCGAGCCGGTGGCCTGGCCGGCGCTACCCGACGACCCCGGCCGCATGCTGGCGGCGCTGCGCGACAACGCGTTTTCGTTCGACGTGCTGGTCACCTGCGGCGGCGTCTCCGCCGGCGAGAAGGATCATCTGCCGGCGCTGCTGCGCGAACACGGCGGGACCTTCTTCTGGAAGGTGATGATGAAGCCGGGCATGCCGGTGCTGTTCGGATGGCTCGACGACGCGCTGGTGCTGGGCCTGCCGGGCAACCCGGTGTCGGTGCTGGCGACCTTCCTGACGCTGGGCCGCGACCTGCTCGACGGGTTGGAGGGCGCGAGCGCCGGACGTCCCCGCTGGCGCGCCCGCCTGGCCGCGCCGTTCGCGAAGAAGCACGAACGGCTGGAATTCCTGCGTGGCCGCCTGCGTTGCGGCGACGACGGACAGCTGGTGGTGACGCCCGATCCGGCCGACGGTTCGCATCGCCTGCGCGGCGCCGCCGACGCCGACGCGCTGCTGGTGCTGCCCGAGGGGCCGGCGACGTTCGCGGCCGGCGACGTGGTCGAGGTGATTCCGCTCGGCCGCGGCGACTAGACTGCACGCATGCGGCCGATCGACGAAATCGAACCCCTGGAGGCGCAGGCGCGCCGGCAGCGTGGCGCCGTGCTCGTGGACGTGCGCGAACCGGGCGAACACGCCACCGGCGTGCCCGAGGGTGCGCTGGCCGTGCCGCGCGCGCAGCTGGAGGGCGATCCGGGCCGCTGGCTGCCCGATCGCGATGCCGAGGTGCTCCTGATCTGCGGCAGCGGAAAACGCTCGCTGCTGGCGGCACAGGCGCTGGCGGGGCAGGGCTGGTCGCGGGTGCGTTCGGTCGCCGGTGGCACCGAGCGCTGGCGCGCGCAGTCGCTGCCGGTCGGCGCCGGCGCCGAGGACGCCGATTTCCTGGAACGTTATTCGCGCCACCTGCGGCTGCCGCAGGTGGGCCTCGAAGGCCAGCGGCGGCTCGCCGACGCGACGGTGCTGGTGGTCGGCGCCGGCGGCCTGGGCTCCCCGGCCGCGTACTACCTCGCGGCCGCCGGTGTCGGCACGCTGATGCTGGCCGACGACGATCTCGTCGACCGCAGCAACCTGCAGCGGCAGATCCTGCATACCGACGCCCGCATCGGCGAACCGAAGGTGGATTCGGCACGGCTGTCGCTGTCGGCACTGAACCCGCGGATCGAAATCCGCACCACCCGCGAACGGGTGACCGCCGCCAATGTCGACGCGCTCGTGGCGGCCGCCGACGTGGTGGTCGACGGCGCCGACAATTTCCCCGCGCGATACCTGCTGTCGGATGCCTGCGTGCGCGGCGCGCGACCGCTGGTGTACGGCGCGGTGCATCGCTTCGAAGGCCAGGTCAGCGTCTTCGATGCCGGCCGCCGGCGCGGCGTCGCGCCGTGTTACCGCTGCCTGTTCCCGGAACCGCCGGCTGCGGAGGACGCGCCCAACTGCGCCGAGGCCGGCGTGCTAGGCGTGCTTCCCGGCGTGATCGGCCTGCTGCAGGCCACCGAGGCGCTGAAGCTGCTGCTGGGCATCGGCACGCCGCTGGAAGGCCGCCTGCTGCATTTCGATGCACTGGCGATGCGCTTCCGCGAGACCCGCCTGCGCCCGGATCCGGACTGCGCGGCCTGCGCCCCCGGCCGGACGACGACCGCGCACGACGCGCTCGCGATCTGTCGCGCCGGCGGTTGAACGGGGCGGCCGAAGGCCGCCTAGACATCGCGTTCGCGGCCGCCCCGCTACCTTTCCCCGGTGCGTGACGGCCGCCGGCCGTTCGCTGTCCCCGGCCCGTGCCGCGGACCATGCGCGACCGCCGCCGGCGGCCGCACCAGAGGAGAACGACCATGAAGGTAAGTGAAGTGATGACCACCGACGTCCAGGTGATCGGCTGCGATGGCAGCCTGCGCCAGGCGGCGGAAATGATGAAGTCGTGCGACATCGGAAGCCTGCCGGTGAGCCGCGACGAGCGCCTGGTCGGCATGCTCACCGACCGCGACATCGTCATCCGCGCCGTCGCCGAAGGCCTGGGCGGCGACTGCCCGGTCAGCAAGGTGATGTCGGAGGACCTGAAGTTCTGCTACGCCGACGAAACCGTCGAGCAGGCCGCCAATACGATGTCGGACCTCGGCGTGCGCCGCCTGCCGGTGATCGACCGCAACGAGAAGCTGGTCGGTTTCATGTCGCTGTCGAACGTCGCCAGCGCCGACAAGCCGGCGGCGACCGAAAACCTGCTGCAGGGCACCGCCTGCCCGCACTGAATCCGGGCGTCGGTCGCAAGCACCTCGTGATCCGCGACATGCCGGCGGCGGTCCTTCGGGGCCGCCGTCGATGTCTGCGCGTCAGGTTCTCCGGCAGCGCTTGACGCTGGCACAGATGCGGCGGATCGCCTCCAGCTCCGGCGGCTTGACCAGGTGGTGGTCGAAGCCGGCTTCCTCGGTGCGCTTGCGGTCCTCGGGCTGGCCCCAGCCGGTCACCGCCACCAGCGTGCGCTGGTCGCCGCCCTCCTGCAGGCGCAGCCGGCGCGCCAGTTCGTATCCGCTCAGCCCCGGCATGCCGATGTCGAGGAACACCACGTCCGGATCGAACGACGCCACCAGCGCCTCGACCTCGTAGGGGTCGTACAGCGAACGCGACTCGTGCCCGAGCATCTGCATCAGCAGCTTGAGGGTGTCGGCGGCATCCTGGTTGTCGTCCAGCACCAGCGCCCGGCACTTCACCGACTCGTCGCCCGGCGAGGGCTCGTGTTCCGCCTCGGCGGCCGGCCCCTCGGACATCGGCAGGCGCACGCGGAACACGCTGCCCTGGCCGGGTCCGTCGCTGGCGACGCCGATCGTGCCGCCATGCATCTCCACCAGGTGCCGGGCCAGCGTCAGGCCGATGCCGAGCCCGCCGCGCGCGCGATCCACCGCGGTGTCTACCTGGGCGAAGAGTTCGAAGATGCCGCGGGTCTGCTCCGCCGTGAGGCCGATGCCGTGGTCGCGGATCTCGACCGCGACGCCACGGTCCCCGTCGTCTTCTCCGCCCAGGACGGTGAGCTCGACCGGCTGCCCGGAGTCGGAGTACTTGGCGGCGTTGCTCAGCAGGTTCGAGAACGCCTGCGAGAGCCGGTGCGCGTCGGCGTACAGCGGCAACGGCCGCTCCGGCAGCTTCACCCGCAGCGGGTTCGAACCGGCCTCGAGCAACGGCGACGAGGTTTCGATCGCCGTCTTCAGCACGTCCTGCAGCGTCGTCGCCGCCGGCTTGAGGTTGAGCTTGCCGCGGCTGACGCGGGCGACGTCGAGCAGGTCGTCGATCAGCCGCACCATCAGGTCGAGCTGCCGCTCCATCAGTTCCTGCAGCGGGTCCTTGGCGTCGCCGGAGATCCGGCGAATGCTCAGGGCGTTGCGCAGCGGCGCCAGCGGATTGCGCAGTTCGTGCGCCAGGGTTGCCAGGAACTCGTCCTTGCGGCGGTCCTGCTCGCGCAGCTGCGCTTCGGCGATCATGCGGTCGCCGATCTGCACCTGCAGCTCCTGGTTGCGCATCGCCAGCTCGGCGTTGGCGGCGCTCAGCGATGCATTGAGCGCGTTGACCTCGCGTTCCTGCGCCTGCTGGAGCGCCTCGTTGGCCGCCGCCAGCCTTTCATTGGCCAGCTCCAGCTCCATCCGCTTGCGGTGCAGCTCGGCCAGCACGACGACCTTGCTGCGCAGGATCTCCGGGATCACCGGCACCGTCACGTAGTCGACCGCACCGAGCTTGTAGCCCCGCATCCGGTCCAGGTCGGAAACATTGACGGCGGTGACGAAGATGATCGGGGTGCGCTCGAAGCGCGGGTGGTCGTGGATCAGGCTCGCGGTCTCGAAACCGTCCATTCCCGGCATGTTGACGTCCAGCAGGATGACGGCGAATTCGTCCTCCATCAGCCGCTGCAGCGCCTCGGAGCCGGAGCTGGCGTCGACCAGGCGCTCGCCGAGCGGCTCCAGGATCGCCCGGTAGGTCATCAGCCGCGACGGCTGGTCGTCGACCAGCAGCACGTTGACGGGGGCGTGGCCGCTGCCGGCCGCCGGGATCAGCGATGCAACCATTGCCGCAGCACTCCCAGCAGCTGGTCGGTGACCACGGGCTTGGCCAGGTAGTCGGAGGCGCCGGCCTCGAGGCATTTCTCGCGGTCGCCCTTCATCGCCTTGGCGGTGAGCGCGACGATCGGCAGCGCCCGCGACTCCGGCATCTCGCGGATCGCCCGGATGGTGTCGTAACCGTCCATGCCCGGCATCATGATGTCCATCAGCACCAGGTCGATCTCGGCGTCGGTGCCGACCTTCTCGATCGCCTCCTGGCCGGTGCCGGCGGTCAGCACGTTCATGCCGTGCCGCTCGAGCACGCTCGACAGCGCGAAGATGTTGCGCACGTCGTCGTCGACCACCAGCACGCGCTTCTGCTTGAGCGCGTGGTCGGACTCGTGCAGCGATTGCACCATGCGCTGCTTGGCGGGTGGCAGGTCGGCGATCACGCGGTGCAGGAACAGCGACGTTTCGTCGAGCAGGCGTTCGGGCGATTCCACGCCCTTGATCACCACGGCCTTGGCCACCTTGCGCAGGCGCTGGTTCTCCTCGCTGCTGAGGTCCTTGCCGGTGAAGACGATGACCGGCAGGTCCCGCAGTTCGGGCATGGACTGGATGCGTTCGAGCAGGTCGAAGCCGGTCATGTCGGGCAGGCGCAGGTCGAGCACGACGCAGTCGTAGCTGTGCTCGCGCAGCTTCGCCAGCGCGTCGGCACCGCTGTCGGCGGTGTCGATCTCGACGTCGTCGTGGCGCAGCAGTTCCTCGATGCTCAGGCGCTCGCCGGCGTCGTCCTCGACCACCAGCATGCGCTTGACGCGGGGCAGGGTGTACTGGCGGATCCGCTCCAGCGCCGCGTCGATGTTCTCGCTGGTGCCGGGTTTTGCCAGGTACGAGAACGCGCCACGCTCGATGCTCTGGTGGCGTTCCTCCTCGATCGTGACGATCTGCACCGGGATGTGGCGGGTGGTCGAGTCCTGCTTCAGGCGCGCCAGCACCGTCCAGCCGAGCATGTCGGGCAGGAAGATGTCGAGCGTGATCGCGTTGGGCTTGAACTCGTGCACCAGGCGCAGCGCATCGGCGCCGCTGCTGGCGGTGAGCACCTGGAAGCCGCGTCCGCGCGCCATGTCGCGCAGCACCGTGGCGTAGTGCGGGTCGTCCTCGACCACCAGCAGCGTCGGCCGCGCCGGATCGAGGTGGTCGCGGTCGTCCTCGGTCTCGATGCGATGGGGCAGGGCGGCCTCGGCGTTGGCCGCCGTCGCCCGCAGCTGCGGCAGGCTGGCGCGGGTGGCCGAATCCTGGGCGCCGACGTACGCCAGCGGCAGGTACAGGGTGAACGTGCTGCCTTCGCCGACGACGCTGTTGAGGCGCAGTTCGCCGCCGAGCAGGCCGGCGATCTCGCGGCTGATGGCCAGGCCCAGGCCGGTGCCGCCGTACTTGCGCGACGTGCCGGCGTCGGCCTGCTGGAAGGCCTCGAAGACGATCTTCTGCTTCTCCGGCGAGATGCCGATGCCGGTGTCGGTGACCTCGAACGCGACCACGGTCGGGGCGGCATCCAGGATGGCGTGCCCAGGCGACCAGCCGCCGGTGGCGACGCGCGCGGCCAGCCGCACGCTGCCGCGCTCGGTGAACTTCAGCGCGTTGGAAAGCAGGTTCTTCAGGATCTGCTGCAGGCGCTTGGGGTCGGTGTGGATCGCCCGGCCGAGTTCGGGGGCGAACTCCACCGAGAAATCGAGGTGGCGGCGGTCGGCGTCGTGGCGGAAACCGCGTTCGAGGTTCTCGCGCAGGTGCGAGAAGGCGATGTCCTCGCTGTCGACGGTGACGGTGCCGGACTCGATCTTGGACAGGTCCAGGATGTCGCTGATCAGGTGCAGCAGGTCGGTGCCGGCGGCGTGGATCGTCTTGGCGAATTCGACCTGGCGGCTGCTGAGGTTGGTGTCGGGATTCTCGGCGAGCTGCTGGCCGAGGATCAGGATCGAGTTCAGCGGCGTGCGCAGCTCGTGCGACATGTTGGCCAGGAACTCGGACTTGTAGCGCGACGTCAGCGCCAGTTCGGCCGCCTTTTCCTCGAGGGCGTGGCGGGCCTGCTCGATCTCCTGGTTCTTGCGTTCGACCTCGGCCTTCTGCTCGGCGAGCAGCTGCGCCTTCAGGGCGATGTCCTCGTTGGTCTGCTGCAGTTCCTTCTGCTGCGACTGCAGCTCGCCGGCCAGCTGCTGCGACTGCGACAGCAGCCGCTCGGTGCGCATCGTCGCCTCGATGGTGTTGAGCACGATGCCGATCGAGCCGGACAGCTGCTGCAGGAACGCGCGCTGCGACGGCGTGAACTCCGTCAGCGACGCCAGTTCCAGCACGGCCTTGATCTGGTCCTCGAACAGTACCGGCAGCACGATGACGCTGCGCGGCGTCGCCGAGATCAGCCCCGAGACGATCCGCACGCTGTCGGGCGGCACCTCGTCGATCAGGATCATCTCGGCCTGCGCCGCGCACTGGCCGATCAGGCCCTCGCCGAACGCGATCACGTGCGACGCGCCGCCGGCGTCGGGCCCGGCGCTGTCGGCGTAGCCGGCCAGCTGGCGCAGGTGCGGGCGGCGCATCTCGTCGTCGCGCTCCACCATGTAGATCACGCCCTGCTGGGCATTCACCAGCGGCGCCAGTTCGGACAGCAGCATCTGGCCGAGCGTGATCAGGTCGCGCTGGCCCTGCATCATTCCGGAGAACTTGGCGAGGTTGGTCTTCAGCCAGTCCTGCTCGCGGCTGGTTTCGGTGGTGGCACGCAGGGTGCCGATCATCGAGTTGATGTTGTCCTTCAGGTCGGCGAGCTCGCCGCGCACGTCGACCTGGATCGAGCGGGTCAGGTTGCCCTGGGTCACGGCGGTGGCGACGTCGGCGATCGCGCGCACCTGCACGGTCAGGTTCTCGGCCAGCTGGTTGACGTTGGCCGTGAGGTCCTTCCAGATGCCGGCGGTGCCGGGCACGTTCGCCTGGCCGCCGAGGCGGCCCTCGACGCCGACCTCGCGCGCGACCGTGGTCACCTGGTCGGCGAAGATCGCCAGCGTCTCGGTCATGCCGTTGATCGTCTCGGCGAGCGCGGCGATCTCGCCCTTCGCCTCCACCGTCAGCTTCTGGTGCAGGTCGCCGTTGGCGACCGCGGTGACGACCTTGGCGATGCCGCGCACCTGCGCGGTCAGGTTGGTCGCCATCGAGTTGACGTTGTCGGTGAGGTCCTTCCAGGTGCCGGCGACGCCGGGTACCTGCGCCTGTCCGCCGAGCTTGCCCTCGGTGCCGACCTCGCGCGCGACGCGCGTCACCTCGGCGGCGAAGCCGTTGAGCTGGTCGACCATCGTGTTGATCGTCGACTTCAGCTGCAGGATCTCGCCCTTGGCGTCGACGGCGATCTTGCGGCTGAGGTCACCCTTCGCGACGGCGGTCGCGACCTCGGCGATGTTGCGCACCTGCGTGGTCAGGTTCGACGCCATCGAGTTGACGTTGTCGGTGAGGTCCTTCCAGGTGCCGGCGACGCCGGGCACCTGCGCCTGGCCGCCGAGCTTGCCCTCGGTGCCGACCTCGCGGGCGACGCGCGTCACTTCCGACGCGAAACCATTGAGCTGGTCGACCATCGCGTTGATGGTGTCCTTGAGCTCGAGGATCTCGCCCTTGACGTCGACGCCGATCTTGCGCGACAGGTCGCCCTTGGCGACCGCCGTGGTGACCTCGGCGATGTTGCGGACCTGCGCGGTCAGGTTCGACGCCATCGAGTTGACGTTGTCGGTCAGGTCCTTCCAGGTGCCGGCGACGCCGGGCACCTGCGCCTGGCCGCCGAGCTTGCCCTCGGTGCCGACCTCGCGGGCCACGCGCGTCACTTCCGACGCGAAGCCGTTGAGCTGGTCGACCAGC
>JAKFCL010000007.1:0-1966 GCA_036676665.1 Arenimonas sp. | reverse complement strand
CGAGTACAAGGAATCGATCGACGAGATGAAGCACGCCGACAAGCTGATCGAGCGGATCCTGTTCCTCGACGGCCTGCCGAACCTGCAGAACCTCGGCAAGCTGATGATCGGCCAGACCCCGCGCGAGGTCATCGAATGCGACCTCAAGCTCGAATATCTGGCTGTACCCGACCTGAAGGCCGGCATCGTCGACTGCGAGAAGCTCGGTGATTTCGTCTCCCGCGAGCTGCTCGAGGACATCCTGGCCTCCGAGGAAGAGCACATCGACTGGCTGGAGACCCAGCTGAGCCTCCTGGAACGGGTCGGCGAGCAGAATTATTTGCAATCGAAGATGGGTAGTTGATTCACACTTACTTGGCTGGAACCGCTTGCATTGTCAGCCAAGTCATTGATTTCATTGGATGAGACCGCTTCCAAGGCATATTTCTGCCGTGTAAGACTGTGTGTTGCATCGCAAAATGACCGGCCGCTGAATCATCTGTAGGGTCGGCCGGTCCTCGCAGCCTTGTGCGTTGCAGACACCCCTTTTCCCTGGAGAGTCCGATCCATGAAGTCTGTCCTCCGTACCACCGTGCTCGCCGCCGCCACCCTTGCCGCGCTCGGCGCCGCTTCCTCTGCGTTCGCCGGTGGTCGTCCCGATCTCGTCGCCCAGGGCCTGGCCCAGGGCAAGCCGCATGTCGCCGACCAGCTGATCGTGCAGTTCCGCGCCGGCGCCACCGAAGGCGACAAGCAGCGTGCGATGCGCCGCGTCAACGGCGAGCGCTCGCAGGTCCTCGCCCGCGGCAACCGCCGCGTCGACATCGGCGGCGACGTCGAACTGATGGTCGTGCGCGGCCAGGCCCGCATCGCCGACGCGATCGCGACGCTGAGCGCCGACGGCGCCGTCGATTTCGTCGAGCCGAACTGGGTGCTGCAGCACGCCGCGGTCTCCAACGACACCTATTACACCAACGGCAGCCTGTGGGGCATGTACTCGGCCACCAGCACCCCGGCCAACCAGTTCGGCAGCGGCGCCGCCAATGCCTGGACCAGCGGCACCGACTGCAGCGACGTCGTCGTCGGCATCATCGACGAAGGCTACATGCATACCCACACCGACCTGGCCGCGAACGCGTTCAAGAACCCGCTCGACAGCACCTTCGACGGCGTCGACAACGACGGCAACGGTTACGTGGACGACGTGTACGGCTGGGACTTCGCCGGCAACAACAACTCCGTGTTCGACGGCGTCGCCGACGACCATGGCACCCACGTGGCCGGCACGATCGGCGCGGTCGGCGGCAACGGCGCGGGCGTGGCCGGCGTCTGCTGGTCGGTCAAGCTGATGGGCGCCAAGTTCCTCGGCGCGCAGGGCGGCAGCACGGCCAACGCGATCCTCGCCGTGGACTACTTCACCGACCTCAAGCTCGACCAGGGCCTGAACATCGTCGCCACGAACAACTCGTGGGGTGGCGGCGGCTTCTCGCAGGCGCTGCTCGACGCGATCAACCGCGCGGCGGCGGCGGACATCCTGTTCATCGCGGCGGCCGGCAACAGCGGCGCGAACAACGACACGACCGCCTCGTACCCGAGCAACTACAACGCCCCGAACGTGGTCGCGGTCGCCGCGCTGCAGTCCAACGGCGCGCTGGCCAGCTACTCGCAGTACGGCGCGACCACGGTGGACATCGGTGCGCCGGGTTCGGCGATCATGTCGACGGTGCCGACCAGCAGCGGCCGTGGCAAGAAGGCCACCGTGGTTTCCGGCTACGCCAGCTACAGCGGCACCTCGATGGCGACCCCGCACGTGACCGGCGCCGCGGCGCTGTACGCCGCCCGCCACCCGACGGCGACGATGGCGGACATCAAGGCCGCGCTGCTCGACGGCACGTCGACCCCGTCGCTGCAGGGCAAGACCCTGACCGGCGACCGCCTGAACGTCAGCGGCTTCTGATCCGACGCGACACGCGACATGGAAAGGCCCGGC
>JAKFCL010000006.1:0-4276 GCA_036676665.1 Arenimonas sp. | reverse complement strand
GCGAACCGGTCGGTGAGGAAGTCGGACATCATCGCGTAGGCGCGGTCGGAGGCGCGTTCGTCGTACTTGCAGCCGGGGATCGCGACGCCGTCGGCGGTGGGTTCGGCGAAGCAGTGCACCGCGCCGCCGAAATCGACGAACTGCCAGTCGGCGCCGGCGGCCGACATCTCGGACTTGAACGCGGCGATCGATTCCTGCGACACGAAGGTGTCGGCGGCGCCGTTGAGCACCAGCACCGGCGCCTTGATCACCCCGGACTGCGCCGGCAGCGGCGTGGCGAGGTTGCCGTGGAAGCTCACCGCGCCGGCGATGTCGCCGCCGGCACGGGCCAGGTCGAGCGCGACCGCGCCGCCGAAGCAGAAGCCGATCGCCGCCAGCCGGCGTTCGTCCAGCGGCGCCTCGCCATCGCTGCGGCGCAGCACGTCGAGCGCGGCGGCGGCGCGGCGGCGCAGTGCCGGGCGGTCGCCGGAAACCGCGCCGGACAGCTTGCCGGCCTCCGCCGGGTTCGCCGGGCGCACGCCCTTGCCGTACATGTCGGCGACCAGCACCACGTAGTCGTCGTCGGCGATGTCCTTGGCGCGCATCACCGCGTCCTCGGTCACGCCCATCCAGTTCGGGAACATCACCAGCCCCGGGCGCTTCGTCGCGCCGTCACCGCTGTCCTCGTAGACGAGATAGCCCTGGTAGGTGACGCCGTCGACATCCCATTCGACCGGTTCGGTGACGGACTTGGCGGCGACCGGGACACTGGCAAGGGACAGCGCGAGAAAGAGCAGCGTACGCATGGCGGGATCCTCCGGTTCGGGTGGTCCGATTCTATGCGCTTCGGGAAACTATCCCACGCCCAGACCGGGAATCGCGCAGATCTGGTCGGGGTCGAAGCCGGCGGCGCGGGCGAAGTGGCGGCCGCGGTCGGTGTAGTCGCGGTACCGCGGGAAGCTCGGCGCGCCCGGCGACAGCAGCAGCACGCCGTTCTGGTTGAGCACCAGCAGCGCGAGCTTCACCGCCTCCTCCATGCTGCCCGCCTCGGCGAGCACGAAGCGGTCGCCGGCCGCGAGCGGCTTGAGCCGCTCGAACACCGCCGGTCCGTTCTGCCCCATCGTGATCACCGCCGCCACGGGCTCGCCGGCCAGGCGCTCGGCGAACACGCCCCAGTCCAGGCCGCGGTCGTAACCGCCGACCAGGATCGCGACGCGGCGGCCGCGGAAACAGTCCAGCGCGGCGATGCTGGCGTGCGGCGTGGTGCTGATCGAATCGTTCACCGCCTCGACGCCGTGCAGCACGCCGAGCGACTGCAGCCGGTGCGGCAGCGGCCGGAACGTCGCCGCCGCCGGCGCCAGGGCCGCGGCGTCGTAGCCCAGCGCCTCGATCGCCGCCAGCGCCGCGCACAAGTTCAGCCAGTTGTGGCGGCCCGGCAGCGGCAGGTGGCGGGCGTCGATCACCGGGGTCGCGCCCCGGTGCACGAAGCTGTCGCGCAGGTGCCAGCCGTCGGGCTGGTTGAACCACAGCACGCGCGTGCCGGCGGGCGCATCGAATTCGGCCAGGAGCGGATCGCCGGCGTTGAGCACCGCCAGGCGCGGGTTCGCCCGCGTCACCAGCGCCAGCTTGTCGGCGATGTAGCGCGCTTCGCTGCCGTGCCAGTCCAGGTGTTCCGGATACAGGTTCAGCACGACCGCGACGTCGATGTCGGCGGCCTCGCCGGTCTGGTAACTCGACAGTTCGATCGCCCAGACGTCCGGCGGCGGCTGCACGTCCAGCAGCTCGAGCAGCGGCAGGCCGATGTTGCCGGCCAGCGCCGTGCGGATGCCCGCCGCGCGCAGCAGGTGCGCGACCAGCGCCGTCGTCGTCGACTTGCCCTTGGTGCCGGTGACGCACAGGCGCTTGCCGGCCTTCGGTTCGGCGAACCACAGGCCGCTGGCACCGATCAATTGCACGCCGTCCATGGCCGCATCGGCGGCCGGCGACGTGTACGGGCTGATGCCGGGCGACTTGATCACCACCTCGTGGCGCTGCAGCGCCGCCGCGTCCACGCTCGTTTCGACGATCAGGGCGGGGTCCTGCAGCCCGTGCAGCGCCGGCGCCTCCTCGGGAGAACAGAACACGGTCACCGACTGGCTCGGCAACCGCCAGCGCAGCGCCGCGAGCGCGGAACGGCCCTCGCGGCCGTAGCCCCAGATCGCGACCCGCTTGCCCTCAAGCTCCGAAATGCGCACGCAGACGCTCCCACAGCCCGGCCGGAATGCCGTGATCATCCGAGGGAACCAGCAGCGGCGCCAGCCCCCGGTCGGCGTCGTCGAGCTGCGGGCGGATCTCTTCGCGGAAGCGCTTGACCAGGGCGTCCTCGCGCCACGCCGGGCTGTCGGCCAGGGCTTCCATCGCCGCGCGCGATTCGCGGCCCTCGCCGACGCATTCGAACGGCTTGTGGTCGCGGTATTCCATCAGCGCGTCGAAGCCCGGCGCCTGTTCGATCTCGTCGAGCAGGTTGCGGCCGAAGATCGCCACCAGCCGCGGCTTGGGCATGAACGGCGCCAGCGCCAGGAACACGAAATGGCATTTCGGGCAGACGCCGCACCAGCGCTGCGCGGGACGCTCGCCGAGCAGGTGGAAATTGCGGTTGCAGCTGGAGAAGTGCTGGTCGTAGCGGTCCAGGCGGGCGAACTGCCGGGCCACGGCCAGTTCCGAATACGGCCGCAGCAGCGAGTAGTAGTCCAGGTCGGCGGCGACGTGCGAACGCAGGTGCGCGGCGAACATCCGCTCGCAGTCCCAGCCCTTCGACCACTGGTGGTTGACCTCGTCGGTGGTGCTGCCGTCGGCGGCGACGATGCGGCTGCCGTAGCTGGCCGAACGTTCGTTCGAGAACACGACCTGCGCGTGCCCGTGCAGCAGGGCCGCGATCGCCAGGATCGCCGAATTCACCACCGTCACCGGGATGTGGCCGTTCAGCGCACCCTGCCGGTTGAGCTCGAACAGCAGCGGCGACAGCGAGCGGCCGATCGCCAGCGTCGGCAGGCCGGTGCGTTCCGCGCACGCGGCGATCAGCGGCGAGCCGCCGACCCAGCACACGGTCTGCCCGATGCCGAGCGCGCGCAGCGCCTCGATCGACACCAGCGAATCCTTGCCGCCGCCGATCGCCACCAGCGCGTGTTCGCGCAGCCCCGCCGCCGGCGCCGCAGCTCCCGCGGAAGCGGTCGCCGGGAACACGATCCTGCCGCGCAGCGACAGGCCGTTGCGGTAAGCGAACTCGCCGAGGCCGTTTTCGTAGATCGACTGCAGCAGCGCCGCGGTGGCGGCATCGATCGGTTCGCCCTCGATGACGATGTCCGGCGGCACCGCCGCCTTGTAGTAGCTGACGCCGGCGATCAGGTGCAGCAGGCGCAGCGCCTTCGCCACCGCCGTCGCGCGGGCGGCGTCGAGCGCGAACGGCGCGCCCGGAAAGCGCAGCGTCTCGGTCATCACCGGGCCGGCGTCGAAGGCGTACGACAGCGTCGCCTCGCCGGTGCCGGCATCGAAGCCGCAGTCGACGAAGCGGAAGGCGCGGATCGCCTGGCGGTCGAATTCAATCATCGATCACGTCCTCGGGAGGCAGGTCGCGCAGGTTGTAGCGGTTGCCCATCGACGCGCAGTAGGCGCCGGCGTGCGCGACCACCAGCACATCGCCTTCGGCGGTGGCATCGGGCAGGCGGCGCTGGCGGCCGAGCACGTCGCTGGATTCGCAGACGGGGCCGACCACATCGACCGGCGCGCCGGGCGCCTCGTCCAGGCGCGACAGGTTCTCGATGCGGTGCCAGGCGTTGTACAGCGGCACGCGCAGCAGCGCGTTCATGCCGGCGTCGGCGCCGACCCGGCGGATGCCCTGCTTGTCGACCACCTGGGTGACCGACAGCAGCAGCACGCCGGCCTCCGCGACCAGGTAGCGGCCCGGCTCGACCCACAGCGCGTACTGCGGCCACGACGACTTCACTTCCGCCAGCGCCGCGGCATAGGCCGCCACGTCGAACGGGTCGGAATCCGGGTCGTAGCTGACGCCGAGGCCACCGCCGACGTCGATGAAGGCGACGGTGCCGATGCTCTCGGCCAACGCCGCCAGCTGCGCGTACACCGCGCGCCAGTGGTCGGCGTCGTGGATGCCGCTGCCGATGTGCGCGTGCAGGCCGGCGATGCGGGCGCCGGCGTCGCGGGCGGCGGCGCGGAACGACGGCACCGCATCCTCGGCGAGGCCGAACTTGGCGCTGCGGCCGCCCGTGCGTACCTTCTCGTGGTGGCCCTGGCCGAAGCC
>JAKFCL010000005.1:0-3127 GCA_036676665.1 Arenimonas sp. | reverse complement strand
TCCCGGACTCCGGGCTGCCGTCGCGCGAGTGGGCGCTGGAGTCGTGCCGGCTGATCGTCGAACACCAGCTCTATCCGCGCAGCCACCGCATCGGCGACGACTACGTGGAGCGCCACCGGCCGCTGGCCGAGGCGCGCGTGCGCCTGGCCGCCGTGCGGCTGGCGGCGCTGCTCGAGCAGGCGCTCGCCCCGGCGTCCTGAGTCAGTCTTCCGGTTCGAACCGGATCGGCAGGCGCATCCACGCTTCGATCGGCCTGCCGTCCTTGCGGGCGGGCAGGAAGGTCGAGCGCTGCATCGATTCGATCGACGCGAGAGCCAACGGGGAGTCCGCGGCGAGCGTGCTGTCCTGCGCGTCGTATTCGACGCGCAGCGGTCGGCCGTCTTCGGCGACCAGCACCTTCAACCACACCGTACCGCCCTCGCCCGCCGCCAGCGAGGACGGGTCGTAGGGCGGCGTCACCAGGCGATCGAACGACGGCGTCAACACGTCGTCCGCACCCGTCAGCATCTTCTCGAGGTCGGCGGCGGACATCGTCTCGCCTACGGTGGCCGGTACGCCGCCAGTGACCGATATCTCGATCGCGATTCCGCCGAACGAACCGTCGGGCCGCTCTTCGCCGATCTTCACCGACGCCCCGGATTCCTCGAACAGCAGCTTCGGCTCCCCGACCAGCTCTCCATCGCGCAGGATCCGGGACGAAAGGTAGAAACCCTGTTCTTGCGTCTGCAGGACGGAAGCCTGCACCCGCCACGCCTCGTCCCCGTTGCGGAACTCGAAATCGTGCGGCTGGCCCGGCGCGAGGATCGCGTCGGCGCGCATCGGCGCTCCGTCGTCGATCCGCACGGTGAGGTCCAGGCGCATCTTTCCGGCAGGGATCTCCTGCTGCACCGCCGGTTGCGCGGCCCACGCCATCGCTGCGCCGCCGATGGCGAGCAACGCGGCCGCCACGACGCCGGCCCTACGGCGGCCCGATCCGGGAATGGGATGTTTCAACATGGCGACGCGCTCCTTCAGGGGGTGGGAACCGAACCAGTGACAGCCCACCGGCAGCGGTTCGTCGGCGAGCTGGGTCTTGAGCAGGGCGTCGGCGTAGGTGCGCCGGGCGCCCGGGAACTGGCGCAGCACCGCGGCGTCGCAGGCCAGTTCCTGGTCCTGGCGGAAAACCCCGGCGCCGACATGGACCAGCGGGTTGAACCAGAACAGGCAGCGCAGCGCGGCCGCGACCGCGCTCGCCGGCACGTCGCCGCGGCGCAGGTGGACCCGTTCGTGGCAGAGCACGAGCGCCTGTTCGGCCGGCGCATACCGCCGGTCGAAATCCGCCGGAAGGACGATCCGGGCGGGCCAGCCGAGCACCGCCGGCAGGCCGGCACCGCCCTGCCCCTGCCACAGGCCGTCGGGACGCCGGCGGAGCACGCCCAGCGCGCGCCGGAACCGCCACTGCCGCACGGCGAACATGGCCAGCGTCGCCAGCGCGCCGGCGGCCCACGCGGACATCAGCCAGGGCACCGGTGTATACGCTTCCGGCGACGACGGTGCGCCGGCGATCGGCTCGAACGCGAGCATCCCGGCGACCATGCGCGCCGGCGCCGCCGGCTCCACCGCGGCGGGCAGCAGCACGGCCAGCAGCGCGGCGGGTACCAGCGCCCACATCGCGTACGCCGCTCCCGGCCCGGCGAACGCCCGCAACGGCCGTCGCGCCATCAGCACGACAAGCACCGAGGCCGAGACGGCCAGCGTGGTCTCCAGCAGGACGTCAGCGTTCATCTTCGAGCTCCTGGACAAGCTTCTTCAGTTCGGCGAGGTCCTTCTTCGACAACCGCCGCGACCCGGAGAACTGCGCCACCAGCGGGGCGATGCGGCCGCCGAACAGCCGGTCGAGCAACGATTCGCTCTCGCTGCGCAGCCACTCCTCGCGCGCGACCTGCGGCGCGTAGAGGTAGCGTCGGCCGTCGCGCTCGGCGGAAATCGCACCCTTCCTGAGCAACCGGTTGAGCAGGGTCTTCACCGTCGCCACCTGCCACTGCTGGCGGGCACCGACGGCGGCGTGGATCTCTTCGGCGGTCTGGGGCTGGCGCTTCCAGAGCACCTGCATCACGACCGATTCGGCTTCGCTGATCTGCATGTTGTTTACACCTGTAATCTCGAGGTGAATTTACGCCCGTAATCGAAGAAGTCAAGCGCGACGTGCAATGGGCGATACTGGGCCGACCCCACGGGATGCCCGAATGGACTCCGCAGACACCGCCCGCACGCTCGACCAGGCCGTCGACCGCCTGCTGGCCCACGCCGGCACGCACGTGGTGCTGGCCGCCCCGCTGGGGCTGGGCAAGCCGCACCGGCTGCTCAACGCGATCACCCGCCGCATCGCCGCCGATCCGTCGAAGTCGCTGCACCTGCTGACGGCGCTGTCGCTGACGCCGCCGGCCGCGGGCTCCGGCCTGCAGAAGCGTTTCGTGCAGCCGTTCGTCGAGCGGCAGTTCGGCGCCGACTTCCCGGTGCTCGACTACGCGCTGGCGATGCGCGCCGATGCGCTGCCGGCCAACATCCGCGTCGAGGAGTTCTACATGCAGTCCGGCGCGCTGCTGCGCTCGACGACGGCGCAGCAGCACTACGTCAGCCTCAACTACACGCATGTCGCCCGCGCGGTCGCCGAACGCGGCGTCAATGCCGTCGTGCAGAAGGTCGCCCGCGAGCCCGGCGGAACCCGCCTGAGCCTGAGCTGCAACCCCGACCTCACCTTCGACCTGCTCGACGAGGTGGCGCTGCTGGGCAAGCCGCGGCCGCTGCTGGTGGCCGAGGTGGACACCCGCCTGCCGTGGCTGGACGGGCCCTGCGCGGTGCCGGCCGATTTCTTCGATGTGGTGCTCGACCTTCCCGGCGAGTCGCCGCGGCTGTTCGGCCTGCCGCGCGAACCGGTCGGCGATGTCGACCACGCGATCGGGCTGTACGCCAGCGCGCTCGTGCGCGACGGCGGCACGCTGCAGATCGGCATCGGCTCGCTGACCGACGCGCTGTGCAACGCGCTGGTGCTTCGGCACACGCGCAACGCCGATTACCTCGCCGCGCTCGAGGCGCTGGCGCCCGGCTACGCGGCCTCGCCGCTGGTGCAGACGACCGGCGGCACCGC
>JAKFCL010000004.1:0-5797 GCA_036676665.1 Arenimonas sp. | reverse complement strand
GACGCACCGCCCAACCGGGTCGTCGTGATCTTCCTCGCGGCGCCGATGCCGGCCGGCTGGGAGGCGGACGTGCGCCATCGCGGCGACGAGCGGCTGGTGGCGAGCGGTCGCGAACTCTACGTGCACTACGGCGACGGCATGGCGGCCTCGAAACTGGTGGTCCCCGCGGCGCGCAGCGGCACCGGCCGCAATCTCAATACGGTCGCGAAACTGGCGGCGATGGCCGCCGAGGGCCTGCCGGCTCGCTGAATATGCGGTTCGATCAGCGCGCCAGCAGCAGGCCCAGCAGCACCACGACCGCGATCAGGCCGATCACGCCCTGGACGAAGCGTTTGCTGCGCCGCCCGGTGAACATCTGGAACGTCCCGTAAGCGAACGTCGCCACGCCGAACGCGAAGACCAGCAACAGCAGGGCGCCGAGGGCGATCGCCTGGGCAGGCGAGCCGTTGAAGCTGACCGCTCCGCCGGCCCGGCCTTCCACCGCCGCCCGCAGCGCCGGCGTCAGGATTCTCAACAGCAGGTACATGCCGGCGGCGAGGCCGCCGCCGAGGAACGCGAGGATCGCGCCGTAACGACGCGCCCAGCGCCGCGACTGCATCGTCGCGCCGCAGCGCTCGCAGCGGGACACGAGCTTGTGCGTCTCGTGGCCGCAGGACCAGCACCTGGCCAGGTCCTCCGGATCGCTGCCGTCGCCGGGGCCATGGAAGAAATCCGGGCGCCCGGGGGTTTCGCGGCGGAAATGCGCCGCGGCCCGGCGGGCGGCCCCCAGGGCGCCGTCGGCCACCGGGAAACGCAGCAACGTATGCACGTCCGGCCCGTCGCCGCCCGCGTGCAGCAGCCGCAGTTCGAGGAACGACAGGCGCAGCCGGCTCTCGTCCAGTACGGCGGAAAGCACTTCGGGCGTACCGCGCTCGGGCACGACATGCACGGCGTCGCCGACCACGACCGCGCCGCGACCGACGATGATCTCGACTCCCTGCGCCGCGACGTGCTCCGGGGTGCTCAGCTCGTTGGGCGGAAACCCGCCGGACGCCTGCAGCGCGCTGTCGAGCGCGAGGAAGCGTTCCCAGGTGTCGCGATCCACCCGCCAGCGCGCCACCACGTCCTCGCCGCCGGCGAGCCGTGTGCGCAGCCGAAGCCGCGATCGACTGACGCCCGCGCCGATCGCACCACCGACGATCGCTACCGGCGCGAAGCACAGCGCCGCCAGCCGGAGGCCGTCGCCCCAGGGCGTGTCCCCCGTCAGCGCCCAGGCCAGGCCCGCGGCGACGAGACCGGCCGCCAGGAACGCGATGGAGATTCGCAGCGAACGGGCGGGATCCATCGCCGCAGCATAGCCACCCGGTCCGCGGGCGGCGAGGTCAGCCGCCGGCGATCTCCGGCCCCAGGTCCCGGGCCCGGAAATGAAAAGGGCCGGGGCCGCCGCGTGCTGCGGCTGGCCCCGGCCCTGTCCGGCGGCGCGTCAGCGGATCGACTTCAGACGGGCGGCACGGCGGCGGGCGCGGGCTTTCTTGTTCATGGGAAGGACCAGTGGGAGGGGAACGGGGGCGGAGTCTCCCATGCCCGGGCCCGGGGCGATAGCGAATTCTGCGGGTAAGTCGTGCTGGGACCGTTCGCGCGCGTGCTGCGTGCTCCCGCGGCGACAGCCGCGGGCGGGATACCCGGACTTCCAGAATCGGCCGGTTTCGCCGGCGAAACCGCCTGCGGTGGTGTCCGCCCCGGGTGCCGCAAGGGAAGATTCGGTGGCCACCGATCGAACAAGGATTCCGAAATGGTCACCGCCACCCAGCTGGGCCAGATCATGCGAAACGCATCCACCCGGCGCCTGCAGGAATACGCCGGGCCGCTGAATGACGCGATGGCGGCGCACGCCATCACGTCGCTGCCGCGGGTGGCGATGTTCCTCGCCCAGCTCGCGCACGAGTCGGGCGAATTCCGCTACCTGCGGGAAATCTGGGGACCCACCGCCGCCCAGAAGCGCTACGAGCCCCCGAGCCCGCTGGCCAGGCGGCTCGGCAATACCGAACCGGGCGACGGCAAGCGCTTCATGGGACGCGGGCCGATCCAGATCACCGGGCGGGACAATTACCGCCGCTACGGCAAGCTGCTGGGCATCGACCTGGAAACGTCGCCCGAGCTGGCCGAGAGCGCGGCCGTCGGTTTCCGCATCGCCGGCGTGTTCTGGCAGCGCAACGGCCTGAATGCGCTGGCCGACGCCGGCGATTTCACCGGAGTGACCCAGCGCATCAACGGCGGCCAGAACGGCGCGGCGGAGCGCCTGCGTTATTACCGCGCGGCGAGGGAAGTGCTGGCCGGGACACTTCCGGCCCAGGCCGCAGGCGAGCCGACCGGGCGGGCGCTGCGGTCCGGCGCCCGCACGGCGTCGAAGGCCGGCGCGGCTGCCGCCGCGGGGCTCGCGCGCGGGGCCGAAGCGGTCCGGGAAGCCACGTCCGCGCCGCCGCCGGCACGCGCCGGCAAGGCCGGAACGTCGGCGAAGACCGCGGCCGCGAAACCGCGCAAGCCCCGGCCCGCGCCGGCGCGCACCTTCGATGCCCGGGCCGACACCCTCGATTTCCGCGACCTGATGTACACCCCGACGCTGGTCGAGGTGCCCAGCCACATCCCGCTCGGCGATTACCTTGACCACGATGTCCCGATCCTCGACCAGGGCAGCGAAGGCGCCTGCACCGGCTACGGCCTGGCCACCGTCGCCAACTACCTGCTGCGGCGCCGGCGGGTGCTGCCCGACCCGGCCGCGGTCAGCGCGCGCATGCTCTACCGGCTCGCGCGCCGCTACGACGAATGGCCCGGCGAGAAATACGACGGATCCAGCGCCCGCGGCGCGATGAAGGGCTGGCACAAGCATGGCGTGTGTTCGGAAACGCGTTATCCCAGCCGGCGCACCGCCCGGGACGGGCTGACCGATGCCCGCACCGCCGATGCGCGCCGGCGACCGCTCGGCGCGTATTTCCGGGTCAACCACAAGGACATCGTGGCGATGCACAGCGCGATCGCCGAAGTCGGCGTGCTGTATGCGACGTGCGTCGTGCACCGCGGCTGGGACGAGGTCGGCGCGGACGGCCTGATCCCGCAGACCGACCAGCCCACCGGTGGCCACGCCTTCGCGCTGGTCGCCTACGACGAGGAGGGCTTCTGGCTGCAGAACTCCTGGGGCCGGGACTGGGGCCGCGGGGGCTTCGCCCGCATCAGCTACGACGACTGGCTCGAAAACGGCACCGACGTGTGGGTCGCCCGGCTCGGCGCGCCGGTGACCTTGCGCCGGAACCCATCCGCGGCGATCGCCCACGCGTCGACGTCGGCGCAGTCCACCGCGTACGCCTATGCCGACATCCGCCCGCACCTGGTGAGCGTCGGCAACGGCGGCGAGCTCAAGGCCGGCGGCGACTACGGCAGCACGCCGGCCGAACTGCAGGAGATCTTCGAGGTCGACATGCCGGCCCGGCTCAAGACCTGGGCCAGACCGCGGGTGATGCTGTATGCCCATGGCGGCCTGGTCGGCGAAAGCGCCGCCGTGCAGCGGGTGGCCGAATACCGGCCGGCGCTGCTGGGCAAGGAGATCTATCCGCTCGCCTTCATCTGGCGCAGCGATTACTGGACCACCGTCACCAACATCCTGCAGGACGCCGTGCGCCGGCGGCGGCCGGAGGGTGCGCTGGATGCCGCCAAGGACTTCATGCTCGACCGGTTCGACGACGCGCTGGAACCGCTGGCGCGCTCGCTGACCGGCCGCTCGTGCTGGAACGAGATGAAGGAGAACGCGCTGGCGGCCAGCCTCGACGACGGCGCGGCGGTGCGCGTCGCCGACCACCTGGCCAAGCTGGTGAAGAAATTCCCGGGTCTGGAGATCCACGTCGTCGGCCACAGCGCCGGGTCGATCCTGCTGGCGCCGCTGCTCGGCCTGCTGGCCGCACGTTCGCTGCCCGTGCACACGTGCACGCTGTGGGCGCCGGCCTGCACCGTGGACCTGTTCGAGAAACACTACCTCCCGGCGCTGGACGCCGGCGCGCTGCGGAAGCTGGCGATCTTCGCGCTGGCCGACGCCAGCGAACGCGACGACCACTGCGCGAAGATCTACAACAAGTCGCTGTTGTACCTGGTGTCCAACGCGTTCGAGAAAAAGGCGCGCATCCCGCTGTTCCGCGACGGCGAACCGATCCTGGGCATGGAGAAGTTCCTGTCCGGCAGGTTGCGCGCGCGGCTCGACGCGTCCGGCGTGGACATCGTGCTGGCGCCGAACCGGCATCCGCTCGGCTCGCCCGACGCGTCCGACGCGACCACCCACGGCGCCTTCGACGACGACGACAAGACGGTCGCGGCGACCTTCGAGCGCATCCTCGCCGCCACCGCCGGCAGCCAGCCGGTGAAGGCGGCCCGGTCCCGCCGGAGCGCCGCCGCCGCGGGCGTCGCCGGCAGCGACGTGGCGCCGGTGTTCCACCGCTCCGACAGTTCGCTGCGTGAACAACGCCGGCAGCTAGACGCCGACCGCTACGAACGGAGTTGACGCGCACCGCCGCCCGGCGGTGGCCCCGGCCGCCGCGTCAGGACTGCCGCACGAGTTCGACGCGGCGGTTCTTCGCCCGCGCCGCGTCGCTGGTTTCCGGCACCAGCGGCTTGTCGGGGCCGAAGCCCGCGGCGGCCAGCCGGTCGGCGGCGATGCCGCGGCCGACGAGCGCCGCGACCACCGCGTCCGCGCGCTGGCGCGACAGCTCCCGGTTGCGTTCGGCGGTGCCGGTCGCATCGGTGTGGCCTTCGATCGAAAGTTTCAGGTCGGGGTTGGCCCGCAGCAGCTTGTCGATTTCCTCGATCACCGGCAGTGCGTCCGCGCGCAGCGTCGCCTTGTCGGTGTCGAAGCCGATGTACAGGGCGATGCGGCCATCGGCATCGAGCGCCTCCTTCATGGCACCGGCGTCGATGAAGCCGAGCTTGCTGGCCATCGCCTGCCGTTCGAGCACGACCACCTCGCCATGCAGCGGGATCGCGCCGGTGCTGACCTGGATCCACCATTCCTTGCCGCCCTGGCGGATCAGGTAGGTGTGGTTCTCGCAACCGTCGCTGGCGCAGGTGCCGTGATAGCGCTTGTCGACCGCCTCGCGGCCGCCGAACGCCTTGTTGACCTCGTCGGTGTACTGCGTGCGGCTGATCTCCTGGCCGCCCAGCGCGGCGACCGCATCGGCGTACACGCGCTGGAACTCGATGTCCGAGTACTGGCGCTGGTCGGGATTCTCCAGCTGGAAGCGGTCGCGCGCGACCTTGCCCTCGACGGCGACGATGCGCTCGCCGGCGATCATGTGTTCGCGATCGAACGGGCTGGCGGCCTCGCGATCGCCGATCACGCTGACGAGGCCGTCGGGCACCTCGAAGAACGGGAACGGCGGCAGCACGGCGCTGCTTTCGGGGACCGAGGCCGGATCGAACTCGGCGGCCGCCGCCGGCCGTGCCGTTTCGGAAGCCGCCGCGGCGGCGACGTCCTCGACCGTCGGCGCGGTCGCAGCCGCATCGGCCGTCGACGCCGGAGCGGCCGGCGCGGGTGGTGCGGCTTCTCCGGTCGCGTCGGTCGCGTCGGAAGGCGCGGCGGCGGGCTCGCGGGCCGGGGCGTCGGCTGCGGCGGGTGGCGTGTCGGATCCGGTGCACGCACCGGTGGTCAGCGCGGCGGCAAGCAGCAGCATCAGGGCAGGGCGCATCGATCGCTCCGGTGGGAGTGCCGCGGGTGTCCGGACGGCACGGTTGGGGGGCGGGGCGATCCTATCCCGGCGCCGGTCCGGGCACCACGGGCCCG
>JAKFCL010000003.1:0-13462 GCA_036676665.1 Arenimonas sp. | reverse complement strand
GTCGTGACGCCTGGCGCGCCGCAGATCTCGACCGCGTTGGGCGCCGAGGCGGCGGCCCAGGCCGCTCCGCCTGCCGGCGCCGCTACGGGCACCGTCCCGAACACCGCCGCCCCCGCCACGGCCGCCCCCGGCACGGCAGCCCCGGGCACGACCCCGGGCACGACGGACTAGCCCCAGCTTCATAGGCAGCGGTGCGCGGCTATTGCCGCGCCCGGGGGTTTTGGTCGCCCACCGGTGGCCCTCGCCGGCGCCGGCCGCAAACGCGACCCCGCTTTCAGCTGCCCTCGGGTCGGTGCCTGCTTTCGGCCTCAGGTCCCGGTTCACGAACTCGTGCGGGACGTCCTTGCGATCCTGCGATCGAAAGTGATCGATCGGATCACGCCCCCCCCGCCGAACCTCCGGATGTCCCAAAAAAACGAAGCCCGGCTTTCGCCGGGCTTCGCGTCGTGCCTGTAGCTTATGGATCAGCCGCGGTACGGAATCGGCTCCGGCGCCGGCTCCATCGGGGGCGGCAGCGGGCAACCGTCCGCACCGACCGCTTCGCCGGCAACCGTCGCCGGGCACTTGTCGTCGCAGTTGTTGACGCCGTCACGGTCGTCGTCCAGGTCCGCGCAGGTCACGGTCGGGGCCGGGGTCGGAACCACCGGGGCGACACGGTCACCCAGCTTGAACAGGAAGGTGACCGAGGCCAGCAGGTCGCCGAAATGGTCGGAGTCCGGGGACACGACGCTGCTGTCGTCGAACGCGACGCGCGTACCGATTTCACCGCGGACGGCGAAGCGGTCGTAATCGGCCTGCAGGCCGACGCCGAGGTTGGCGGCGAGGAAGCTGTCTTCGCGCTGGCCCGGGGAATCCGGGTTCGGGAAGTTGTCGTATTCCTCTTCGACCTTCTGGAGGCCGAGGCCCATGCGGATGTACGGCCACCACTTACGGCCGTCCTGGAAGAAGTGGTAGCGCGCGTCAACCGAGGCGCCGTACTGGCTGAACCACAGGTCGTCGTTGCTCTCGAACTTCGGGTTCTGGTAGTTCGCTTCGAAATCGAGCGACCAGTTCGGGCTGATCATCTTGCCGAAGCCCAGGGTACCGAACGCCGCATCGGACGTGCCGCGGTCTTCGTCCTGGAAGTTGTAGCCGACACCGGCCGTGATGTACCAACGATCGTCAAAATCTTGCGCGACAGCGGACTGCGCCATCGCGGCGGCACCGAGGAGGGCGCAGCACAGGAATTTCTTCTTCATGGTTTTCTCCATATTCACAAGGGGGAACTTCACACAATTTAGGGAACCTGGCAGTACCCCAGGCGACGCCCTCACAAACCTTACCGACGTAATCGTTAACGGGAATCTAACAAGTCGGGCCGGGCTTGGCAAGCTTACGCCCTCAGGATGTGAACAAATCGATAAGACGGTGGATCGGGGTGGCCTCGAACCGGGAGACGTCCGACGTAAGGCTCAGGATCTGTTCAACCTTTTTCGCCGGCAGCTGGCCCCGGATCGCCGCCTCGAACTTCTGAAGGAGCACCGGGATACCCTCGCCGCGCCGTTCGCGGTGCCCGATCGGGTAATCGATCGAGATCATGTCGGTGGAACTCCCGTCCTTGAAGAAGACCTGGACCGAGTTTCCGATGTAGCGCTTCTCCTCGTCGAAATAGTCCTGCGTGAAGCGCGGGTTCTCCCGCACCTCGATCTTCGCCCGCAGGGCGTCGATGCGCGGGTCGGCCGCGACGGCGTCGGAATAATCGTCGGCGTTCAGGCGGCCGAATATCAGCGGCACCGCGATCATGTACTGCAGGCAGTGGTCGCGATCGGCGTAGTTGGCCAGCGGCCCGGTCTTGTCGATGATGCGGGCGCCGGCTTCCTGCGTTTCCACCATCACCTTGTCGATCTGGTCCAGGCGCGAGGCCACCTGCGGATGCAGCTTCATCGCGCATTCGACCGCCGTCTGGGCGTGGAACTCGGCCGGATAGCTGATCTTGAACAGTACGTTCTCCATCACGTAGCTGCCGAAGCTCATCTCGAACTCGAACGGCTTGCCCTTGAACGCCACGTCGTAGAAACCCCAGGTCTTGGCCGTCAGCGCGCTCGGGTAGCCCACGCAGCCCTTGACCGCGTTGAGTGCATGGATCACCGCGCGCCGGCAGGCGTCGCCGGCAGCCCAGCTCTTGCGGGGACCGGCGTTCGGTGCATGCCGGTAGGCGCGCAGGGCGCCGCCGTCGAGCCAGCTGTGGCTGACGGCATTGATGATCTCGTCCTTGCCGCCGCCGAGCATGTGGGTGGCGACCGCGGTCGACGCCAGCCGAACCAGGATCACGTGGTCAAGGCCGACGCGGTTGAAACTGTTCTTCAGGGCGTACTGACCCTGGATCTCGTGCGCCTTGATCGCCCAGGTCAGCACGTCGCGGACGGTGACGCCCTTGCCGTTCTCGCGCTCGGCCTTTCGGCTCAGGTAGTCGCCGACGGCCAGCACCGCGCCGAGGTTGTCGGAGGGATGCCCCCACTCCGCCGCCAGCCACGTGTCGTTGAAGTCGAGCCAGCGCACCTGCACGCCGATGTTGTAGGCGGCCTGCACCGGGTCGAGTTCGTACGAAGTCCCGGGGACGCGGGCACCGCCCGGCAGGGTGGCGCCGGGAACGAGCGGCCCCAGGTGCTTGACGCATTCGGGATGGCGCAGCGCCAGCATCGCGCAGGCCAGCGAGTCGAGGAGCATGTAGCGCGCCGTCGTGTAGGCCTCGGACGACCCGATGTAGTAGTCGGTCACGTAGTTGGCGATATCGACCATCGCCTGGTCCGGGTCGGGGCGCTTGGCGGAACGGATGTCGTGGGGGCTCATCGGTGCGGTCCGTGCGGGCTGGTAAACGATGAACGGAATAGTGCCAGAAATGCCGCCACCCCCACCGTTCGCCCGCCGGAACGCCGGGCGTTAGCGCGGCTCACGCCGCCGTCGATTTCAGGCCGCGCGCGTATCCAGGAAGCCGACGATGCGGTCCAGAACGGCCTCGTCCCGGAGCAGGTGCCGATGACCCAGGCCGCGGGTGGCGAACAGCTGCGCGCGGGTGGCGCGGGCGATGCGCTCGCCGTCGCCGAACGGGATCACCGCGTCGTCGCGGTCGTGCACCACCAGCATCGGCTGGCCGATGTCCGCCGCCAGCAGGTCGATGTCCAGCGCTTCGGGGGCCAGCCCGGTGCGCGACTGCATCAGGGCGAAGAAGCGGCGCCGCGCCGTCTCGGTCAGCCCCAGGTGCCGGCTCATCCGCGACAGCACGCCCGCGAGGCCGGCCGGCGCGGCGATCGACACGCTGCGCAGGCTCGGCATCCCACGGCTGAGCGCGTACATCGCCGACGCCCCGCCCATCGAATGCCCGACCACCGCGTGCAGCGGACCGAGCTCGGCGGCGGCTTCCTGCAGCGCATCCGCGAACACGACCGGATCGGCGTGGGTTCCGGGCGAGCGCCCGTGCGCCGGCGCGTCCAGCGCGATCAGCTGGTAACCCCGCCGTGCCAGCCGCTCGCCGAGGCCGCGGAACTGTGCCGCGCGGCCTTCCCAGCCATGCAGCGCCAGGATGCGCGGGCCGCTGCTGCCCCAGCGCAGGCCGGCCAGTCCGAAGCGGAAGGTGACCGGCTCGGCGCCCTCGGGATCGGGACGGAGGCTGCGAAGCAGCGGCCGGGTGGCCAGGCGGCGCGCGAACCGGGCGGCCAGCGACGGCGCCACGCGCGCCAGCAGGCGGACCATCGGCGGGATCAGGCGGGTGTTCATGGCGGTCTCCAGTGGGTTGCTTGATGCAACCTGGAGGGCACTCTGCCATAGCTGGTTGCATCATGCAACCTATTCCGCTACGCTGCTTCCATGAAGCGCACCTCCTATGCCGAAATGGCCTGCCCCGTCGCCCAAACCCTGGAACGGGTCGGCGAATGGTGGAGCCTGATGATCCTGCGCGAGTGCTTCCACGGCACCCGCCGCTTCGCCGACTTCGAACGCCGGCTGGGCATCGCCAAGAACATGCTCAGCGCCCGGCTCAAGCGCCTGGTCGAAGTCGGGGTGCTCGAAAAACGGCCGTCGAAGGACGACCCGCGGCAGATCGAATACCGCCTCACCGAGTCGGGCAAGGACCTGGCGCCGGTGCTGATCGCCCTGTCCCAGTGGGGCGAGCGCTGGATCTACGGCGGCAAGGCCCCGGTGCATTTCGTCAATCGCCACACGGGCTCCCCGCTGGCCCCGATCGGCCTGCAGGACCGTGACGGTCAGCGGCTGGGCCTGCGCGACCTGGCGATGCAGTCCGAGGCTCCGGCCGCCGCCGGCTGATTGCGATCAAGCGCTTGTTTGCTCCGGCGGTTCCGTGCAAGGTTCGGGGCTTGTCCGCGAACCGCGAATGCCGATGACCGCCACGCCCTACCCGCACCTGCTGCAGCCGCTGGACCTGGGCTTCTGCACCCTGCCCAACCGCGTGCTGATGGGGTCGATGCACACCGGCCTGGAGGATCACGCCCGCGATTTCCCGAAGCTCGCGGCGTATTTCCGCGAGCGCGCCGAAGGCGGCGTCGGCCTGATCGTCACCGGCGGCATCGCCCCGAACCTGGTCGGCTGGCTCAAGCCCTTCGCGGGCAAGCTCAGCTGGCCGTGGGAAATCCACAAGCACCGCATCGTCACCTCGGCGGTGCACGGAGCCGGCGGCCGGATCTGCCTGCAGATCCTGCATGCCGGCCGGTACGCCGCGCACCCCCTGCTGGTTTCGGCATCGAAGATCAAGGCGCCGATCAGCCCGCTGACGCCGCGCAAGCTGTCGTCGTGGGGCGTCGAACGGCAGATCAGGGCGTTCGTAAACACCGCCCGGCTGGCACGCGATGCCGGCTACGACGGCGTCGAGGTGATGGGTTCCGAGGGATACCTGATCAACCAGTTCCTGTCGGCGCGCACCAACCAGCGCGACGACGCCTGGGGCGGCACGCCGGAAAAGCGCATGCGTTTCGCGGTGGAGATCGTGCGCCGCATCCGCGAGGCCGTGGGGCCGGACTTCATCCTGATCTACCGGCTGTCGATGCTCGAGCTGGTCGAGGGCGGTTCGGCGTGGGACGAGATCGTCCTGCAGGCCAAGGCGATCGAAGCCGCCGGTGCGACGATCATCAACACCGGCATCGGCTGGCACGAGGCGCGGGTGCCGACGATCGCGACCTCGGTGCCGCGCGCCGCCTTCGCCGGCGTCACCGCCAAGCTCAAGCCGCATGTCGCTTTGCCGCTGGTGGCGACCAACCGCATCAACATGCCCGAAGTCGCCGAACACATCCTGGCGACCGGGCAGGCCGACATGGTATCGATGGCGCGGCCGCTGCTGGCCGACCCGCAGTGGGTGAACAAGGCGCGCGATGGCCGCCGCGACGAGATCAACACCTGCATCGCCTGCAACCAGGCGTGCCTGGACCATGTCTTCGTCGGCAAGAAGGCCAGCTGCCTGGTGAACCCGCGCGCCTGCGCGGAAACCGAACTCAACTACCCGCCGACGGGCGCGCCCAAGCGCATCGCCGTGATCGGCGCCGGTCCGGCCGGCCTGGCCTGCGCGACGGTCGCGGCCGGCCGCGGCCACCGCGTCACGCTGATCGATGCGGCGCACGAGATCGGCGGCCAGTTCAACCTGGCCAAGAAGATCCCCGGCAAGGAGGAGTTCAACGAGACGCTGCGCTATTTCGGCAAGCGCCTCGAGCTGACCGGGGTGGAGCAGCGGCTCGGTTCCCGCGTGGATGCGGCCGAACTGCTGGCCGGGGGTTTCGACGAAATCGTGCTGGCCACGGGCATCCGCCCGCGCCGCGTCGACTTCCCGGGCGCCGATCATCCCAAGGTGGTGTCCTACCTCGATGTGCTGACCGGGAAGGTCGTGCCCGGTGCCCGGGTCGCGATCATCGGCGCCGGTGGCATCGGCTTCGACGTGGCCGAGTTCCTGGTGGCCGCGCCGCCTTCGCCGACGCTGGACGTGGACCGCTGGCTCGAGGAATGGGGGGTGGCGGCGGACTTCGAGGGCCCGGGCGGGCTGGCCAGGCCCGAGCCGGAGCCGCCCGCGCGCGAGCTATGGCTGTTGCAGCGCAGCCCGGGCAAGCCCGGCGCGAAGCTCGGCAAGACCACCGGCTGGATCCACCGGGCGGCGCTGAAGGCCAAGGGCGTCAAGGCCCTCGGCGGCGTCGAGTATCTGGGCGTCGACGACGGTGGCCTGCGCATCCGCGTCGACGGCAAGGAACAGCGGCTGCCGGTCGACCACGTCGTCGTCTGTGCCGGCCAGGAGCCGCTGCGGGTGCTCGTCGAGCCGCTGCAGGCCGCCGGCCGGACGCCGCACCTGATCGGCGGCGCGGACGTCGCCGCCGAACTCGACGCCAAGCGCGCGATCGACCAGGGCAGTCGCCTGGCGGCCGCACTGTAACGGCATCCCGTTCCGGACCGGCCACGGTTCGGGCCGAAAATCAAAGGGTTGCGTCCTGGCCGTTCACGTGCCGTTCGCCTGGCGGCCGTACCATGCGCGGCTGGACCTTCGCCCTGGAATGGCGAACCGGTCACAAACGGCCCTGCCGACATGGCGTCGGGGGGTTTCCGGGCGGCCCCACTGCCGCCGCCGTCCGGAATGCGAGCCCTGCTCGTCCATCCCCGAAACGCCAGGCCGGAGGCCTTCCCACCGATCCCCGGATCGGGCCGCGACGACGCGGACGGGACGGCCGCGGCGCAACGGAGCGAACGCCATGAAACTTTCCTTCATCCTGTGGCTCGCGTCGATCCTGCCGCAGCCCGCCGCCGACCCGCTGTGCCTGGCGACCACGGTCTATCTGGAGGCCCGCAACCAGTCCGAGCTGGGCCAGCGCGCGGTCGCCGAGGTGGCGCTGCGCCGCCGGGACAGCGGCCAGTGGGGCCGGACCACCTGCGAGGTCGTCACCGCGCGCAAGCAGTTCGCGCTCGGCATCGTCCACCCCGGCCTGCGCATGAAGAACCTGGAAGCCTGGGAGAAAGCCGTGCAGGTCGCCTTCGAAGCGCAGCGCGACTGGCAGCTGCCGCCGGGCGAACGCCGGGAAGTGGTCCCGGGCGCGAGCCATTTCGCGGCACTGGACCTGGCCTCGCCGGCCTGGGGCGGCGCCCACCGGGTCGCCACGATCGGCGACCACACCTTCTTCCGCGTGCAGAACCTCGCCCCGCCCGCCCCCGGCGCGGCGCTCGCCGGCCAGCGGCTCGCGCCCTGAGCCGACGCGCTCATCGCCGCCAGAAGCGTTCCATCTCCAGGAACATGAAGGACGCCGACCAGGTGATCATCACGAACCCGGTCAGCGCCGTCGTTCCCGCGAGGAAGCGCAGCGGACCCACCGGCGCCACGTCGCCGAAGCCCACCGTCGTGTACGACATCGCGGCCAGGTAGACGGCGTCGAGCAGGCCCAGCGGATCGGCGCCGACGACGCTGCCGGTATCGGGCAGCTTCACCAGCGACCACAGCGCCGTGCCGAACAACCAGATTTCGACCATGTGCAGCGCGAGCACGCCGAGCACGCCGTACAGCACCTTGCGCCGCGGATTGCCCTCGTGGCGGGCCATGAGCCGGCGCGACAGCAGGCTCAGGCCCTCGTAATGAACCAGGACGACGGCCCCCACCGACAGCAGGGTCACCAGCGCGACCCACAGGTTGGCGTCCCAGTGCGAGTACATCTCAGCGCTTGTCGATCGGCACGAACTCGCGGTCCTCGGGACCGGTGTAGTTGGCGCTCGGGCGGATGATCTTGCCGTCGATGCGCTGCTCGATGACATGCGCCGACCAGCCGCTGGTGCGGGCGATCACGAACAGCGGGGTGAACATCGCCGTCGGCACGCCCATCATGTGATACGCCGACGCGCTGTACCAGTCCAGGTTCGGGAACATCTTCTTCAGGTCCATCATCAGCGTCTCGATGCGTTCGCTGACGTCGAACAGCGTCCGGTTGCCGCCTTCGGTGCAGAGCTTGCGGCTGATTTCCTTGATGATCGGATTGCGCGGATCGCCGATCGTGTAGACCGGGTGGCCGAAGCCGATGACGATCTCCTTGCGCTCGACGCGGGCGCGGATGTCCGCTTCGGCCTCGTCGGCGCTGCCGTAGCGCGCGATGATCTCCATCGCGACCTCGTTGGCGCCGCCGTGCTTCGGCCCGCGCAGCGCGCCGATCGCGCCGGTGATGCAGCTGAAGAGGTCCGAGCCGGTGCCGGCGATGACGCGCGAGGTGAACGTGGACGCGTTGAATTCGTGCTCGGCGTACAGCACCAGTGACTGGTCCATCGCCCGCGCATGCGCGGCGCTCGGTGGCTCGCCGTGCAGCAGGTGCAGGAAGTGGGCGGCGATCGTGTCGTCGTCGGTCTCGACGTCGATGCGGCGGCCGTTGCGGGTGAAGTGCCACCAGTAGAGCAGCATCGAGCCGAAGCTGGCCATCAGCTTGTCGGCGATGTCGCGAGCCTCGTTCACCGGGTGGCCATCGCGCTCGGGAAGCACCACGCCGAGCATCGAGCAGCCGGTACGCAGAACATCCATCGGGTGGGCGTTGGCCGGCACCAGTTCCAGCGCGTCGGTGACGATCGCCGGCAGGCCGCGCAGACGGCGCAGCTTGGTCTTGTATGCGGCCAGCTGCGCCGCGTTCGGCAGCGCGCCGTGCACGAGCAGGTGCGCCACTTCCTCGAAGCCGGCCTTCGTGGCCAGGTCATGGATGTCGTAGCCGCGGTAATGCAGGTCGTTGCCGCTGCGGCCCACGGTGCAAAGCGCCGTGTTTCCGGCGGGGGTGCCGCTGAGCGCGACGGACTTCTTGGCCTTGGGCAGGGTCTGTTCGTTCATGACTCAGTCTTCCTTCCTTTCCTGTGCGAACAACTGGTCGAGCTTGTCTTCGTAGGCGTGGTAGCCCAGGTAGTCGTAAAGCTCGGCGCGTGTCTGCAGCGTGTCGATGATGTTCTTCTGCGTGCCTTCGCGGCGCACCGTTTCGTAGAAGTGCAACGCCGCCTTGTTCATCGCGCGGTAGGCGCCGCAGCAGTAAAGCGCGATATCGACGCCGGCGCCGCGGAGCTCGTCGGTGGTGAAGAACGGAGTGGAGCCGAACTCGGTGAGGTTGGCCAGCACCGGCACCTTCACTGCCGCCTTGACCTTGCGATAGTCGTCCAGGCTGCGCATCGCCTCGGGGAAAACCATGTCGGCGCCGGCATCGACGTAGGCCACGGCGCGCTCGATGGCGGCGTCCAGCCCCTCGACCGCGGCAGCGTCGGTGCGCGCCATGATCACGAATCCGGCGTCGGTGCGCGCGTCCACGGCCGCTTTGACGCGATCGACCATCTCCTGCTTCGACACGACTTCCTTGCCCGGACGGTGGCCACAGCGCTTCTGGCCCACCTGGTCCTCCATGTGCACGGCGGCGACGCCGATGCGCTGGAAGTTCCTGATCGTCCGGCCGATGCTGAAGGCGCCGCCCCAGCCGGTGTCGATGTCGACGAGCAACGGCATGCCGGTCGCCTCGACGATGCGGCGGGCGTCGGTGAGGACGTCTTCCATCGTGCTGATGCCCAGGTCGGGCATGCCGAGGGAGTTCGCGGCAACGCCGCCGCCCGACAGGTACAGGGCCTTGTAGCCGGTGCGCTTGGCCATCAGGCCGGCGTAGGCGGTTATCGCACCCATCACCTGCAGCGGCGATTCGATGGCGAGCGCGGCGCGGAAATCGGCGCCGGCAGAGGAAGTGGTCATGGGGAACTCCAGGGCGGTGTGCCGGTGGGCGGCAATTCTAGCGGCTCCGGCGCACGCACCGGTGCCGGCGTGTGCGGACCGGCGCGCCGCCAGCCGCCGACCACCAGTGCCGCGATCAGCGGCGCCAGCAGGTACAGCCCGAGGAAGTACCGGCCCTGGATCTCGAAGACCAGATGGACCGACCAGTACGCGGCGACCCAGGCGAGCGGCAGCCACGCCATCGCCCGGGCGCCCCGCCGCCATGCGAGCGCGGTGGCGAGGGGCATCGCCAGCAGGATCATCGCCGTGAGCCAGCCATAGAGTTTCCTTTCGACATCGATGGCACGCTGGTAGCGCGCATTGATGCGGTCGCGGTCGTCGGAGGTGTCGATGCGGGCGCGGATGTTCGGCGATTCGACCAGCCAGTAGAGCGCGAACGGTGGCGGACGGACGATCTGCGGCCACTTGCAGCGCAGGATCCCGATCCAGTGCGACAGCGGCCGGGCGGACAGACGTTCCCTGATCGCGGTCAGCAGAGGCTTGTCCTTGTCGGCGCTGGCCGCCTCGGCCGCTTCCACCGACCAGTACCCGCACCCTTCGAGGCGTGACACCAGCAGTCCGCCATAGAGCGTGACCGCCGAACTCGTGCGCAGCCGCTCGCTGCGGCCGCTGACCTCGCGCAATCCGTTGTCGAGCGCGAAGCCCGCCAGCGACGCGACCAGCAGGATCGCCAGGACCTTCGCCGCCCTCGGCTCCCGGCGCCGCCACATCCAGGCGGGAAGGGCCATCAGCCCGACGAGCGCCCAGATCAGCAACGCGTACTGCGGCTTCACCGAGACACCCAGGGCCAGGCAGGCGACGGCCGCCGCCACGGACACACCGGGCCGCCATCGCGGCGGCGGATCGAGCGCCAGGCACAGACCGGCCGCGATGAACGTCGACGCCAGCAGATCCAGCTGCACGATGCCCGCATAGGGCGCGAGCATCAGCAGGTAGGCCGCCGACAACACGGCCATCGGCCGCCAGCCCGCTGTGCAGAAGCGCACGATCAGCCACAGCAGCACCACCGCCGACGCGACGTTGACACAGAGCGCCGAAACCAGCGGGGTGGCGCCGAGGGCCTTGGGCAGCGCCAGCAGCCAGACCCCGACGCCGCCGCGCTCGTAACGCGAAGGGTTTCCGGCCGAATGCCAGTAGTGCAGCCAGTCGCTGTGCGGTTCCGGGCCCAGCCAGAGCGCCAGGCCGATGCCCAGCGCGACGTGGGCCAGGCCCGCCAGCAACACGATGGCCAGCACCAGGCCGGAGAGGGCCCGGCGCCGGCGCTCCGGCCGGTCGCCATCCCGGCGCCCCGACCGATCCTGCGGATCCGCGCCGACCTCGGGCTGCAACGTCCGGATCCGGCGGTCAGCCGAGCAGGTGGGCGACGCCGGCGCGCTCTTCCTCGAGCTCGGCGAGGGTCTTGTCCATCATCGTGCGCGAGTAGTCGTCGATCGCGAGGTCACGGACGATCTCGTACCTGCCGTCCTTGCAGACGACCGGGAAGCCGTACATCACATCCTTCGGGATGCCGTAGCTGCCGTCCGACGGGATGCCCATCGTCGTCCACTTGCCATCCGTGCCCAGCACCCAGTCGCGGATGTGGTCGATCGCGGCGTTGGCGGCCGACGCCGCCGAGCTCAGGCCGCGCGCCTCGATGATCGCCGCGCCGCGCTTGCCGACCTTCGGGATGAACGTGTCGCGGTTCCAGGCCTCGTCGCCGATCTTCTCGGCGAGCTTCGCGCCGCCGACCGTCGCGAAGCGGTAGTCGGGGTACATCGTCGGGCTGTGGTTGCCCCAGACGACCAGCTTCTCGATGCCCGCGACCGGCACGCCGGCCTTGATGGCCAGCTGCGACAGCGCGCGGTTGTGGTCCAGCCGCAGCATGGCGGTGAAATTCCCCGGATCCAGGTCCGGCGCCGACTTCATCGCGATGTAGGCATTGGTATTCGCCGGATTGCCGACCACGAGCACCTTGACGCCGCGCGAGGCGACGGCGTTGAGCGCCCTGCCCTGCACGGTGAAGATCTCGGCGTTCTTCAGCAGCAGGTCCTTGCGCTCCATGCCCGGGCCGCGCGGCATCGCGCCGACCAGCAGGGCGACATCGGCATCCTTGAACGCGACCATCGGGTCGTCGGTGCCGACCATGCCGGCCAGCAGCGGGAACGCGCAGTCCTCGAGCTCCATCATCACGCCCTTGAGCGCGGCCTGCGCCTTCTCCATCGGCAACTCGAGCATCTGCAGGATGACGGGCTGGTCCTTGCCGAGCATCTCGCCGGAGGCGATGCGGAACAGCAGGGAGTAGCCGATCTGGCCGGCAGCGCCGGTCACGGCAACACGGACGGGGGTCTTCATGGGGAGGCTCCTGAAACGTGCGCGGCGTCCGTCGTGGACGCCGCGGAAGGGTTACGAAAGTTCGGCGAAGAATTCCTGGATCCGCTGCAGGCCGATCGGCAGCTGCGCGGTGGGGCACGTGTAGCTGATGCGCAGCGCGCGCGGCTCGCCGAAGGCCGAGCCGGGCACGCAGGCGACGCCCTTGGCTTCCAGCAGCGCGCTGCAGAAGTCGACGTCGTTGTTGATCGCGACGCCGTTGTGCGACTTGCCGAACGCGCAGCTGATGTCGGGAAACACGTAGAACGCGCCCTGCGGCTTCGGGCAGACGACGCCGGGGATCGCGTTCATCGTCGCCACCACCATGTCGCGCTTGCCCTGGAACTCGGCGCACTTGGCGACCGGCACGTCCTGCGGGCCGGTCAGCGCGGCGACCGCCGCGGCGGTGACCACTTCCGGCAGGTTGGTGATGTGGGTGGAATTGAGCACCGTCATCGCCTTGGCGACGGACTCGGGGCCGGCCATGAAACCCACGCGCCAGCCGGGCATGCCATAGGTCTTGGACAGCGAGTCGACGAAGATCACGCGGTCGCGCAGCTCGGGGCGGAAATGCACGAAGTTGTGATAGCCCAGGCCGTCGAACACCATCGTGTTGTAGATGTCGTCGGTGATCACCCAGGTATCCGGGTGCTTCGCGACGACGTCCGCCAGCGCGGCGATCTCGTCGCGCGTGTAGACCATGCCGGTGGGGTTGTTCGGATTGTTGAACAGGAACACCTTCGGCTTCGTCGCCAGCGCGGCGTCGAGCTGCGCCGGCGTGAGCTTGTAGTCCTGGCTCGCCGGGCACGGCAGCTCGAGGATCTTCGCGTCCAGCACCTCGGCGATGTCGGCGTAGGTGGTCCAGTAAGGCACGGCGTAGGCGATGGTGTCGCCCTCGTCGAGCAGCGCCTCGGCCAGGTTGTAGAGGATGTGCTTGGCGCCGATGCCGGTGGCGCAGTTCATGCGCGTGTAGCCGGTCAGGCCCAGGGCCTCGATGTGCGCCAGGAATGCGTCCAGCAGCGCGTCGGCGCCGCGGTTGCTGCCGTACTGGCCGCTGTCCTTGGCCAGCGCATCGCGGGCGGCGGCGTAGACATGCTCGCCGGGCAGGAAGTTCGGTACGCCGATCGAGAAGCTGACGATGTCGCGGCCTTCGGCCTTGAGCTTCTTGGCCTTTTCGGCGACGGCCATGATGGCGCTGGGCTTGGCACGGCCCATGCGCTTGGCGAGCTTGAGCATCGCGTTCCTCGCGGGGTGATGACGGGGCTGGAAAACCGCAAAAGGATATCACGCCGCCCTCGGCCGCCTGCCCGGCCGGTTCCCCGGGGCCGGGGCGGTCGGGCATGCTGGCGAAGGAGGAACACCCATGCCCGCCGT
>JAKFCL010000002.1:0-11131 GCA_036676665.1 Arenimonas sp. | reverse complement strand
GTCGCCCGGCTGGCGCCGGTGCAGGTGGCCGGCGTCACCGTGACGAACGCGACGCTGCACAACGCCGACCAGATCGCCCGGCTCGACGTGCGGGTCGGCGACACGGTGATCGTGCGCCGTGCCGGCGACGTGATCCCGGAAGTGGTGCGGGTGATCCCGGAGAAGCGCCCCGTCGATGCCGCCGGCGTGCCGGTGCACGGCCCGTGGGAATTCCCGATGAATTGCCCGGCCTGCGGTTCGCACGTCGAGGCGGTGCGCAGGGTGGCCAGCACCACCAAGTCGCGCGGCGTCGAATATGCCGAGGGCGCGGCGATCGTCTGCACCGGCGGGCTGTTCTGCCCGGCGCAGCGCAAGCAGGCGCTGATCCACTTCGCCTCGCGCCGGGCGATGGACATCGAGGGCCTGGGCGAACGCTTCATCGAGGCGCTGGTCGATTTCGAATACGTGCGCACCGTCGCCGACCTGTACCGGCTGGTGCTGGACGATTTCCTGGAGATGAAGACCCGCGCCGACGAACGCGACGGCACCGTGCCCGAGACGGTGAAGGCCGGCAAGGTGGCGACGAAGTGGGCCGAGAACCTCGTGGAGGCGATCGCCGCCAGCAAGGCGACGACGCTCGAGCGCCTGCTGTTCGCGCTGGGCATCCGCGACGTCGGGGAATCGACCGCGCGCACGCTGGCGCGCTGGTTCGGTGCGCTCGATCCGATCATGGACGCCTCCGAGGACACGCTGGTGCAGGTGCCCGATGTCGGCCCGGTGGTCGCCGCGCGCATCGCCGGCTTCTTCGCCGAGGCGCACAACCGCGAGGTCGTGCAGGCGTTGCGCGATGCCGGCGTGCATTGGCAGGAGGGCGCGCCGCAGCGTGCGACGGAAGGCCCGCTGGCCGGCAAGACCGTCGTGTTGACCGGCGCACTGTCGGCGATGAGCCGCGACGAGGCCGGCGACCGCCTGCAGGCGCTCGGGGCGAAGGTCTCGGGCAGCGTGTCGAAGAAGACCAGCTTCGTGGTCGCCGGCGAGGCGGCCGGCTCCAAGCTCGAGAAGGCGCGCGAGCTCGGAATCGAGGTGTGGGACGAGGCGGCGTTGCTCGCCTTCCTCGCCAGGAACGCTTGAAATCCGGAAGCTAGAAGCCTGGTTCCAAGGGGAGCACAATCGCCCCATGAAGGACTGGAAGCCGACCGCGACCCCCAAGGCGCTGCGCCTGCGCGCCGACGTGTATGCCCTGGTGCGGCGCTTCTTCGCCGAGCGCGGCGTGCTCGAGGTCGAGACGCCGGTGCTGTCGGCCGCCGGCAACACCGATCCGAACATCGAGAGTCTGTCGCTGCAGTTCGAGGGGCCGCGTGCCGCCGGTGCTTCGGCGCGCTGGCTGCGCACGTCGCCGGAATTCGCGCTCAAGCGGCTGCTGGCCGCCGGCGTCGGCGACTGCTACGAGCTCGGCCGGGTGTTCCGCAACGGCGAGGCCGGCAAGCGCCACAACCCCGAATTCACGATGCTCGAGTGGTACCGGGTCGGCTGGACCCACCACCAGCTGATGGACGAGACCGCCGAACTGCTGAAGGCGGCGATGGCCCTGGCCGGCCGCCGCGCCAGCGTGCGCGACAGCAGTTTCCGCCAGCTCTACCAGGACCGGTTCGGCTTCGATGCGTTCACCGCACCCGAGGAAGAACTGCGCTCGCCGCTGGGCGTGTACGACATCGACCCGACCGGCCTGACCCGCGACGACTGGCTCGACCTGCTGATGACGCACCTGATCCAGCCGGCGATCCCGCCCAGCCGCATCCTGCTCGTCTACGACTACCCGGCCAGCCAGTGCGCGCTGGCGAAGCTGCGCCCCGGCGACCCGCCGGTCGCCGAGCGGTTCGAGGCCTACCTGGGCCCGCTGGAGGTCGCCAACGGCTACCACGAGCTGACCGACCCGACCGAGCAGCGCGAACGTTTCCAGGCCGACCTGGCGCGCCGGCGCGCCCGCAACCTGGCCGCGCCCGCGGTCGACGAGCGCCTGCTGGCCGCCCTGCCGAAACTCCCGGCCTGCGCCGGCGTCGCGCTCGGCATGGACCGCCTGCTGATGGCGCTGGGCGGCAGCGAGAAGATCGCCGAGGTGCTGGCCTTCCCGTTCGACCGGGCATGAACCGGCGTTAAGCGGCGGCCGGCGGGTTCGCCGGGCTTGACCGGCGTTTCATCCCGCTGCGCCTAGAGTCCGTTTCGAGCGGCCGCCGCGGTCGCGACGAGGAGAATGGTCATGAAGCCTGCCCTGGTCCTGCTTGCTGCCGCTGCCGCCTTTTCGCCCCTTGCCGCCTGCGTGGCGCCGGGCTACGGCCAGTACGGCGGCTACGGCAATTCCGGCTACAGCCCCTATGGCAACGATCGTTACGACGACCGCTACCAGGGCAACACCTTCCGCTGCGAATCCACCGATCACCGGATCCGCCGGTGCCCGGTCGACACCCGTTCGGGCGTGCGCCTGGTCCGCCAGGAATCCGACGCGCCGTGCGTGCAGGGCCGGACCTGGGGCTATGACCGGGATGGCGTCTGGGTATCGAACGGCTGCCGTGGGCGCTTCGAACTCGGCGGCGGCGGTTACGGCTACAACCAGCCCGGTTACGGCAGCCAGTACGGGCAGGGCCAGTCGCAGGTCGTGCGCTGCGAGTCGCGCGACGAGCGCCGCGTCGTCTGCGGCCTGCCGTTCCGCGCCCGCAGCGTGCAGATCCGTCGCCAGCTCAGCGACACCCGCTGCGAGCAGAACTACAACTGGGGCTGGCGCGTCGACAGCATCTGGGTCGATCGCGGTTGCCGCGCCGAGTTCGTCGCGACGTACTGACGGTCCGGATCGATGAATCGTCGCTAAGCGGACCGGGCACGGGAGTCCTGGATTACCCGGCGATTCACCTCGCCGGTCCTAGATTTCCGCTCGTGCGGCCACCCGGTCGCCGTCGCGAGAGGAGATCGCCATGAACCGTTTCATTCCCGTCATCGTCGCGCTTCTGGCGCTCGGCGCTCCGCTGACCGCGTCCGCGCAGTACGGCTCGTATCGCGGGGCCGGCACCGTGCGCTGCGAGTCCGACAACAACCGCACGCAGCTGTGCCGCGTCGATACCCGCGGCGGCGTGCGCCTGGTCCGGCAGGAATCGCGGGCGCCGTGCATCCAGGGCCGCAGCTGGGGCTACGACCGCGGCGGCATCTGGGTGACCCACGGTTGCCGGGCCCGCTTCGAGGTCGGCGGCGCCTACGCTTACGCACCGCGCAACCGCTACGACGACCGCTACGGCCGCTACGACGACCGCCGCTACGACCGCAGCTACAGCAGCGGTTACCACGGTGGCAGCGGCTATTACGGCGGCAACGGCTACTACGGCGACCGCTACCGGGACGACAGCTACCGCTACGGCAATCCGGTCGCCGCCGTGCTCGGCGCGATCCTGGGCACGGGCTACAACCGCGGCGCCCCGTACTACAACGGGGGCGCGTACTACGGCCGCCAGCCGCAGGTGTTCCGCTGCGAGTCGCCGAACGGGCGGCCGCGGTTCTGCCGCCTGCCGTTCAACGCGTCGCGGATCGACCTCTACCGGCAGCTGAGCCGCACCCACTGCAGCGAAGGCTACAACTGGGGCTGGCGTCATGACGGCGTCTGGGTCGAGCGCGGTTGCCGCGCCGAGTTCGTCGTCTACTGACGGGCGGCGCCGCCGTCGTGCGACAGGGAAGCCCGGCCTCGCGCCGGGCTTTTCCTTTCAGGCGGGCGGACGCTTGCGTGGCGCCCGGGGACGGGCCGCCTTCTTCGCGGGTTTCGAAGCCGAGGCGGCCGCCGCCGACGTGACCCGCGTCGTCGCGCGCGCCGCGCTGGCGACCATCGCGTTCGGCAAGCCGGTCAGCTGCTTGCCGAGGGCCGCGGCGAGCTTCAGCGGCGGCATCGCCATCGACAGCGCCTCCGCGCTCCAGGCTTTCAGCGTCGCCGGGGCCAGGTTCAGGGCACCGGCCAGCGGCGCCGGCAGCCAGTCGGCGCCGGCCTTGCGCAGGCGACAGACGCTGTCGGCGTAGCGGCCCGCGGCCCACGTCACCGCGACGGCCGCGACGGTGGCCGTGACCAGCGGCTCCAGCGGCGTGTAGCGCATCAATGGCCGCGCGAGCGTGTCGGGCAGCCAGGTACGCAGCAGCGTCTTCAGGCCCTCGCGGGTCGCCAGCGGCGTCATCACCGCCTGGGTCTGCGCGACGGCCATCACGCCCTCGATCTCCCACACCGCCGGTTTCAGGCCGTAGCGGCGATAGATCGCCTGCACGAGCTTGCGCTGGATGTCCTCGGCCGATTCGCTGGTGCCGGCGCGGCGCAGCGACGTCGGCACGAACGGCTTGAGCAGCGGCAGCCGGTCCAGGCCCACGTGCAGCGTCGCGCCGGCGCCGGCCTTGACGCAGGCGGTGTGCAGCAGGGCTTCGATGCCGGCATCGCCGAGGGCCGGGTCGGAACGGGGGGCGCGGACCGGAGGCTTGTTCATCGGGCGAGCATATCGCGCCGGCCGCACCGGCGGCCTTGGTAGAATCGGCGCTCGCCACCCGGGACGCCGCGCATGGATTTCGACCGCTACGACCGCATCCGCCCGATCCGCTGGCATGGCGACCACCTGTCGCTGCTCGACCAGCGCAGGCTGCCGGCAGTGGTCGAGTACGTCGAATGCCGGGACAGCGATGCGGTGGCCGCAGCGATCCGCGACCTCGTCGTGCGCGGTGCGCCGGCGATCGGCATCGCCGCTGCCTGGGGCGCGGTGCTGGCGGGGCAGGCGGTGGACGCCGCCGACGGCGCGCAGGCGCTCGAGCGCCTGGCCCCGGCGCTGGACCGGCTGCGCGCCGCGCGCCCGACCGCGGTGAACCTGATGTGGGCACTGGCGCGCCTGCGCCGCGTGCTCGCCGCGGCCGGCGCCGACTGGCGCGCGGTGCTCGAGCGCGAGGCGGCGGCGATCGCCACCGAGGACCTGGCGGCGAACCGGCACATGGGCGCGCTCGGGGCCGCGTTGATCGCGCCCGGCAGCGGCGTGCTGACCCACTGCAATACCGGCTCGCTGGCCACCGCCGGTTTCGGCACCGCGCTCGGGGTGATCCGCGCCGGCGTCGCCGAGCACCGCATCGGCAAGGTGTTCGCCAGCGAAACGCGGCCCTGGTTGCAGGGGGCCCGCCTGACGGTGTGGGAACTGCAGCAGGACGGCATCGACGCGACGCTGGTCGCCGATGCCGCCGCCGCCCACCTGATGAAGACCGGCGACGTGCAGTGGGTGATCGTCGGTGCCGACCGCATCTGCGCCAACGGCGACACCGCCAACAAGATCGGCACCTACTCGCATGCCATCGCCGCCCGCCACCACGGCCTGAAGGTGATGGTGGTGGCGCCGTCGTCCACGGTGGACATGGACACCGCGCGCGGCGAGGACATCGAGATCGAGATGCGCGACCCCGCCGAGCTGCTGTCGATGTCCGGGCAGCGCACCGTCGCCGAGGGCGTCGGCGCCTGGAACCCGGTGTTCGACGTGACGCCGGCGGAACTGATCGACGCGATCGTCACCGAGCGCGGCGTCGTGCTGAAGCCCGATGCGGCCTCGATGAAAGCGATGTTCGGCACCGATGCCTGACGCTCCGGTCCGCATCGCCGTGCTGGTGCCGTGCCTGGACGAGGCGGTGACGATCGCCGGCGTCGTCGCCGGCTTCCGGGCGGCGCTGCCGCACGCGCAGATCCATGTCTTCGACAATGCCTCCACCGACGACACCGCCGCCCTCGCGCTCGCCGCCGGCGCCCGCGTGCACCGGGTCGACCGGCCGGGCAAGGCGCAGGTGATGCGGCGTGCGTTCGCGGACGTCGAGGCCGATGTCTACCTGATGGTCGACGGCGACGGCACCTACGACGCCGCGACCGCGCCGGCGCTGGTGGCGCAGGTGCTCGAGCATGGCGTCGACATGGCCGTGGGCCGGCGGCTGCCGACCGACGCCGGTGCGTGGCGGCCCGGCCACCGGTCGGGCAACCGCGTGCTGCGTGGCGGCCTGTCGCTGCTGTTCGGCCGCGACTGCGGCGACCTGTTCAGCGGTTACCGGGCGCTCTCGCGGCGCTGCGTGAAGTCCTTCCCGGTGCTGTCGAGCGGCTTCGCGATCGAGACCGAACTGACGGTGCACGCGCTGGAACTGGCGATGCCGATCGCCGAGGTGGCCACGCCGTACCGGCCGCGGCCCGAGGGTTCCGTGAGCAAGCTGGGCACGGTCAGCGACGGGCTGCGGGTGGTGCGGGCGATGCTGGGACTGTTCGTCGCCGAACGGCCGCTGCCGGTCTACGGCACCGCGGCGCTGGCACTGGCGGCCGCGGCGGTCGCGCTGGCGGCGCCGCTGCTGCCGACGTGGCTCGACACCGGGCTGGTGCCGCGCTTCCCGACCGCGATACTCGCCACCGGGCTGTCGATCCTGGCGGCGCTGTCGCTGACCGCCGGGCTGGTGCTGGACACCGTCACGCGCGGGCGCCGCGAGCAGAAGCTGCTGGTCTACCTGTCGATACCGTCGCCGCACCAGGGGGAGGGAAGGGGATGATCCGGATCGCCTGCGTCATGCTGCTGGGGCTGCTGTGCGCCTGTGACCGCGAAACGCCGTCCGCGGCGGCCACGGCGCCCGAACCGGCGCCCGTCGCGACCGGGGCCGTTCCCGCTCCGCCCACCGCACCGGCCGAGCCCGCCGCCGAGCCCGGCTTCGAGCTGCCCGGCGACTACGCGCAGTCGACGACGCTCGCCGACCTGCAGCAAAGGTTCGGGCCGCACGAGGTGCGCGTCGTCGAGGCGCCGCAGGAAGATGGCAGCGTCCGCCGCAGCGTCGTGCTGTTCCCGGACGATCCGGGCCGCCGCGCGTACGTCGATTTCCACGACCCCGAGTCCCTGACCGGCGTGGCGAACATCGCCGTGCGCGACGCCGGCTCGCGCTGGCGCGGCAAGGGCGGTGTGCGCGTCGGCATGTCGTTCGCCGAACTGCGCCGGATCAACGGCCGGCCGTTCCTGTTCTCCGGATTCGACGAACAGGGCCGTGCCTGGGTGCGCGATGCCTGGAGCCCCGCGCTCGACGACGTGGGCGGACTCGGCGCGCTCGACGTCGGCGAAGGCGAGCACATGTACTTCGGCGTGGACCTGGGCCTGGCGGAGGCCGCGGGAGCGGTCGCGCCGGACGCGGTTCCGCACGACGAATATTCGGCCCTCAGCGACGATCCGCGCTGGCCGCGGCTCGGCGAAATCGCCGAGGTCACCGCGATCTCCGCGTACACCAGCCTCGACGACGAATGGGAGTGACGGCCGGGCCCGCCCGCCGGGCCCGGATCGGGGCGATTCCTGCTTGAAAAACAGGGCTTTGCCGTGCCCGGCATGGTAGTATTCGGGGCTTCCGGACGCGGCCTCGAACAGGGCCCTCCGGGCGCCCCGGACGGGCAGCGGCAGCGCCCCACCTAACCCAGCAGACGGAAGACGAATGGCAGACCTCGCGAAGGAAATCATCCCGGTCAATCTCGAAGACGAGATGCGCAGGAGCTACCTCGATTACGCGATGAGCGTGATCGTCGGCCGCGCCCTCCCGGATGTCCGCGACGGCCTGAAGCCCGTGCACCGCCGCGTCCTGTACGCGATGAACGAACTGGGCGCGCACAGCAACAAGCCCTATTACAAGTCCGCGCGAATCGTCGGCGACGTCATCGGCAAGTTCCACCCGCACGGCGACCAGTCGGTGTACGACACGCTGGTGCGCATGGCGCAGCCGTTCTCGCTGCGCTACCTGCTGGTCGACGGACAGGGCAACTTCGGCTCGGTCGACGGCGACTCCGCCGCGGCGATGCGCTACACCGAAGCGCGCATGTCCAAGCTCACGCACGAGCTGCTGGCCGACATCGACAAGGAAACGGTCGACTTCCAGCCCAACTACGACGAGAAGGAACTGGAACCGACGGTGCTGCCGGCGCGCTTCCCGAACCTGCTGGTCAACGGCTCGGCCGGCATCGCCGTCGGCATGGCCACCAACATCCCGCCGCACAACCTCGGCGAGGTCATCGACGCGGTGATCGCGCTGATCGCCGACCCGGAGATCGGTATCGGCGAGCTGATGACCTACATCCCGGGGCCGGACTTCCCGACCGCCGGCATCATCAACGGCGCCGCCGGCATCCACGCCGGCTATCACACCGGCCGCGGCCGCGTGCGCATGAAGGCCCGCGCCGAGGTCGAGGTCAACGAGGACACCGGCCGCGAGTCGATCATCGTCACGGAGCTGCCGTACCAGGTGAACAAGGCGCGGCTGATCGAGAAGATCGCCGAGCTGGTCAAGGAGAAGAAGCTCGAGGGCATCAGCGAGCTGCGCGACGAGTCCGACAAGGACGGCATGCGCATCTTCATCGAGGTCAAGCGCGGCGAGTCGGCCGAGGTCGTGCTCAACAACCTGTACCTGCAGACGCCGATGGAATCGGTGTTCGGCATCAACATGGTGGCGCTGGTCGACGGCCGCCCGCAGACGCTGAACCTCAAGCAGTTCCTGGAGGCGTTCGTCCGCCACCGCCGCGAAGTGGTCACGCGGCGGACGATCTTCGAGCTGCGCAAGGCCCGCGCCCGCGCCCATATCCTCGAGGGCCTGACGGTCGCGCTGGCGAACATCGACGAGATGATCGAGCTGATCAAGACGTCGGAAAGCCCGCAGGTCGCCAAGGAACGCATGCTCGCCCGCGCCTGGCAGCCGGGCCTGGTCGGCGCGCTGCTCGGCGCCGCCGGTGCCGAGGCGTCGCGCCCCGAGGACCTGCCGCCGGGCGTCGGCCTGGTCGACGGCGGCTACCAGCTGACCGACGTGCAGGCCCAGCAGATCCTCGAGATGCGCCTGCATCGCCTGACCGGTCTGGAGCAGGAGAAGCTGACCGACGAATACCGCCAGCTGCTCGAGGCGATCCGCGCGCTGATCGAGATCCTGGAGAATCCCGAGCGCCTGCTCGAGGTCATCCGCACCGAACTGCTGAACCTGCGCGCCGAGTACGCCGATGCGCGCCGCACCGAGATCCGACCGGGCGAGGAAGACCTCGACATCCTCGACCTGATCGCCTCCGAGGACGTCGTCGTGACGCTCTCGCACGCCGGCTACGCCAAGCGCCAGCCGCTGACCACCTACCGGGCGCAGAAGCGCGGCGGCAAGGGACGCTCGGCCACCGCGGTCAAGGAGGAGGACTTCGTCGACCGGCTGTGGATCGTCAACACGCACGACACGCTGCTGACGTTCACCAGCACCGGCCGCGTGTTCTGGCTGAAGGTCTACCAGCTGCCGGACGCCGGCCCGAACTCGCGCGGCCGGCCGATCATCAACTGGATCCCGCTGCAGGAAGGCGAGAAGGTGCAGGCGGTGCTGCCGGTGCGCGAATTCGACGACGGCCACTTCGTGTTCTTCGCCACCCGCGACGGCACCGTCAAGAAGACGCCGCTGAGCGAATATTCGCGGCCGCGCACCACCGGCATCTGGGCGATCAACCTCGACGAGGGCGACGGCCTTGTGGACGTGCAGCTGACCAACGGCGAGCGCGACATCATGCTGTTCGCCAGCAACGGCAAGGGCGTGCGCTTCAACGAGGGCGAAGTGCGCTCGATGGGCCGCACCGCCACCGGCGTGCGCGGCATGCGCCTGAAGGAAGACGGCGAGGGCCAGGGCGCCAAGGTCGTCAGCATGATCGTCGTGGAAGGCGACGGCGACATCCTGACCGCCAGCGCCAAGGGTTACGGCAAGCGCACGCCGGCCAGCGAATATCCGCGCAAGGGCCGCGGTACGCAGGGCGTGATCGCGCTGCAGACCAGCGAGCGCAACGGCGACCTGGTGGGCGCGATCCAGCTGACCGAGAAACACGAGATCCTGCTGATCTCCGACCAGGGCACGCTGGTGCGCACGCGCGCCTCGGAAGTCTCGCAGGTCGGCCGCAACACCCAGGGCGTCACGCTGATGCGCGTCGCCGAGGGCGAGCAGCTGTGCGCGGTGGAGCGGGTGAACCTGATCGAGGCCGTCGAGGAAGACGTCGCCGCGACCACGCCGGCGCCCCAGCCGGAAGCGTGACCGACGGGCCGCGCGGAACCTTCCGCGCGGCCTGTACCCTAAGGCGGTCCGTTCCCCGGAGAGCCGAATGTCCCGAACCCCGACCGCCGTGGCCCGCGTGGCCGCGTTTTCGCTGGCCGCCTGGCTGCTGGCGGCATCCACGCCGGCCGCCGCCGACGACCCCGTCGCACCGGTGGCGCCCGCCGGCACCGTCCGCGCCAGCGACGCCGGCCGCATCTCGGATGCCCGCGACCGGGTGTTGCCGGTGGTGGTCAGCATCCTGAACGTGCGCGAGGACTACCGGCAGGGCGAGTCGGTGCTCAGTGTCGCCAGCGGCAGCGGCACGGTGGTGTCGCCCGAGGGGCATATCGCCACCAACGCCCACGTCACCCAGAACGGCAAGAGTTTCCGCGTCGTGTTCGCCGACGGCCGCGAGCTGCCGGCGCGGCTGGTCGGTACCGACACGCTGTCGGACCTGGCGGTGCTGCAGGCGCTGCCGCCGAAGCCGGAGACTTTCCGGTACGCCGAATTCGCGCCGACGCTGGACCTGCGCCCCGGCGACACGGTGCTGGCGATGGGCGCACCGTGGGGCCTGTCCAATTCGATGAGCGCCGGCGTGGTGAACAACCCGCGGCGCCTGCTGGTGTCTCTGTTCGACGACGAGGCCGACTACGAGGACCGTCTCGGCACCGACGAGCCGACCGGGCGCTATTACGCGTGGATCCAGCACGACGCGGCGATCGCTCCGGGCAATTCCGGCGGCCCGCTGGTCGACCTCAGCGGCCGCATCGTCGGCGTCAACACCCGCGGCATGATCTTCGGCGGCGACCTCGCGTTCGCGATTCCCGGCCCCGACGCCGCCGAGGTCGTGCAGGCGCTGATCGCGGACGGCCGCATCGACCGCGTCCAGCCGGGCTTCCGCCTGCGCTCGCTGAAGGGAACGGGCCTGGCGGAGGGCGTGCTCGTAAACGCGGTCGAGCGCGGCTCGGCCGCCGAGAAGGCCGGCCTGCGCGCCGGCGACCGCATCCTGACGATCGCCGGGCAGCGCGTCGACGCGGCGCAGCCGGTCGATGTGCCGGCGCTGCAGCGG
>JAKFCL010000001.1:0-1896 GCA_036676665.1 Arenimonas sp. | reverse complement strand
ATCGACGAGACCGTGCTCGACAACTCGCCCTACCAGGCCCGCCTGGTGCGCGACGGCCTGGCCTACGACGAGGTCACGTGGGACGCCTGGGTGCGCGAGGGCAAGGCGCGGCCGGTGCCGGGCGCGGTCGAGTTCGCGAAGGCCGCCGCGCAGCGCGGGGTCACCGTGTATTACGTCAGCAACCGCGCCGCCCACCTGCAGGCACCGACGCTGGCGAATCTGCGTGCGGCCGGCTTCCCGGTGGCGTCGGACGACCAGTTCCTGGGCCTGGGTTTCATCGTCGACGGCTGCGAGTCGCAGGGCTCCGAGAAGGGCTGCCGGCGCCAGCACGTCGGCCGCACGCACCGGGTGGTGATGCAGTTCGGCGACCAGATCGGCGACATGGCGACGATCCTGGCCAATACCCCGGCCGGGCGCCGGGAGGCGCTGGCGCCGTACCTGGGCTGGTTCGGCGAGCGCTGGTTCGTGCTGCCCAACCCGACCTACGGCAGCTGGGAGCCGGCGCTGTTCGACAACGAATGGAGCCTGCCGGAAACCGAGCGCCGCCAGCGCAAGCTGCGGGCGCTGGACTACACCGGAGGGGTGCGGTGAACCCCGATCGCGACCGGCTGATCTTCGCGCTCGACGTGCCGACCGCCGCCGAGGCCCGCACCTGGGTCGACCGGCTCGGCGACAGCGTCACCTTCTACAAGCTCGGCATGGAGCTGCTGACCAGCGGCGACTACTTCCGGGTGCTGGACGAGCTGGCGGGTCGCGGCAAACGGGTCTTCGTCGACCTGAAGTTCCACGACGTGCCGGCCACCGTCGCCGCGACGATCCGCGGGCTGCGCCGTTTTCCGGTGTCGTTCTGCACCATTCACGCGCAACATGACGGCATGATGCGTGCCGCTTCGCAGGAGAAGGGCGATATACGCCTGCTCGGGGTGACGGTGCTGACGTCGATGGACCGTGCCGACCTGCGCCAGCTGCGAATCGACGCCGATCCTGCGGAGATCGTCGTCGAACGTGCACTCGCCGCGCAGGCGGCCGGCTGCGACGGGGTCATCTCGTCCGGCCAGGAGGCCGCCGCCCTGCGTCAGGCGACCGGGACGGGGTTCCTGCTGGTCTGCCCGGGCATCCGCCCGGCGGGCCCGGCCGGGGACGACCAGAAGCGGACGGTCGACGTGATCCAGGCCTTTTCCGCCGGCGCCGACCATATCGTCGTCGGACGCCCGATCCGCCAGGCCGCGGACCCGGTCGCCGCCGCCGAGGCCATCCAGCAGCAGATCGCCGACGCCCTGCGTCGCTGAATCGCCCCCGCGACCCGGGCGGCGGCAACGGGCCGCGAACGCCCGATCTGGTAGATTCAGCGCCCGACCGACCGACTCCCCGACGCATGATCCGACGCCTGCCTGCCTGGGCCCTGGTGGCCCTGCTTTCCCTGGTCGTGACCCTTTCGGCCTGCCGGCGCGACCCGCCCGACAGCCGGGAAGCGCGTGCGCCGGGCGATCCGGTGGCGGCCGTCGAGAGCCAGGCCAAGGCGCTGCGCGACAACGACCTGGTGCGCTGGTCGCGCCTGCGCCTGCCGCCGGACCTGCACGCACGCAGCGAGCGGCTCTGGGTGCAGCGGCAGAAGATGGCCGAGCCGCCGTCGGCCGAGGACACCCGCAAGTTCCGCGACATGATGGCCCGTCTGACCGCGCCGGACGCCGAGCAGGCGCTGATGCGCGACCTGGAGCCGAAGCTGCGCAAGTTCGAGGGCGAGATCGCCGGCCAGTGGCCGCTGATGCAGGCCACCGCGACGATCTTCCTCAACGCCGCGATCCAGGCCAACTCCGAACTGAGCGACCCGCAGAAGGCGCACGGCACCCAGGTCGCCGACAGCCTGCTCGCCTGGGCCCAGCCGGCGCTGTTCAC